>NZ_JBIRVQ010000009.1:0-416039 GCF_044386975.1 Nocardia sp. NPDC020380 | reverse complement strand
CACATGCGCACCGAACTCGTCGAAGACGCCCTGGGCGCCGCCGCACTGACCCGCGGCAGCCTCGCTGGCGCGATCTTTCACTCCGATCACGGAAGTCAGTACACCTCAAAGGATTTCGCTGCTCTGTGCACGAAACTTGGTGTTACACAGTCGATGGGCGCGGTGGGCACGAGCGCGGACAATGCCCTTGCCGAATCGTTCAATGCCTCGCTGAAACGGGAAACGTTGCAGGGCGCGTCGCGGTGGGAATCGGCCCGAGCGGCGCGGTTGGCGGTGTTTCGATGGGTCACCCGATACAACACCCGACGAAGGCATTCCTACTGCGACTATCTCAGCCCCGCCGACTACGAATCCGTTCACGCACCCGATAACATGGCTCAAGCCGCGTAATCACAAACCCCGTGTCCAACTTCCGGGGTCAAGGCCCATCCTCGGTCTCACCCAAGGCCTGAGCCACATCCAGGCGCGTACGGCGGTGCGGGACACGACCTGCCAGCCACCTATTGACCGTCTTCACATCAACGCCAACGGTTGCGGCCAACGCGGCGGAGTCGAATCCCGCCCTGAGCATGGCTGACTGCAGGCGCTGAGTCATAGATGCACTTTACGGAACGTATCGAGGACACATGTCGCATTTGAAGTGTCTGCATAAGCGTCCTCGGCACAGTTCAAGCGTCCCAGCGTTCTTCATACCTTCTGAGTAAGAGTTCCAGGAGCCGGAGTTCGGGTTCGGCCCAACCAGCCAATGACGACAAGGGGAGAGCGTGAGCGACGCACCGCGGAGGCCGCCTGACAAGGCAGTTATCTTCATATACCGGCCGCTTGCTGCGACCAAGGCTCGGCTCGATTGGACGAAGTTCTACGCGCACCAGCGTGCCGTGGAGCAGAACCTTCGGGTGGGTGCGGTGGTGGTGGCCGACCGCATCGACGAGGGAGTTCGCGAGCTGTTGAACGTGGTCAGGCGGCTGGATGCAGGAATCGTGATCACTCCGAATCTTGGTCATCTCGGTGGTTCACCCGTGGCCGTGACCAGGTTCGCGGAGTTGCTGACTGTCAAGCCGCCGGGGCGGTTTCGCTGGGCAGCCGGAGAAGCTGCGGCACGAGAGGTTAGATTGACGCTTGCTCTGATGCCTTTCCGGTACTCGGATATCCCGGAAGGTATTGGGGAAGAGGGCAATTCAGGTGACAGCGCCACGACACGGGAGTGCTTACGAAATGACGAACCGTTGGGTTGGGGTGACGATCGACTGCGTTGATGTGGAGCGGGTGGCGGCGTTTTGGAGTGCGCTGTTGGATCGGCCTCGGGGGCCGTCTCAGGATGGGTGGGTTTATCTGGGGGAGCCGGGGGATGTGGAGCCTCGGTTGGTGTTTCAGCCGGTGGGTGAGGCTAAGCGGGGGAAGGTGCGGGTGCATCTTGATGTGGCGGTGGACGACATCGGGGTGGGGATGGGGGAGGTTGTGGGGTTGGGGGGTTCGTTCACGGGGGAGCGGCATGACTATGACGAGGGGGTCGTTGTGGTGATGGCGGATCCGGAGGGGCATGAGTTCTGTTTGGTGCAGTACTACTGACGGGCATCGGCGAATTGTGAAGGATTCACGTTCCATTGATGTACAGTGCTGTTCGTCGGTCGCGTTCGGGCCGGCTCGGCTCTTGGATTCGAGGAATTACTATGGCCCGCAAGACTGTTCGACATGCCGTCGCCTCCCTGTCGGTCGGCATTGCTGCCGTCGCGGCGATGGGGATCGGCGCCGGAACCGCTGGTGCGGCGACCGGCCCGAACGACAATCCGGCCGCGACGACCGTCGCCGGCAGCACGGGCTCGTCGAGTGGATCGGCCAACCCGGCGTGCATCGTGGAGATGCTGCTGTTCGAGGCGCCCGCGCACAGCGCCTGCTGAAACGCGGACGGCCCGGAGGTCGCCATTGACCTCCGGGCCGTCCGGGTACTGCGACTGTCAGGCCAAGTGGGCCGACAACAGCCAGGCGGGCACGGACTTTCGGCCGTTGCCCTCGTCCCGGATATCACTGCCGGCGAAATCCTTGAAGCCCTGGAAGGTTTCG
The DNA here is from genome assembly GCF_044386975.1 of Nocardia sp. NPDC020380. Taxonomy (NCBI): domain Bacteria; kingdom Bacillati; phylum Actinomycetota; class Actinomycetes; order Mycobacteriales; family Nocardiaceae; genus Nocardia; species Nocardia sp. NPDC020380. The sequence goes on along the minus strand of NZ_JBIRVQ010000009.1, from coordinate 413,978 downwards.
GGGACGTTGGCGTGGATGCGGGCCGGGCGGATCTCGTCGATCGCCCAGTACGGGCTCACCGCGTCACGCAGTTCCTCGGCGGTGACCGGGTGCGCCGGACCTCCGGGGACGCTGGTGCCGTCGAAAACGAGCACGAAATACGACGCGCCGGGAGCCGCCGCGCGGACGATCGACTCCTGGTAGCCCTGCCGCAATTCGACTGGCATGGAATGGAACAGCGTGCTGTCGACGATGGTGCCGAAGCGCCCGTCGTAGCCGGTGAACGAACTGATATCGGCGACCTCGAAGCTCGCGCCGCTCACACCGCGACCGGCGGCTTCCGCGCGGGCGAGCTCGATCGCGGTCGGAGACTGATCCAAGCCCACGGTCGTGAAACCACGCTGGGCCAGGTAGAGCGATGCCGCGGCTTCCCCGCAGCCGGCGTCGAGGACCTCGCCGTGAAACTTACCTGCATCGATGAGTGCGCGGATCTCGGGCTGAGGTTCCCCGATGCTCCACGGTGGCCGCTCCCCGCCACCCATTTCGGGGGCCTGACCACGATAAGCGGATTCGAATAACGCGTTACTTGATGAACTCGTCATGCACCCCATTCTATCTCAACGAGGTTGATATATGTCAATATGGTTGACATGGAAGGCTTAGAGGACAAACCCCTCGGCTACCTCCTGCACCGGGTCGCGGCAGCCCTGCGTGCCGAGGTCGCCACCACCGTGCTGGAACCCCTGCAACTCGCATTCCCCGAATACCTCTGCCTCCGCCTCCTCGCCCAAACCCCCGGCGCCTCCAACGCCCAACTCGCCCGCGAAGCCAGCGTCTCCCCACAAGCAATGAACAAGGTGATCCGCGAGCTACAAGACCGAGGCCTGGTCACCCGCCCCGCCACCGTCCTCTCCGGAAGATCATTGCCTGCCACCCTCACCCGCGAGGCCACCGCCATGCTCGCTGGCCTCGACCCAAAGGTGATCGAAGCCGAACGCCGAGTCCTCGCCCGCCTCACCGAACACGACCGCCGCGAGTTCCGCCGCCTACTCGTCGCAATCGGCTAGCGCGGAGAGTCCTTCCGCGACAACAATTCCTGCGTGTCGAACCGGTGTGCCTGCCAGATGAGGCGCGAGCGTTCTTCTGGGTAGGGCCGCACGATCGGGTCCGTGGCATAGACTCGGGTCGCCCGTCTGGCCGGCTCGTGCGTGGACCAGCCAGGGTCGCCCTTGGCAGCGAAGTTCAGCCAGTCGGTACGCATTTGGCGGGCCACACGGGGCGCCTCGTCCATAGCGCTCGGTATGGCGGTCGGCTGCTTGCGGATCTCGTCGTCGGTCAGGGTCCCGAACACCAGTAGCACGTCGAGGCTGTGTGAGGCGCCTTGAGCCAGATTGAAAGCCCACGAGAGTTCGTACATCCACGCCCGCCCACCGCCTGCATGCTGGGCCTCGGCGAGATGCAGGCTGGGTATTCGAAAGAGCCAGTCCGAGTTGACGAGTTCGTACAGTTCGTCGCGACCGGCTTCGGGAAAGGCCCCGCGATACGAGAGACCGGCATCGGACGCAGGCGCGAGAAGATCGAGCGCGGAGGACAATTGCTCATCCGTCACGTGACTGCCGGGCCTGGGCATGAACAGCCGGTATTCATCGCGGGTATGCCCCACCAGTAGATCGACTCCGCGCGCAGCTCCATCAGCAAGCGCCTGCCAGGGCGCGTAGGGGAGCGTGTCGCCATCGACCACGGGTGAGAACGGTGTCGGAGTCAGCGCCATCGGACCCCACGGGTCGACGAAATCCGGCATCGTCCGGATGACTTCGCCCATCGCCCTGATCAGCGTGCGGGGCGGAATCGGCGACAAGTCGTCAACGGTGGCTTGTAACCCCAACTCCGCAGCGATCGTTCCCGAGATCGCCGCGCCGAGCTCCGGCGAGAAGAAAGTCCCAGGAACACTCTGCGTAATCGCACGCCGAAACAGCCCGGCCGCCATCGGCATACAGAGCAACGCCGCAATCGAACCCGCGCCGGCGGACTGCCCGAATACCGTGACATTGCCCGGATCCCCGCCGAACGCAGCGATATTCTCCTGCACCCACCGCAACGCGGCGACCTGGTCGAGGATCCCGCGATTGTCCGGCGCCCCAGCAATACACGCGAAACCCTCCACCCCGACCCGGTAGTTCATGCTGACCACCACAACACCGTTCGCGGCAAGCGTCGCACCTTCGGTATGCGGATTCCCCGAGGTCCCCTCCAGGTATGCACCGCCATGAATCCACACCATCACCGGCACCCGGGCCGCCCCGAGATCAGGCGACCAGACATTGAGAGTCAGCCAATCACCATCCTCCGACGACATCACGCAGTCCCCTTGCGGCACCGACGGACTGAACTCCAATGCATCGCGGACACCATCCCACGGCAGCACCGGAACAGGGGCCCGAAACCGCCGTGGCCCGATCGGCGGCTGAGCGTAGGGAATGCCGCGGAGCACCGCGACGGTCTTCTCCCATCGACCACATACAAGACCGGCAGCAGTTGAGATTTCGGGGGAGAGAGACATCATGGTTCCAGCTTCTGATTGAGCACCGGCAGATAGGCGTTGAGGACTCGTGCTTGTTGCTCGGGTGGCCAGTTGAGTTCTTCGGCTGCTGATTCGCGGATGTAGGTTGCTGGCCTGTGTGGCAATGTCGGAGGAGCGCTTCTGAGTTCGCGACAGTCTGCTGATTTGCCTGGCGTACGCCTCCGGGACGATGTCGGGGGCCGGCTATCGCTCGGGAGCCACGTCAATGCCGAAGCGGGCGGCCATGTACGCCAGCAGAGCGCGTCGAGCAACTGCGTCAGAAATTCATGTCATACGGCGTCCCGATTCACCGACACGCAGTGATTACAAAGGGAATCGGCCGCGCCGACCAGTCTCGTGAGCGCGACCGTCGGCTTCTCTCGCAACGGCACCGAGATGAACCCGACGGTGTCCGGTTAGGTGCGCACGCACCGCAACCGGTGGGTGCCCGATCGAGATCACGCTGGATGGGCCAGCCTGGCGATGGCACGCTGCACGTCACTGAGGCGTACGACGGCGCTGGTGTCGGCGTCGGCGACGTAGGCCTCGAGGATCTCTCGCATCAGGGTGGTGTGCGGGATATCGCGCTCGGTCGCCATCGCGCGCAGTCGCTCGTCGAGGCTGAGGGGCAGGCGCAGCGATCGGGAGACCATCGGTTCGCTGGTGTCGGGGACCGGCAGTTGGCGGTCATCGCCGTTCTCAATGAGGTCGGTGAGGTTCTGCTCGATGTTCATACCCATCACTTCCGTCCCGTGTAGCGATCGAACACGGCTTTCTCGTCCGGGAACATCTCGCGAGCCGCGATGACATCCCAGTCGTTGTTTTCATAGGCCGATTCCAAGACGAAAACTACCAGGTAGCGGCCGGTGTGGGTGAGACCGAACATCGCAGATGCCCGCGCGTCGATCTGGCGAACTAGGCGTCGCTTGGAGTGCAGAGCCTCCCAGACCTCTCCGGGTTTCACGCCGTAGATCCGGATGTTGTCCAAACCTTCGCTGGTGAAGCTGTAACGGTCGCCCACTCGATCAGCGTATCACGCACGTGGTACGTCGACCGTGTTGTTGTGAACTGTCTGGCTTGGGAAGCGAAATCTGTGTCACTTCGCATTTGAACTGTCGGTGGTGCGACTGATTGAGCTGGGATTCGACATGCCGTGGAGCATGGGTCGTGGTCCTCTGTTCTCATTTGAATTGGCGGATTCCGGGTGGTCTTGCCCGCCGCCGCCTCTTGGCGGTGTGGGTCTTGGTGTTGCTGTAGTCATCTCGGTGCTGGCGATGATGTTGTTCGACCCATTCTCGCAGTGGATCGTTGTAGGCGCTGAAGGCGTAGGCCGCGGTGCGGCGAAATCCGAGCCGTTCGACCATGTGGGCGTAGAAGTTTTTCTGCTGGTAGTAGTGCTCGGCGGTGGCGATCCGGTGACGCCAGATCGGATCGCAGATCGTTTCGGCGATGGTCACGGTTTCCGGCATCATGATCACTGATGGTGGGACGGGAATCTGTGCCGTGGAAGCGAAAGCGGCGGATCGGGCGTTCCAGCGTCGGATCAGAGGTGTGTGCCAGAACGAGTCCGTGATGTGGGACCATGCCGTCGTGATCGCCTGCGCGGCCGCGAACTGAATGTCCATCCAGTGCTGATTCTCTTCGCCGCGAAATAGCCTGTCGCGGCGGCGATATGCGGTGAGGATGTCCGGAGAGCCCGAGAGGTCGATCTGAACTCGTTCGATTCGAGTGCCCAGCCATCGTCGGTGTCGTCGACAGATGATCGACGAATGCGCGATATAGACCTGGATTCGAGGATTGCCTGGGATTCGAGCGCAGCAGGAAGTGCAGTGGTCGCGGGTGCGCGAGCCGATTATGTGGGTTGCTGTTCGTGGTGAAGGGCTTTCGCGGGTGTCAGCGAGGCCGGGCAACAGCAGACTGCGGCGGAGTCGGTCCAACGGCATCCCTGCGAAGCAGGAAAGTCGTTGCTGGGCAGCCTGATTGAGCATGATCTCGTCGTGTTCTCGCAGCATGAACTGGTGCAGGCCATTGGAGGGTTCGCCAAGGGCGTGCAGCAATGTGGTGGGGACGACGAGCTCGTTGGCGCGGGCGAGCCGGAACAGATAAGACAGGGTGGTCTCGCCGCGGACCGGCCGGACTTGGAAGGGCAGTGGTATCGCTGGTCGTTGCCAGAGGGCGAGTGTCATTGCCGTGTCTTCCGGCGGGGTTCGTATTGGTTGCCTGCGGCGATGTCGAGGATGACCGATTCCAGGTGCGCCCTGGTGACTTTTTCGGAGCCGTCGCTGATGGCGTCGTTGGCGGCTTCATAAATGAGTTGGTCCAGACTGCCGATCATGCCGCCGGTGCGGGCATGCAGGTAGGAGGCCGATTCCAGAAGAGTGCCGACCTTGTGGCGGTGCAGCCGCAGTGACTGCTCCATGGTCGCGATCAGCTTCTTCCAGTCGTTCTTGGCCGCGATGGTGTTGTAGGAGAACGCCGCGGTGCTGACCGGGATGAACCTGCCGGCGATCTGTCGGCCGCGAACTCCGGAGAACAGGTTGGTTTCCTCGAGGTCGAGCCCGGAATAGACAAAGGTCGCCGAGACCGTGTCGAAGAAGTATTTCAGCTGATCGGAAGCCCCTTTGCCGCGTTTGGTCGATAGATCCAGTCGGTGGATCTCGTCGACGAGGACCAATCCTGTTCCGGCTCGGCGCATCACGGCAGCGACGGCGTGTGCCAACGATTGTGGTCCGTCGCAGCGACCGACCGGCAGACCCAGGAACACCGCCATCTCCCCGGCGAGGGATTTCGGGTCGGCGTCGGGCGGGATCAGGATATAGACGACCGGGATGCGGTCGGGGATGCCTGGGTTGCGGCGTTCGAAGTCGAGTTGGAATCGCTTGCCCAGCTGGGTGATCGAGGTGGATTTTCCGGTGCCGCTGGCTCCGGAGATCAGCAGGCCGCGGCGGCCGAGTTGTTTGCCGCGGTTGTTGACGATCAGTTTCTGGCCGGTATGAATGATCTTGCGGATATCGGGTGTGGCGACCAGCAGCAGCGAGGAGTGATAGTCCTGGCGGGCTTCGTTGTAGAGATCCCGCTCGAGATCGTCGATGCGTTCGAGGTCGTTGTCCGAGAGTAGTTGGGGTGGTTCGGGATTGGCTTGGCCGACGAATGACGACCATCCTTCCTTGGTCGCCAGCGGGTGCCGCGCGTCCAGCTGTGGGGAACTCACCAGCGTCCTTCCCGCTCATCGAAGGGATCGAGTAGGCCGAAGGGAACAATCTCGACGCCGTCGGCCTCGATCACCGTCACCTGGTCGCCGTCATCGGCGGCCGCCGGTGGGAGCGCCGGGCGCTCGGGGATCGTGGTGGGCCAGCGCCCGACCTCGGAGATCAGTTCGGCGGGAAGGTGATTGGTCATCGCGCGTGTGGAGACGGTGCGGGCCAGCGGGCGGCTGGTGTCGGGTCCGGCTGCGGCGCGGCGCAGCAGCGCGGCCAGGATGACCGCGACGGCCATTTCGTTGGCGTCGTCGACGCCGCGCTGTGCGGCGAGTTTGCGGGCCGCGCGCCAGGTGAAGTCGGCGAAGGGCTGCCGGACGATGCCGTGGTGGGTCCAGGGAACGGTGAACCAGCCGTGACCGCGGTGGTTGCGAACCCAGACCCGCGAGACGTCGTAGGGGTCGTAGTGCACTTCCCAGCGTCCGTTCTTGGACGCGATCCCGGAGCTTTGACCAGCGCAGATCCGAAGTTCGTTGCTGTTGTAGGTGCGGTAGTCGATCTGAACACCCGCGTCGCTGATCGTCCGCCAGTGCGCGGGCAGTAGTTCGATGTAGTCCTCGCCGGAGAGGGTGACCGGGACATAACCGGCGGCGGCGATCAACGCCGCGTAGGCGTCGTTGGGTGAGGCGTTCTGGTTGGGGGTGAACGGATGCCGCAGGCCATCGTGAGGACGGGTCTGCCATCCGGCCAGGACCCATTCGTCGAACAACTCTTGCAGGTCCGCCAACGGCCAGACGGCGCGGTCTTCGACGTCGGCGCCGCGCCGGGTGACATCGCGGCCGGTGTAACCGGAAACGTGCTGACAGAACAGGGTATTGATCGATTCGAAGGTGCGCTCGACGATCGCCTTGTCGGTCGCGGTCAACTCGTGCGCGGGCTGAACCGAGATGCCCAGGGTGTCCGCCGCGCGGGAGAACACCTCGGAAATGAAGACCTTGCCGTGGTCGACGACCACGGTGTCAGGAACAATCACCGGTTTGGCCGCGGCCAGCGCCATCCGTGCGTCCAGTGCCACCAGGCGCTGATAGGGGATCCGCGATGCCGACATCGCCAACGCTTGATCCCAGCCCGGTCGCATCGGTTCGGGAACCATCATGCGCGCCAGGATCAGTGCCGCATCAACGGATTTCGCGCCGACCGGCCGAAGAACCCCAGCGCAGATGGTGCGAGTGGCAACGTCGACCGCCAGCACCAGCTCCGCGCGGCCGACCACCCCGTCGTCCATCACCGCCATCACATCCAGCGGTGTCGTGTCCAGGTGCACCAACTCTCCGGGCCGCGCCGCGGTGGTCGGGATGTAGACCCGGTCGGGTTTGTTCGCCGTCTGACGGCGGGTGACCGCCGATCCGAACGTGTGCCGGCCTGCCGCCAGCACCTCCAGCAGGCGATAGCATGTCGCTTTCGACGGCAACCGGACCACTCCGGGGCCGTGCTCGTCGTCGAGTCGCCGCCGAACCTGTTCGATCACACGTGATTTGGTGCCGGTAGAAGTGTGGGTTTGCGCGGCGATCACCGCTGTCGCCGCGGCGACCACCCGCGGATCGACCTGCCCGGTCGGTTCCAGCAGCCGGACGTATCGTGAATCGACGAGACCCCATAATCCCTGATCACGGTATCGGCGCCGCATGCGCTGAACGGTCCGAGCGCTCACCTTCAACTCGGCCGCTTTGGTCTTCTCGCGGTCGGTGACGACCACCGTCGCCGGATCATATTGCGGTCGAGGCATCGCGCCCTCGGCCGCGTCGGGCGGGAGCCCGGTCTCGACCTCCATCACGTGACGTTCCCAATCCCTGGCCTCTGCAAGCGCCTTCTTCGGCAAAGACTCGAGCAGTCCCCGCGGTTCGATCCTGGGCAGCGGAGCCGAGCCCACCAGCTCGAAATCCTCTGCTGCCAGCAGAAAAGGCAGAGCGACCACACTCGCCTCACCGCCGTCGGACAGCAACCGGATCTTCGTGCCCGAGATCGCGACCACCGCATGCGCGAACCCGCCGAAGACCACCCGGTCACCGACGGTGAGCACGCCCGGCCGCTCCAGCATCACCGTCCCGCCTCGCTGTGCGCCGATCCCTGCGCCATGTCCGACAGATCCGACAACTTCGGTGAGACACCCACGACGCTGCGATGCGACAACACCACCGACAGATCCACCACCAACCACTGCCGCCAGAGCAGGTGATAGAGGACCGGCAACGTGCGCAGTGGATCGCCCACCATCTCAGCCCCGTCCATCAACGGCCCCGGCCGCGTGAACGTTTCCAGCAGCTCGCGCGCGAGCTGCCCATTGAAACAGCGGGGATGGCGATAGCCACCCAACCAGCGATGATTCGCGGCCAGCACCGGATCCAACCGATCCCACACGGCATAACTCCAGCCCACCGCCGCGCAAGCATGCGCCATCGCTGTGAACGCCGTTCGATCTCGGTCCCCGATCAGCTCCGACGGCCGCGAATCCAGGACCAGCCATCGCGAACCCGCCTTGCGCACCAGGAAATCCGGTGCATGCCGCCGCTGCTTGTTCCCGTCCTGCCGCCAGACCAGCCAGAACGGCTGCGACACGACATCGACCACCTCCGGATCGAAGTCCAACGCCACCAAATGATCTCGCTCGACCCACGACTCGAACCCGACACGTCGGCCCGTTGTCGCCGACCAATACCAACCAGGAAAATTCCGCTGACCGCGACGCGACCGAAACGACCGCACCGGACCATCGATCTCACCCACCACCGCGGGCAAACCCAGCCACCGAACTCGCCGCTCCAGCCCGGACTTCGACACGAACGCGGCCTCGAACTCATCGACGTCCATGCCCAAGCCCGGACCCCATCGGCCCGCAGGCGTGCTCAGCACCGATCCATCGTCGCGACTTCGAAAGATCAAAGGGCTGTTTCCGACAGATCAGATGAGAACACGCCACGCGTACGACAGGTCACGTGAGACTCCGACAGCTCAGGTGAGAACTGACAATCTGGTACGGGCGTACATGCGAGCCCAGTTTTTCGGTAGTTCCGTTGCTAATTCGTTTCGTATGCGCCAACCAAACGTAAACGTAATTATCGGGAGGTGGAACTGGGGAAGTGGGTTAGCCTGACACCCGATAAGGTTCACTTATCGGATGTTAGATGGGTTGGGTTTGTGAAGGGGCGGTGGGGGATTCGTTTCGTGTTGATCCGTTGGGAATGACGTAACCAACGCTACGATTCTCCGGTGTCTAGCACCTGCAACTACCCCGGCTGCACTAAACCCATTACTCGTGGCGGTGGCCCTGGGCGGCCCTCGGAATACTGCGATCATCCGGATCACACGCGGTGGAGGGCGTGGCGGGAGCGGCAGCGGCGGTTGGAAGGGGAGGGGGAAGGTGCGGTTGCGAACGTCACTGTGACGCAACAGGGTCCGGTGACGGTGGCTCGACTTCGCGCGGATGAGCTGCTGATTCAGTTTCGGGGGCTGGCTGATCAGCTGAATGGGACTATTGCGGCTGCCGTGGCTGAATTGTCTACGCTTGCTGATCCTTCGGTGGCGGAGGCTCAGGTGCAGGCTGTGCAGGCGGATGCTGCTCGGCGGATCGCTGAGGCGGAGATGGCGACCGTCGCGGCCGAGCAGCGGCGGCGGGAGGCGGAAGAGGCCAGGGAGGCTGCGGAATCCGCTGCCGAGGATGCGGCTGCGGCGGCGGAAGAGGCGGAAGGGAAGATCGCGGAGGCGTTGTCGGCTCGGGATGATGCGATGCGGGAAGTCGAGAGCATCAGCAAGCAGGCTGCCGACGATGTCTTCGCTGCGCGCACTGAGGCTGAGGCTGAAATACGCACCATCCGGCGGGAAGCCGCTGAGGAGGTGGAGCGGGCGCGCGAGCAGGCGACCGAGGAAATCGAGTTGGCCCGCTCCAAGACCGCGACGGAGGTGGAGCAGGTACGTCGCGACTCCACCCAGCGGATCACTGCCGCCGCGGCCGAACGCGACCTGGCCGTGCAGCGGGCCGCGGATGCCGAACGCGCTATCGACCGCGCCGAACAAGCTGTCGCCGAACGCAATCAGGTCCTCACCGAAATCCGTGACGAGCTGCAGCGCGTGCGTACTGAACTCGACCGCACCCGTACCGAAGTCACCGATATCCGCCGGCAGACCGCTGCCGACGTGGCGGCCGTACGCACCGAAGCCGCTGCCGCGCTGGAGAAATCGAACCAGGAATCCGCAGCCCGCCTCGCCGCCCTCGAAGACGCACGCGCCCAGAGCCTGACCCGCGCCGAACGCGCGGAACGCCAACTCGACGCCTTGCTCGCCGAACGCGCCGGAGCAGCCGCAGATCCGAGGAAGGTCGGCTAGCGTCCGGCAGTGGTGCTCGGGCTCACGGGTGGAGAAATGTCTCCACCCGCGGGTGCGGGAAGATCCACCCGGGATACACCACCAGGCCCATGACCTGGGGTTTCTCGGCTCGTAGTGTCTATTTCGACAGCGAAACATCGCACTCGGAAGGCCACCACGATGAGCACTCTGACCTCCACCCCCGACACCATCACCACCGACTCGGCTCAGCGCAAGACTGCGGTGCGGGCCATGGTCACCACCCTGGGTCTGGACCTGGGACTGCCGATGGGCGCTTACTTCGCGGCCGATCTGGCGGGTGCGAACACCTTTACCGCGCTGTTGGCGGGTACTGCGGTGTCCGGTGCTCGGCTGGTGTGGGTTGCGGTTCGGCAGCGTCGGGTGGATGCGTTCGCGATGTTCCTGATGATCCTGTTCGCGGCGGGGCTGGTTTTGTCCTTCGTTTCCGGTGATCCGCGGTTCATGGTGGCGAAGGACAGTGCCACCTCTGCGGTCGCCGGGCTGACTCTGCTGGTCAGCTGCATGATCGGGCGTCCGCTGGCCTACTACGCGGCGAAGCGGTTCGCCGGCGACCAGGGCCGCGATCAGTTCGAGGCCACCGCCGGTAGTGATGTCATGCGGCGCCGGTGGTTCACCGTCTCGCTGGTGTGGGGTGCGGCGCTGTTCTCCGACTCGCTGCTGCGGATCGCGGCGGTGTACCTGCTGCCCCTGCACACCGCGGCGAACCTGTCGCAGATCCTGATGATCGTGGTCTACGGCGGACTGTTCACCTGGACGATCCGCAGCCACAAGCGGAATGCCGCCGCCTGAGCGAATCGGCCGCCGACTTCCCCCGTCCCGCATTCTGCGGGCGGGGGATTTGTGTGTCTGACCAGCCAAATCAACGTCAGCGAACTTTTAGCTACCCTGGAATACATGCGTACTCGAACTGCCAGAGGCCAGTGGAAGATTGCTGCACTACCGGTCGGTGCTCTGATGACCGGGCTCCTGATCGCCACCGCTCAGCCCGCGGCCGCCGACCTGCCCGACACCCCACCCGAGATCGCGCTGCCCTATCCGGCGCAAACCTGCACGAAAGACATGGAAGGCCAGCGTTTTTCGGCCGAAGGTCATCCGTACACCTGCGAAGAGATCGACAGCGAGGTCGGGCCGGTCATGACCTGGCGGCACGAGTTCGACCCGCAGGACCCGCGCGACATCGCCTGGCAGCAGTGGTACCGCGATCACGGCTACGCCACCACCCGGAAGGTCGACGCACAACCCCTGTAGTTCGCCATCATCCGCGACAGGCCGATTTCACCCGTGGCGGACCTGCTGGCAACAATGCGTTTCGCAAAGGATGATCGGATTGTGCTGAAGTATGTCCCGCGAATGGTGTTCTTTCTGGTGGTCCCGGCCCTGCTGTTCGCGGTGCCCTGGTGGGTGCTGATCTACTGCGCGACCTCCGGGCCGCTGTTCTGGGTAGGAACGGCGCTGGCGGTGCTCGGCTATGTAGCACTACCCGCAGCGATGATTCGAGGGCACGGGCCCGCGCAGTCGGATGCCGCGTCACTCACCGCGGACACGCTGCTGGGTGTGATGTGGGTGGCGTTCACCTGGTCGGTCATCGGGGCGTTCGCGCGGGCGGTGTTGATCGTGGCGGGGGTGGACGATCCGCTGCGCTCCCGGGTCGTGGCGCTCGGGGTACTCGTAGTCTCGGCAGCCCTCGTGGTCTGGGGTATCTACGAGGCGCGCCGCCTCCCGCGTGTACGCACGGTCGAGGTCGAAATCCCGGGTCTGGGTGCAGGACTGGACGGTCTGCGCATGGTGGTGGTCACCGATACCCACTTCGCGGCGACGGATCGGCTGCGCTGGTCGGAGCGAGTGGTCGAGACCGTGAACGCGCTCGAACCCGATATCGCTTGCCATGCGGGCGATCTCGCGGACGGCTCGGTAGCCAAGCGGCGCGCGCAAGTCGATCCGCTCGGCAAGGTGCGGGCCCCACTGGGCCGGTACTACATCACGGGTAACCACGAGTACTTCGGCGACGCCCTCGGCTGGATCGAGACCATGTCGGAACTGGGCTGGCGGCCGCTGCACAACGAGCACGAGGTGGTGAGCCGCGGCGGTGACCAGCTGGTACTCGCGGGCATCGACGACCCCACCGGTGTCGGCCTCGAAGGCCATGGCCCGAACCTGACGGCGGCCCTGGAAGGCGCAGACCGCCAGCTGCCGGTGGTCCTGCTCGCACACCAGCCCAAACAGGTCACCGCGGCCGTGGAGGCCGGTGTGGCGCTACAGATTTCAGGCCACACGCACGGCGGGCAGATCTGGCCGTTCCACTACCTGGTGCGAGTGGACCAGCCGGTGGTCGCCGGCCTGAGCCGCCACGGTGAGCACACGCAGCTCTATACCAGCCGCGGCACGGGATTCTGGGGACCGCAGCTGCGAGTCTTCGCCCCGAGCGAGATCACCGTCCTGATCCTGCGGGCCGCCGCCTAACCGGTCTGCACCCGGTCAACGAGAACGCCCCATCGAATCAGCCGATTCGATGGGGCGTCGCGATCGGATTCACCTGTCGCGCACGATAATTCCGGCCGCCTGCGCAAAGGCAGGCGCCAGATCCATCAGCTGCCCGGTGCTGATGGTGGCGCCGCGCAGCGCGTCCAGTCCGTTCGCGATATCGAGGGCCAGTGCCCCGCGCAGGTCGACGTTCTCCAGCTTGGCCCGATGCAGCGCGAGGCGCAGCAGCGTCGTCCCGGGAAAGGTGACCTTGCGCAGGGTTGCCTCGCCGAAGTCGACGTCGCGCAGCACGCAGTCGGCGAACTCCACCTGCTGTAAACTGCTGTTCCGAAAATTGACCGATTCGAACTTGCACCCCTCGAATCGGACACGTCGAACCCCCGCGCCCACCCACTCGACCCCCGAGAAGGCGGAATCGATGAGTTCCGCATCCTGCCAACCGGTCTGACCGAGATTGGTGCCGACCCAGCGCACGCCGCGCAGCCAGACGTCGCCGAACCGGGTGTGGCGGAAGTTTCCGTGCATCACCGTCACCTCTGTCAGGGCGGATTCGGTGAATCGTGCGCCGCGACAGTCCGGTTCGGTGAGTTCTGCGTCCGTCAGGTGTACCGTGTCGTAGTCCTGGTCGGACTCCAGTTCGGTAGCGAAACGTTCGAGGTGACGGGCGTAGGGGAGATCGGCCAGGCTACGGGGCATGACGTCCACCCTAACGACTTCGGAATGGCCGCTTTGCACTGTCGGATTGCTGGCCGTGAACCGGTATCGTCAAGGGGAAAGACTGCGCCGGTCGGAGCTCGATCTGGAATGATCTTCGATCGAAGGTTCTGCCCGGACGGCGGACTACCCGTGCGATCCTCGACCGCTTGGTGCACGGAACGGTAAGGGGTGTGAGAGTTGAACATCAACGCCATGCGAGCACGGCAATCCCGGCCGAGTGTGGCGCGCGTTTATAGCTACGTCCTCGGTGGGCGTGACAATTACGGCGTCGACAAGGATCTCGGCGATTACTTCATGGGTGACCTGCCCGGATCGGAGTTACTCGCGATCACGAACAGGCAGGCCATCCTGCGAGCGGCACGCATTCTGGCCGCCGGCGGGGTGCGTCAAGTGATCGACATGGGTTGCGGCCTACCCGCGGACGTCAACGTCCACGAGGTGGTGCGGCGCGAGCAACCGGACGCTCGAGTCGTGTACGTGGATAACGATCCGTTCGTCGTAGCCCATGGCCGGGCGCTGCTGGCCATCGACGAGGGGATCACGGTGCTCGAGGCTGATGCCCGGGACCCGTCGAAGATCGCCGAGCATCCGGATGTGCAGCGGCTGATCAACTTCGACGAACCGGTCGGACTCATCTTCGGCGTGGTGCTCAGCTTCGTGAGCGACGACGAGGACCCGGCCGGGGTCGTGAAGTACTGGACCGAACAGCTCGCGCCCGAAAGCCAGGTCTACATATCGCATTTCCGCCCCGGCAAGTCTCGCGAGGCGGCAGCCACCGAACGCAAGATCCTCGAAGCGTTCGGCGGCCACTTCCGCAACGACCAGCAGATCCTGGCCTGCTTCGACGGCCTGGAAATGCTCGACGAGGGACTCAGCCCGTGCGCCCACTGGCGACCGGACCCGGAGACCGAACAGGCGGAAACCCCCGAGGCCGAGCTCAGCGCATGGGCAGAGCTGATCGTCGCGGGGCTGGCACGTAAGGCCTGACCGACGGAAAAGGCGCGAACGACCTTGTATCACAAGGGAGTTCGCGCCTTTCTCGTATCACAGCCCGGCCGAGTGAACCGCTCAGCGGGTCGCGCGCCACATGGGCCACAGTGGCGGACCACCGTTGGTCGCGTCGATCTCGCCCGTGACCTCGAAGCCGAAACGCTCGTAGTAGGGCAGATTCTCGGGCTTGCTCGACTCCAGGTAGCACGGGAGGTGCTCGGCATCGCAGCGATCCAGGCGCGAATCCAGCAGGGCCCGGCCGTAACCGCGCCCCCGCGCGCTGGGCGGGGTACCGATGACCGCGAGATACCAGTGCGGTTCGGTCGGGTGCGTGGCGGCCATGACCTCGGTCAGCGCCGCCGCGGCCGGGAGCCGGCGCCGGAAGGCCCGGACCAGTCCCGGTAGCTGCGGCAGGCTCTGGGCGTGGGAGACATGCCATTTACCCGGTGGCGCCCAAATGGTCGCGCCCACCATGGCTCCCGCATCGTCGAGCGCCACCTCCACGCCGCCCTCCGCCAGGTAGTAATGGCGCACGAGAGTGGAGAACAGGATGGCCGCGCGCCGTGCGCGCACCGCGGGATCGGGTATCAGCCAGGAGATGATCGGATCATCGGCGAAGGCGAGACCGAGTACTCGCCCCAGTTCAGGCACATCCGGCGTGATCGCCGGGCGAACGGTGACCTCCATGGGTTCACGGTACCGCTCCGGCGGGGTCGCTCTGGCCGGAAGTGAACCGGACGGTCGCGGTGTGATCGTGCGTCGGCACGACCGTCGCCGCATGTCGCGCCAGGTGCAGGCGATGCAGGGTCCTGAAGGTGGCGTCACGATCGATATCGGTGAGACCGCCCGGGAACCCGGACTTCTGGCGGATGTCGTCGACCTGGTGGTGATCCCAGGCGGCATCGCCGGCCAGCAGCACCCAGCCGTGCTCGGTGTGGGCCAGGACCCCGATGCTGCCCGGTGTGTGGCCGGCCAGATCGACCAGGACGACACTGCCGTCGCCGAAGAGGTCCCGGCTGCGCGTGAAGGTGAGCACGGGCGGGCCGTCCAGCTCGTACTGTTCGAGCGGGCGGTCGCGCAGGGAATCGCGGACACCGCCGACCGGCGCCACGGTGCCGTCCGAGATCCAGCGGTGCTCGTCGCTGTGCAGGTGTACGGGCAATCCGGGGAGGTCCAGCAGCCCGCATACGTGATCCCAGTGCGCATGCGTCGGCAGTGCGAAATCCAGTGCGGGCAAATGCGGTTCACGCGCGAGGGCGGTGACGGTCGCAAGGGTCTCGGCGGGCGGGCGCACGATATTGCGCAGCACGCCCGGCAGCTGCGCGAGGGCGCGCTGCTCGACATCCAGGCACACGCTCGGATCGACGATGAAGGTCGCTTCGGGATGCTCGATGACGAAGGAGGTCAGCGAGGTCTGCAGGCGTCGCGGCGCGAAACGACCCTCGACCACCATGGGCGTCGGCACCGGCCGCGCCACCTGCGTCAGCGTCGTGAGCTTGACCGTGCGCCGGGCCGCCGGCAGGCCCGCATCGGTGATCGACCGCAGGAAACGCTGGTCGGCCCGGCGGGGCCGCACCATGCCGCGCACCAGACCGGTTACGGCGGAACAGCATTCGAGAAAACTGGGACTGCGAACTGGTTCTGACATATCGGAACGTTAATACTTAAGGTCGACATGAAGTCAAGGAGGCAACCGTGACCACCGCGCAGGACCTGCGCATCGGCGACGCAGCCGCCGTGCTCGGCATCGAAGCGCACGTGCTCCGGCATTGGGAATCGGTCGGCCTGCTACTGCCGCCCCGCACACCATCCGGTCATCGGGTCTACGACAGCAATACGCTCGACTACGCGCGCCTCATCCGGACGCTGCAGCGGAGTGGGCTGTCCCTGGAGCAGATTCGCGAACTCGGCATGAGCCCGTGTGATACCCGGACCTTGCTGATCGAGGCCAAGCGCCGCGAGATCCACGCTCAGATGGCATTGCTGGAAGCCACCGACGGCTTCCTCGCCCACCTCACCGCGTGTAGCCATCCGGTGGTTGCAGACTGCCCCGAATGCTCCGAGTTCACGAGGCGGAACGACCCGCCCCCTCTCGACGGTCTGCGCCGGCACTGAGACCGGAGCCGGCGCTGAGAGTTTGCGCCAGCAGCGTGAGTGCGGCCTGCGAGGCCGCATCGCCGGTGGCGGTGACGATGACCATCGACTGCCCGGGCGAATGGACCGGATTCAGTGTCTGCTGGTGAACGGTCAGCGTGCCGACAATGGGATGGCGCAGCTGGTATTGCGCGGTGCCGCAGGGGCGTACGCGATGGTCGGCCCAGAGTTTCGCGAATTCCGGACTGCGCATGCTGAGTTCGCCGATGAGCGCGGCGAGGGCGGCGTCATCGGGGTGCTGACCGGCGATCATGCGCAGGTTCTCCACCACCGCACGGGCCTTGGCCGGCCAGTTCACGTATAGCTCGCGAGTGTGCGGATCGAGGAAGACGTGCCTGGCCATGCTGGGTCGCTCGCCCGGCCGCTCGGGCGCCTCCGCATCGACGTGGCCGAGCAACAGGGCATGTCCCATCCGATTCCAGGCCAGCGCATCGGTGCGGCGGCCGGTCACGATCGCGGGGACGTCGCCGAGCGCGGTCAGCAGTTCGGTCATCTCGGGGGTGATGCGCTCGGCGGGCGGGCGTCGTGGGCCGCCGCGTCGCCGCTTGGCCTGGGCCAGGTCGCGTAGGTGATCGTGCTCGGCCTCGTCCAGGCGCAGGGCGCGCGCGATCGCGTCGATCACCTCGGGTGAGGCATTGGGGGACTGGCCTTGTTCGAGCCGGATGTAGTACGAGGGGCTGACCCCGGCCAGCATGGCGAGCTCCTCACGGCGCAGGCCCGGGACCCGCCGGCGGTCGCCGTAGGTCGGCAATCCCACGTCCTGTGGCCGCAATTGAGCACGGCGGACCTGCAGAAATTCGGCGAGCTGACCGGACGCATCCATGACATCGAGTATGAGCCGCCGCGATCATCCCTGCCTGTGCACGCCAGTGGTAGGACAAGCCGGGTCTGGCATGGGATGCAACCTTGCATCGAATGTGGTTGTCGGAGCGCCGATCCCGGCGCCGAACCCGTTCAGGAGGAATCCCATGACCGTGACAGCGACCGCCGATACGCGGCAGATCCAGCTCGGCGCCGTGACGATCACCCGGGTCGAGGAGTACTTCGGGACTGTCGACATGACGCCGGAGGAGTTCTTTCCCGACAGCGAACCGCAGGTCTGGAACGACAACCTCGACCTGCTCGCACCCGACTTCTTCGACACCACGACCCGGACCGTGCAGAGCGCCCTGCAGACCTGGGTGATCCGCAGCGGGGGCAAGACGATCCTCGTCGATACCGGGGCCGGAAACGCCAAGGAGCGGCCCTATTTCCAGGTTTGGGCGCATATGAACACCGGCTTTCTCGCGAACCTGGCGCAGGCCGGGATCCAGCCGGAGGACGTCGACATCGTGATCAACACGCATCTGCACGCCGATCACGTCGGCTGGAACACCGTGCTCGAGGGGCGCGAATGGGTGCCGACGTTCCCCCGGGCCCGATACCTCATGCCCGCTCGGGACTTCGAGTTCTGGGACCCGGCGAACGGCCACACCGTGGCTGTGGGGCGCGGTAACCAGAATGTGTTCGAGGACAGCGTCGCTCCCGTGTCTCGCGCGGGACTGGTCGAGCTGTGGGACGAGAGCCTCGACATCGACGGCTCGGTACGACTGGAACTCGCGGCGGGGCACACGCCCGGGTCCTCCATCGTGAGTGTCGAATCGGGCGGCAGCTCGGCCCTGTTCGTCGGCGACATGCTGCACACCCCGGTGCAGATCCTGCAGCCGGAGGTGAACTGCAGGTTCTGCGAGGACCCGCAGCAGGCGCGCGCCACCCGGCGGAAGACGCTGGCACGCGCTGCGGACAGCGGGGCACTGGTGATCCCGGCACATCTGGGCGGCCACGGCGGGGGGCAGGTCCGGGCCGATGGTGAGGGCTTCGCCATCACCGACTGGGCGCCGTTCGGGCGGCTGTGAACCGGACCGGCTACAGGAGGCGAAACCATATGATTCATACCGTGATCGAGACCGGTAGCGGGCCGGTCCGGGGGCGATCGGAACAGCATACGGCGGCGTTTCTCGGCATCCCGTATGCCGCGGCGCCACAAGGGGCGGCGCGGTTCGGGCCGCCGCAACCCCACGCCCCGTGGAGCAGCGTCCTGGATGCGACCGACTATGGCCCTACCGCGCCGCAACCTCGCCGGGATGCCTTCGGAAGTCTCGATATGTCACCGTATTTCGGTCCGGGGTGGGTGCGCGGCGATGACTATCTGACCGTCAATATCTGGGCGCCGGCGGCGGCAGGGCGGCCAGCCATGGTCTTCGTGCATGGCGGCGGGTTCGTGTCGGGATCGAATCGGTCTGCGCTCTACGATGGTTCGGCGTTCGCTCGTGACGGAGTCGTGCTGGTGGCGGTGAACTATCGCCTCGGCATCCCCGGGTTCCTGCATCTGCCCGATGCGCCGGACAATCGCGGACTCCTCGATGTGCTGGCCGCGCTGCGCTGGGTCCGGGACAATATCGCCGCGTTCGGCGGTGACCCGGACAATGTCACGCTGTTCGGGCAGTCGGCGGGCGCGACATTGGTGGGCGCGGTGCTGGCGGATCCGCAATCCGAGGGGCTGCTGCGGCGAGCCATCGTGCAGAGCGGCAATGGTACAGGCGCTTTCACGCGGAACCAGGCCGGGATCGTCACGGCGGCGCTGGGGGAGAGCTTGGGACTCACACCCAGCGCTGCGGCCCTCGCGGAGACATCCGATGACGCGCTGGTGGAAGCCATGCCTGCTCTTGCCGGGCTCGAACTCGCCGTGAACGGTGATGTCGATCCGCTTGCGGGGTTGAGTGCGTTCAGCGTGGTGTTGGACCAGCAGCCGGCAACCGCGGTCGCGGCCGGGCGTGCCCGCGGGATCGATCTGCTGCTGGGCAGCAATGCCGACGAAGGAAACCTCTACCTCGCTCCCGTCGGAAAGCTCTCCGGCACAACCGAAGAAGATATCCGCGCGCTCGCAGCCCAGGTACACCCGCATCCGGAGGCTCTGGTGGCGGCCTATCGAGCCGCGTACGACCGGTATTCGCTCGGGCAACTGCGGGCCACGATTCTCGGCGATGCGCTGTTCGGCGCAGGGACGCGGCGGCTCGCGGATGCACATACCGGCTCCACCCACGCCTACCGGTTCACTTGGCAGTCACAGACGCTCGACGGACAGCTCGGCGCAGCGCACACCATGGAGGTGCCGTTCGTCTTCGATACCACCGACGTTCCCGCATTGCACGGTCCGCAAGCGGTGCTCGGCACCGAGCCGCCCCCTGCGGATCTCGCTTCGCGTATGCACGCGACCTGGATCCGTTTCGCCACCACCGGCGATCCGGGCTGGCCCGAATACACCGCCACCGACCCTGTCACGATGCTGATCGGCGACTCCTGGAAAGCGGTCAGTGACGGTCCACTGGCGTGGCCGGATCCACGAGACGACCATCGACGACCAGTCCACCCGACTGTTTGATGATGTTCGTGAACGGCACGATCTCCATGGAGACGATGCCGTCGAGCGCGGCGACGCTGCCGGAGGTGAACTCGTACATATGGCGCAGGTCGCGGCAGACCACCGATGCCACCAGGTTGTCGCGACCCGACATCGCCGCCACGAACGCCACCTCCGGCAGCTGAGCCAAGGCTGCGCCGACCTCCCGCAGACGTGCGGGGGTGACGGTGAAATGCATTTGAGCCCAACAGGTTATGCCGAAATCGTGGTAGGCAAGATCCACATCGATGACGAGCGTGCGCGACTGCAGGAGCGTAGCCAGCCGTCGCGCGGCCCGCCCTTCACTGATCCCGGCGGCCTCGGCCAATTTCACGGTACTGGCGCGACCATCGACCGCCAGCACATCGAACAACGCGGAGTCGAACGGTTCAGGCGGCACGGGACTCGCATCGGTGCTGGGCGTTTCGCCGCCGCCGAGCCGTACCGACTCCTCAGGTGTCAACAGTCCATCGAGCTCGGACCAGCCACGAGCGCTGAGTCCCAAGAAGATATGCAGCACGACACTGGCTTCGATATCGAGCACCCTCGCGGCCGTCGGCAGACTACGGGTCAGCAGGAGATCACGGCTCTCCGCCGACAGCGATCGCATCGAGAACGAAACCTCCGATCCGGCAGCCGTAACCCCCACCCACGCGATGTCATGCCGAGCCGCGAGCGCTCTAGCGAGGGACTCCGACGCATCAGGTCGGCACCGCACGCGCACCTGCCAGAACTGGTACCCCACGGCCATCGGGTTCACCATGCCGAAAACCCGCAGGATCCCCGCCCGCCTCAGCCGCCGATAGTTCCGCGCCACCGTCCGCTCATGCAGCCCGAGCACATCACCCAGCACCGAAAAGCTTGCGCGCGGCGCCAATTGCAGGGCGCGGACGAGTCGCAGATCCTCGACCTCCATCGACGCCTCCTGTCCGAATTCGCTATATGCACAGCATCTTCTGACAGAAAACCACACCGCGGTCCACTCCAGCGCATCCGGCGCTCCACCGCCCGCCTACAACGGTCACATGAACCTGATCCCCACCAAGAAGTCGGGCCTCTTCGTATTGATCGTGCTGACCGTCCAACCGGAGAACCAGCAGAAGGTCATCGACACCATCCACGCAGCCGGTGACCCGAACCTGATTCCAGGCCTGCTATCTCTCGACCTCCTGCGCAGCCTCGACGGCACCCAGGTCATCAATCACATGCACTGGACCGACAAGACCGCGTTCGACCAGGCCCGCGCCGATATCCCAGCCATCCAATCCCTTCGGACCGAAGTCCTGGGCCTCATCGAGCACGCCACCTCGAACCTCTACGAAGTAGCCCCTCACTCCTGACAGGACCAGTCGATGCAAACCCGTCCGAGTGAACCGAAAATCGACCGCAACCTCACCCTGCACCTGCGCGGCGATTGGGGAGCCGCCAACCTCCACCGCATCTGCGGATGGATAAGCCAAGAACTGATCGACCGCGCCGGCCCGGCCACCCGAATCGCAATCTGGAACGGCCGCGGCGGCACCGATGCGATCCACGCAGTCGGCCGCGGCGAAGTCGACATCGCCCTGACCACCCCCGCGGCTTTCGCCGCCGCCGCCCTCGACGGCCGAGGCGTCTACACCGACACCCCCTACCCGCAGCTCCGCGCACTCGGCACCATCCCACACCGCGACCGACTCGTCCTAGCGGTCAACAAATCGCTCGGCATCACCACATTCGCCGAATTACGCGCCGGCGCACCACAATTACGCCTGGCCACCGGCCCGAACGACGGAATCAACAACACCGGCCTGGCTGCCCACACGGTCCTCGACCGCGCCGGCATAGACGTGACAGCCTGGGGCGGCGAATTCCTCCCCGACGAGCGCCCTTTCGGCTCCTTCGCCCACATCCTGTCCGGTCGAGCGAACGCAATCTTCCAGGAAGCCATCATGTTCCCCGCCTGGCAGCAATTCGCCCCCAACTACAACTTCCTCCCCATCGAAGACCCCATCCTGACCGCCCTCGAATCCGCCTACAGCTGGCCCCCAGCCACCATCCCCGCCGCCTACTTCCCCGGCGCCGCCCCGATCCGAACCCTCGATTTCGCCGACTTCCTCCTACTAACCACCACCGCCCTACCCGACGACCTCGCCTACGCAGTCGCCTGGACCCTAGGCGAAACCCGCCACCACTTCGAAGCCCAATATCACCACCTCCCACCAGAACTCAGCCCCATCACCTACCCCCTCGACCCACCCACCATGGGCCACACCCCAATCCCCCTCCACCCCGCCGCCGCCCACTACTACGAAGCCCTCTGACCTGGGGTCAGGGTTGTGGGGGTGTTTGGAGGGCGGCTCGGAGGGGTTCGTAGGCGATGCCGAGGGCGGTGAGGACGTCGTGGGCCAGGCCGTCGCCGGTGGTTATGAGGCCTAGGAGGAGGTGGGAGGGGGTGGTGGCGGGGGCGGTGGCTCGGAGGGCTTCGCGGTGGGCGTGTTGGAGGGCGGTGATTGCTAGGCGGGTGAAGGGGGTGTCGTCGGGGAGGGGGTCGCCGGAGGGGACGCCTATGCGGCCGTTGATGGCGGCGCGGAGGGTTTCGGCGGGGGCGCCGCAAGTTGCTAGGGCGGCGGTGGCGGGGTCGTCGGGGAGGGTGAGGATGGCCAGTAGGAGGTGTTCGGTGCCCAGGTAGGTTTTGCGGCGGGTGCGGGCCTCCTCGCGGGCTGCCGAAATGACTTCGCGCAGGGCGGGGGTGGCGCGGTCCCAGAATCCGGGGCGGGTGGAATCGTCTGGGAGGAAACGTTTTTGGACGGCTTGGCGGGTTACGCCGAGGCGTTCGCCGATCTGGGCCCAGGTGGCGCCTTCGCGGCGGGCCTCGTCTACGAAGTGGCCTACCAGGGCGTCGGAGAGGTCGCTGAGATGTGCAGAGACGTCGATGGATCGGGTGAGTCGGTCCAGGGCCGGGGACTGTTGCAGGCCGGTGCGGACGTGGTCGATGAGGGTGTCCAAGGAGACTGGGGTATTTGAGGAATAGGTCATGAGGCAACTGTAGGTTGCCTCATGTATTCAAGGCAACCTACGGTTGCATATCAATTAGATTGCAATGGTGGGTTGCTCCGATTCCCGCGCTGTCAGCACGATGCGAGCGCCGTTGGCGGGGATATGGGTGATGTTGCGGATGCGGGAGGGTTCGTCCTCGCCGCCCGGGGGCAGGGTGAGGGCGTAGCGGGTGAGGATCTGCTGCAGGATGGCGGTGCCTTCCATCAGCGAGAAACCTGCGCCGAGGCAACGGCGGACACCGCCGCCGAAGGGGAGCCAGGTATTGGCGGCCACCGAACCGTCGAGGAAGCGGTCGGGGCGGAAGACCAGGGCGTCCGGATAGTTGTCGGCGCGCTTGTGGGCCAGCAGGATCGAAGTCGCCACTACCGTTCCGCGCGGTAGGTCGTAGCCGCCGATTGTCATGTCGCGCTTCAATTTGCGCACCGTCGCCGCGATGACGGTGTGACGGCGCATGGCTTCCTTCATGACCGCTTCGAGGTACTTCTCGTCGCCTTCATCGGCAGCGCGGCGAGCGGCGGCCTGGATGTCCGGATGGGCGGCCAGTTCGTGGCAGGCCCAGGAGAGGGCCGATGCGGTGGTCTCGTGACCGGCGAGCAGCAGGGTGATCAACTGGTCGCGCAGCTCGGCGTCGGACAGTGGTGTGTCCGAAGGGTTTTCGCCGGAGCCGACGGCCAGCAGCCGGGACAGGACATCGGCGCGGGAATCGAGGTCGGGCCGGGCGCGCCGGTCGGCTATCTCCCGGTAGAGCAGCGCGTCGAGGGCGATCTTGTTGTCGAGGAAGCGCTTCCAGGGGCCGTATTGCTGCAACCACGGATACTTCCAGCCGAAGAACATGATCGGGCTGACGTCGACGATGCGGCGCAGACGCGGGGCCAGCTCGCCGCGGCGACGCTCGTCGGTCACGCCGAACACCACCTGCGTGATGATGTCGAGGGTGAGTTCGTTCATCCGGTCGTGAGTGTGCACCGGGGCGCCGGTGCCCCAGCGTTCGACGTGCGCCTTGGCGATGGTCTCGACCAGCCCGCGGTAGCCGCGCAACGAGGACCCGGCGAAGGCGGGCATCAGTAGTCTGCGGGCGCGAGCATGCTCGGATTCGTCGGTGAGCAGAACGGAGTGTTCACCCATGATGTGCACGAGCAGCCGATTGCCTTCCCCGGCATGCAGATCCTCGGGCGTGCCGGCGAAGATCTCGCGAATGTGCTCCGGCCGGGAGAACACCACCAGGTTCTCCGCGTAGGGCGAAACCAGATGCAGCGTGAAGACATCGCCGTACCGCCGGGCCGACCTGCCCATCAGGGCATCTCGCCATCTCGCGTACATCAGCGTCTGCACGGCGCGCGGCAACCGAGGCCCAGGTGGATATGCGATGGTCACGACGCCAATCCCTTCGCTGGGCCGCCCCGATGCGGCTGAAACGCTTGTCCAACAGCGTAGATCGCCGCAGCCGCGGCGCGGAACCGCCCGTGGTCGGAACCGGATCGAACTAGGGCTGAAACTGTCCTAATAGCCTTCTACTGTGAAGGCATGACGAGAATCGAACCGTTCCGCATCGCCGTCCCGGACTCCGACATTGCCGATCTGCACACCCGCCTGGCGGCGACCCGCTGGACGGAAGATCTGCCCGGCGTCGGCTGGGAGTACGGTATTCCGACCGGATACGTGCGCGAACTCGCCGAATACTGGCGGACCGGCTACGACTGGCGTGCGCAGGAGGCGGACCGGAATCGGCACCCGCAGTTCGTCGCCGAGATCGACGGTCAGCGCATCCATTTCACTCATGTGCGGTCCGCCGAGCCGGATGCCCTGCCGCTGGTGCTGCTGCACGGCTGGCCGTTCGAGGACTTCAGTGAGCTGATCGGACCGCTGACCGATCCCCGTGCGCACGGCGGATCGGCGGAAGATGCCTTCCACCTGGTTATTCCGACCCTGCCGGGCTTCGGATTCTCCGGTCAGACCTCGCAGCAGGGGGAGGCCGGGGAGACGGCCGTCGCCGAACTGGTGGCGAAGCTCATGGCGGAACTGGGTTATGAGCGCTACGGCGCGCAGGGCGGCGACTTCGGATCCTTCGTGGCGCCGCAGCTGGGGCGGATCGCGCCGGAGCGGGTTGCGGGCGTGCACCTCAACGACCCGATCACGACTCCCTCCTGGAACGATGACGGATCGTCCTACAGCGCAAGCGATCAGGAGAAGCTGGCATACCTCCGCGATTGGAGCAGCCGCCAGACCTCCGGCTATGCGGGCATGCATTCCACCCGTCCGCAGACTCTCGCACCCGCGGTGTCCGATTCGCCGGCGGGCATGATGGCCTGGGTGCTGGATGTGGTGAACACCTTCAAGAGCCCCGCGAAGGCGACACCCACCGATGCCATCGATCGCGACATGCTGCTCACCAATCTGTCGGTGCTGTGGTTCACGAACACGACGGCCTCATCCATGCGGCTGTACAAGGAAAGTCGCGTGTGGGGTGTGGAGCTGTCGCCGTCCGGGGTTCCGACCGGTATCGCGCTGTTCCCGGGCAATCACACCATTCGCGGTGTGGCCGAGCAACAGCACAAGGTCGTGCACTGGTCGGAGTTCGAGCGCGGCGGTCACTTCGCCGCGATGGAGGTCCCCGATCTCCTGATCGGCGACCTGCGCGAGTTCTTCCGCACGCTGCGGTAATCCGTGGCGCTGCCGGGTTTCGCGGTGGCTCTGCCACTATTGGCCGCATGGCGATCGTGCACGACACCACCATGCAGCCGACGAAACTCGAACTGCTGAGCCGCTGGCTGCCCACCCGGTCCTGGTTCGAGGGTGGGCGGCCGCCGGTGCTGGCGAAGGCGGGCGGGTTCCGCATCGATGATCCGGCGGGGGAGGTCGGGATCGAATTCATGTTTCTCACCGACAGTTCCGGCTACGAGCCGACCGCCTATGCGGTTCCCATGACGTATCGAGGTGCGCCGCTGGACGGCGGGGATGCCGCGCTGATCGGTAAATCGGAGCATGGTGTGCTGGGCACCCGGTGGATCTACGACGCGACGCGCGACCCGGTGTTCCTCGCGCAGGTCGTGGATCTCCTGGCCGGCCGTGCGATCGCGCAGGATCAGAACGCCAGTGATACCCCCGATTCGTCGGTGCGGATCGAGGTCATCGAGATCGATACTCCACCACCGGCCTTCGAGATCACCCCGGTCGACGATGACCGGCACACCGAGATCGACCTCGGTACCGGCGTGCTGGTGCTGCACCGGGTGCCGAGTCCCGCGGACATCACCGGGCTACCCGGTCACGTGCATGCGAGTTGGACGCTGCCGGACGGTGAGCCGGTCAGCGGCATAGTCCTGCACGCGGTCTCGGTCTAGCCCGGTGCACGCTCATTCGAGCTGTGCGGCAATATCTTTCAGCTCGCTACGGGACGTGATACCGAGTTTCGGGTACGCCTTGTAGAGGTGGTAGCCGACGGTGCGGTGACTCAGGAACATCTGGGCGGCGATATCGCGGTTGGACATGTTCTGGGCGGCCAGGCGCACGATCTGCAGCTCTTGCGGGGTCAATCCGGCTACGGCGCGGTCGCGGGGCCGCTCGCCGCCGTCGGATACTCCGGCGGCGGTGAGTTCGTTGCGGGCGCGTTGTGCCCACGGCGCCATGCCCAGCTGCTCGAAGATCGTGAGCGCCTCGGTGAGCCGCGTGCGGGCCTGGGCCTTGCGTCGCTCCCTGCGTAGCCATTCGCCGAAAAGTAATGCGGTGCGAGCATATTCGGCGGGGCGGCCGTCGATATCGTGTGCCGCGAGTGCTTCGCTGTACAGCTGCTCGGCCTTTTCGTCGTCGAGCTGTGCACGGCAGCGCAGGATGAGGGCGTCGGCCCAGGGCTGACGTACGGATTCGGCCCAGCGTTCGAAGCGGGCCAGCGGCGCCGTGGCGCGTTCGGGGGTTCCCGCCCGTACTGCCGCTTCGACCAGGTCCGGGACGGATCGGAGAGCACTGAATTGATGCTCGAACGGGTCCCGGTTGAGCCGTTCGAATTGCCGCAGGGCGGCTTCGGCGCGGCCCAGCCCGAGTTCGAGCAGGCCGAGCGCCCAATGCGCCCATGGCGCACCGGGTGTGCCGAATCCCCTGGAGTGCCCGTCCGATCCGGCGGCGGCGAAGTCCCGGCAGCGCTGCTCCTCGCCGCTCTGGGCATAAGTGTAGGCGAGCAGGCTGCTCAGCTGGCTGACCCAGTGCTGCTGTCCGGTATCGCGGGCCAGGTCCAGGGCCTCACTCGCGGTGGTGATCGCGGCCCGGAGTCGGCCGGTGACTCCGTCCAGGTCGGCGGAGAAGCCCAGCACGGTGGGTAGCCGGCCGGCCGCGCCGCTGGTCCGGCATCGCTCGATCAGCGTGGTGGCCAGCGCGTAGGCCTCACCGTCCTGGCCGCGATTCATCGCGACACCGCACAACATGACCAGCACCTGGTCCGAAACCTCGCCTCGGGTGCGGATTTCCGCGAGTGTGCGGGTCAACGACAGGGGTTGTGCTACGGGCCCGGAGTCGAAGAGCTGCGCGATGTACGCCGCCGCGGGGGCGATCGGATGTTCCTGCGGCAGTTCCAGAATCCGCAGGCGATCCCGTACCTCGGCCAGTGCGTCGTCGCCCAGATACCAGCCGGTGTGGACGGCTTGGAGCAGCTGTACCGCGGCTCGGCCGGGATCCGATTCGGCGATCAGGTCCGAGCCGTTCATCAGCAGCCGGTGGGCGGTCGGAAAGTCCCGCTGCCAGAAGCTCGCCAGGGCCTGTACGTGAATCAGGTTGGCGCGCACGGCATCGTCGTCCGCCCGGCCGGCAGCGCGGTCGGCCAGTCGACGGGCACGTTCGAGATCGCCTGCTTCCAGCGCGGTTTGGGCGGCCAGCGCCTCGCGGCGGGCCTGGAGATCGGGTTGCGCGCTGAGCCGGGCGGACCGCTCATAGGCCGCGGCCGCCGCCTGATATCCGCTGCGCTCACGAGCTCGGGCCGCGGTGTGCTCCAGCAATTCGGCCACCTCGGCGTCAGGTCCGGCGGCCGCCGCGGCGAGATGCCAGGCTCGACGGTCGGCGTACTCGGGCGCGGCCAGGGCGTCGGCCAGGGCGCGGTGCACCGCGAGCCGCCGTCCGAGGGGCGCGCGGGCGTAAACCGCGGCACGAATCAGCGGGTGCCGGAAGACAATTGCCGATTCCGCGCTGTCCCCACTGCCGACCTGCCGGAGCAGGCCCGCGCGTTCGGCGGGAGCGAGATCGTCGATATCGACGCCGAGCACCTTCGCCGCGTGCAGCACCACGGCGGGCTCCCCGGTTTCCTCCGACGCGATGATCAGCAACAGCCCCTGGGTCGCCGTGGGCAGGCGGCTGACCTGACCGTGGAAGGCCAGTTGCAGTCGATCGGTCAGTGGCAGCGCGTTGGCGCGCAGGTCCGCGGAGGGCTCGGCAGCCATCGCGATCGGCAACTCGCGCAGGGCAAGGGGATTACCGTGCGCCTCGGCCAGCAACCGGTAGCGCACGGCCGGTGCGAGGTCGTGGCCATCGAGCAGTGCGGCCGACGCATCGGGCGACAGGCCGGCGAGGCGTCGCTCGGGCAGGCCGTCGGCCGTGAACGCCCCCTCGTCGTCCCGGGTCGCGAAGATCATCACCACGCCCTCGGCATAGAGCCGGCGCGCGGCGAACAGCAGCGCATCGCGCGATGCGCGGTCCAGCCAGTGCGCGTCGTCGACCAGCACGACCGCACCGGCATCGCCCGCATATTCCGCGAGCAACGAGAGCACCGCCAGTCCGACCAGCATCGGATCCCGGCCGGCCTCGCTGCTGAACCCGAGCGCAGTCTCGAGCGCGGCCCGTTGCGGCTCCGGCAAGCGTGCGAGTCCGCCCGTGCCCGGCTGTGACCGAGGAGTTCCCAATGCCGGACGCAACAGCAATTGCAGTCCGGCAAAAGGCAATTCGGCCTCGACCTCGATGCCTGCACCGCGCAGCACCCGCAGCGATCCCGCCGCAGCGGCCGCGTGGTCGAGCAACGCCGATTTGCCGATGCCCGGCTCACCGCGCAAAACCAGCGCGGCACTGCCACCCTCGCGAGCGCGGTCCAGCAATGCGCCGATCGCGCCGATCTCCGATTCCCTGCCGCGCAGCTCCACTTTCGCATCATGCACGACCGAACCCGGAGTTCACACCCGTCGATTTCATGGTGCGAGCCGCTGCGCCCGCGCCCGAGGGGATATCTGCGCGAGAAAGGATGTGCAGGCGCGGGCGCCTTTGATACGTGGTAGGTCTACACTGTTGACATGACCGAGCAACGGTCGAGAGTGTTTCTTACTGACGCATTTGTGGCCGTGCCGAATTGAGGAACGACCATGACTATTTCCACGAAAACACCTGGACGGCACCTACTGGGCCGAATTCTGATGACGGGAGCCCTCGTCGCGGCGCCGATCGGCCTGTTCGCCGCGCCCGCGCTGGCGGCCTCACCGGTGGATTACGGCAATGGCTGGCAACAGGACTGCGACCACAACGGCCACTTCGGCTGGCAGCAGAACCGCGGGCAATGGCAGATGGGCGACTGCGACACGAGCCGGGGCTACTGGGGACAGAACGGCAACCAGTGGCAGTGGCATCACAACGATGGTGGCGGCTACAACCAGCCGGCCCCGGCCCCGGCACCGATGTTCGGTAGCGCCTGACCGAATCCGCGGGCGTTCCGCGGATTCGATCGGCCGTCGAATCGGCTTCAGGAGCCGACGAATTCGCGGTCGCCGTACTGCAGGGTGGATGGATCCCACTGTCCGCCCAGACCGGTGACGAAGTCGCGGACCGTGTCGAGGTCGGCGCGATCTGCGACCAGGACCAGGATCCCCGATTGGGTGACCGAACCGCCACCGAGCCGATCCCGCACGACCGGATCCGCCACGAGCGCATCGTGGAATCGGGTGCGGTCGATACCCGGCACGGACACGGTGAAGCCGTTCGCCGACGGATCGTCAGCGGGCAGGAGCAGGAAGCTCAGCACGGATTCCTGGTGGTAGCGCACGCGCAGGTCGTCGGCGATCCAGAAGAGGTTCTTGGCGTCGGTGCAGGCCAGACGGAATTCGCGGGAGCGCTCATAGGTGGTCTGGCCGGTGTC
Organism: Nocardia sp. NPDC020380; assembly: GCF_044386975.1. Classification (NCBI taxonomy): domain Bacteria; kingdom Bacillati; phylum Actinomycetota; class Actinomycetes; order Mycobacteriales; family Nocardiaceae; genus Nocardia; species Nocardia sp. NPDC020380. The sequence goes on along the minus strand of NZ_JBIRVQ010000009.1, from coordinate 383,925 downwards.
GGAGGACCAGAAGATGCCGTCGAGCAGGTCGGAGCCTACGGGGAGCCCGAGTTCGGTGAGCGCGGTGGCGTCGACCTCGATCTCGAACTGCTGCAACTGATCTCCGAGGCGGGGGTCGGTCGGGTCGGTGATGGTGGCGGTGTTGTTGGTCGCGAACAGTTCTGCCGTGGGCTGCAACGGGTTTCCCGGTACGCACGAGGCCGGTCCGTAGGCCTGCGCCGGGGCGGCGGGGCCGATGACGGCGGCACCGGTGAGGGTGAGGGCGAACGCAAGGGCGGCGGTGATCCTGGCTGCGATCATGAATGTGAGTGTGCCTGGCGAACCGGGCCGAGCGCGCGGGAGTTTCGAATTTATGCCGCTACGGTCAGGTCTCGCGCGGTTCGATGCCCAGGGCCGCGCAGGCACCGTTGACGGCTGCCCGGCGTAGTTCATCCTGCGGTACGTCGGCGAATTGGATGGTGCAGTCCTGGATCCCGCCGAAGGCGATGACGGCCCGGGTAGCCTGCGCGAGCGTGGGGTCGGGGCCGTAGAGCAAGGCCACCAGCCGTGCGCGCCAGCCCAGCGCGCGGTCGATCAGGCCCAGGTCGGCGAGGGTGGTCAGCTCGCCGAGCATGAGCCGCATGACGGTGCGGTGGCGGTAGTGGAAGTCGAAGTAGCCCTCCAGCAATACTTGCGGCTCGACCCGGTCCAGCGCCTCCTGCCCCTGCAGGAACTCCTCTTCCTCGTCCATCACCGGCTCCACGATGCTGCGGACCAGTTCTTCGCGTGACGAAAAGTGGTAGTAGAGCGCGGGTTTGGTGATGTTCAGCTGATTCGCGATGTCCTGCAGGCTGGTCCGCTGCACGCCCCGCTGAGTGAAGAGCTCGCGCGCGACCTCCTGGATCCGCTGCTTGGTGTCCGAGGGGCGAGGCATATTGCCACCCTAGCTTACTTAACGATCGGTAAGTAGGCGTGTTAAGCTTACCTATCGTTAAGTAAGGAGTGATCCCCATGCGGATTCTCATCTCCGGCGCCAGCATCGCCGGTCCCGTACTCGCGTATTGGCTTACCAGGCACGGCTTTTCGGTCACCGTCGTCGAACGCGCCCCGAGTCTGCGCAAGACCGGCGGCCACGCGGTCGATCTCTTCCGCCCCGCCATGGACATCTCGGAAAAGATGGGCGTGCTCCCGCGCGTCGAAGAACGCGCCACCGGCACCAGCCGAATGACCCTCTGCCCGGAAGGCGCGAAGCGTCCCGTCCGAGTGGACCTCTCCAAGATCTTCAACGCCGCCTCCGACCGCCACGCCGAGGTCATGCGCGACGACCTGAGCGAGATCTACTACGACGCCACCCGCGACGACGTCGAATACCTCTTCGCCGACTCGATCACCGACATCTCACCTGACGGCGACGTCCGATTCGAATCCTCCCCACCCCGCCACTTCGACCTCGTGATCGGCGCGGACGGCCTACATTCCAACGTCCGCCGCCTCGTCTTCGGCGAAGAATCCGCCTTCAGCAACCACATAGGCGCCTACCTCGGCGTCCTCACGCTCCCCGGCACCTTCGGCCGCGACGGCGAACTCCTCATCCACGTAGGCGTAGGCCGCACCGCCGGCATGTACTGGGCCCGCCACCTCGACGAAGCCAGAGCCCTCTTCCTCTTCCGCAGCGATCACCAACTCGACTACGACCACCGCGACCCCACAACCCAGAAGTCCCTGCTGCGCACCGCATTCGCCGACTTCCACCCCGACGTGAACCACTGGCTCGCCGAACTGGACCGAACCCCATCCTTCTACTTCGACTCCATCACCCAACTCCGCATGACCACCTGGTCGAAGGGCAGGGTCACCCTGGTAGGCGACGCAGGCTACTGCCCAGGTCCCGCAGTTGGCGGCAGCACCACCCTCGCCATCCTCGGCGCCTACATCCTGGCCGGCGAACTGGCCCGAGCCAACGGCGACCACACCCAAGCCTTCCCCGCCTACGAACGCGCCATGGCCCCCCACATCCAAGGCAGCCGCGAAGTAGCCCTCAGCGCAGCCAATACCCTCGTCCCCACCTCCCGCCTCGGCCTATCGGCCCTGACCCAAGCCACCCGCCTCATCTCCGCCCTCCCCGCCGCCCCCAGCCGAGCCTTCCTCCGCCTCACCACCAAAAGCGCCCGAGTCTTCAACGCCATGACCGTCGATGACTACGAGCGGTCGACGACCTCGGCATCGCCGAGAGCCTGATGAAAGTTGGAGCTGTACAAGAATTTCAGTGTTTCTGATCGTGACACCAACGTCGGTAAGAGCTCGAAGTGGGAAAACTGGGCATAGCATATGGCTATGCCCACCAATCGGATCGAGGGGCGTACGGCGGTATTCGCCGACTGGGCTTGGCAGGCACTGCTGGTGACCGGGGTGTGCTCGGTGGGGTTGGGCGCGGTCATGGTGGTTTGGCCTGATAAGTCGGAGACGGTGGCCGCGACGCTGTCGGGACTGGTGCTGCTGGCCACTGTGGCCGTGCAGTTGATCGTGGCGTTCGGGGCGCGGATCGCGACGCCGCTGAAGGTGCTGCTGGTTGTGGGTGGGGTGGTGTCGGGGGTGCTGGCGGCCTGGTGTTTTCACAGTGGTGAGTGGGTTGTCTTGCTGGCCTTGTGGCTTGGGATGGGGTGGATGGTGCGGGGGATTCTGCAGGCGATCGTGGCGGCCTGGTCGGAGCGGTTCGCGGGGTCGGGGCGGCAGGAAGTGGTCGGGCTGGTGACCTTGGTCGTCGGCATCATCGTGGCGGTGGGGACCTTCGAGACGGTGACCAGCCTGTCGATCGTGGTCGGGCTGTTCACGATCGCGCTCGGGGTCAGCGAGATTCTCATGTCGACGCGGCTGGAACGTTCTGCGATGGAAGTCGTCTCGTAAATCACAGCGGTGTACTACCGAATTGCTCTCAAATAACTAACTCACCTGGAATAGCTCGTTAGCCTGCAATTTGCCGGTACGTTCGGATTGTTCGTGTGTCGGATATTCGATCGCGCGACGGCGACGCCGCGGACACGGTGAGAGGTAGGGGTAGATGGCGCGGAACAACGGCAGTGGGCTGGTGGATGGGGAACTGACCGAGGCGCTGATCCGTACGCGGCGATTCTTCACCCGCGCCGAGATGTCGCCCGATCTGCGCAGCGAATACCTGCAGGGTGGCCGCAACGACGACTTCTACCGGGACCGCTGGTCCCACGACAAGGTGGTGCGGTCCACGCACGGCGTGAACTGCACCGGATCCTGTTCCTGGAAGGTGTATGTCAAGGACGGCATCATCACCTGGGAAACCCAGGCCACCGACTACCCCTCCGCCGGACCTGACCGCCCCGAGTACGAGCCCCGCGGCTGTCCCCGCGGCGCGGCCTTCTCCTGGTACACCTATTCACCGACCCGAGTGCGCTATCCCTATATTCGCGGTGTTTTGCTGGAGATGTACCGGGAAGCCAAGGCGCGGACCGGAGATCCCGTCACCGCCTGGGAATCCATTGTTTCCGACCCGGAGAAATCGCGCGCCTACAAAAGCGTGCGTGGCCGAGGCGGATTGGTGCGGGCGAGCTGGGACGAAGCGGTGGAAATGATTGCCGCCGCACACGTGCACACGGTGAAAGCCTTCGGCCCGGACCGAATTGCCGGATTCTCGCCGATTCCCGCCATGTCCATGGCCTCGTTCGCGGCCGGCTCGCGATTCATGTCCCTGGTCGGCGGCTGCATGCTGTCCTTCTACGACTTCTACGCGGACCTCCCGGTGGCCTCACCGCAGGTGTTCGGCGACCAGACCGACGTCCCCGAGTCCGGAGACTGGTGGGACGCGGGCTATCTCATCATGTGGGGCTCGAATGTCCCGGTCACCCGCACCCCGGACGCGCACTGGATGGCCGAGGCCCGCTACCGCGGCCAGAAGGTCGTCTCCATCGCCCCGGACTACGCCGACAACGTCAAGTTCGCCGACGAATGGGTCGCCCCGCACCCGGGCACCGACGGCGCGCTCGCCATGGCCATGGGCCACGTCATCCTGCGAGAGTTCTTCGTGGACCGGCAGGTTCCGTACTTCCAGGACTACATCAAGCGGTATACGGACCTGCCCTTCCTGGTCCGGCTGGAGAAGACCGAGAACGGGTTCCGGCCCGGCAAGTTCCTCACCGCCGCCGATCTGCCCGAATTCGCGGGCGAGGTGAACGCGGATTTCAAGACGGTGCTGCTGGACGGCAGTGGAAAACCGGTGGTGCCCAACGGTTCTCTGGGCTTCCGCTTCGGCGAGGACGGCCTCGGGAAGTGGAACCTGAATCTCGCGGAGGTCGACCCGCAGTTGTCCATGGGCACGCAGGGCGCGGTCACGGTCACCCTGCCCCGCTTCGACACTCCGGACGGCACCGCGGGCGAACTCGTCCGCGGCGTGCCCGCCCGTACTATCGGCGGTCATCTGGTCACCACCGTCTTCGATCTGCTGCTGGCCCGCTACGGCGTACAGCGCCCCGGCCTGCCGGGGGAGTGGCCCAGCGGATACGACGACGCCACCCAGCCCGGCACCCCGGCCTGGCAGGAGACCATCACCGGCGTCCCGGCCGCCAATGCGGCCCGCATCGGACGCGAATTCGCCGCCAACGCAGAGGAATCCCGCGGCCGCTCCATGATCCTGCTCGGCGCGGGCACCAATCACTGGTTCCACTCCGACACCATCTACCGCGCCTTCCTGGCCCTGACCATGCTGACCGGCTGCCAGGGCGTGAACGGCGGCGGCTGGGCGCATTACGTCGGGCAGGAGAAGTGCCGGCCGGTGACCGGCTGGGCGCAGGTGGCCAACGCGCTGGACTGGACGCGCCCGCCGCGGCAGATGATCCAGACCGCCTACTGGTACCTGCACACCGACCAGTTCCGATACGACCCGTTCAATGCCAATCAGCTCACCACGACCAACGGCAAGGGCCGCTTCGCGGGCAAGACCACCGCGGACCTGCTCGCGCAGACCGCGCGCATGGGCTGGATGCCGTCCTTCCCGACCTTCGACCGCAACCCCCTCGACATCGTGGACGAGGCCGAAGCCGCTGGCGTCGCCCCCGCCGATTACGTGGTCTCCCAGCTGAAATCGGGCAAGCTCCGCTTCGCCGGCGAGGACCCGGACAACCCGCAGAACTTCCCGCGCCTGCTCACCATCTGGCGCTCGAACCTGCTCGGCTCCTCGGCCAAGGGCAACGAGTACTTCCTCAAACATCTGCTCGGCGCGGACAATTCACTGCGCGCCGAGGAAGCCCCGCCGGAAAACCGCCCCAAGGACGTGGTCTGGCGCGAGGAAGCCCCCACCGGCAAGCTGGATCTGCTGCTCACCCTGGACTTCCGCATGACCAGCACCACCATGTTCTCCGACGTGGTGCTGCCCGCGGCCACCTGGTACGAGAAGCACGACCTGTCCTCGACGGATATGCACCCGTTCGTGCACTCCTTCAGCCCGGCCATCGCGCCGCCGTGGCAGACCCGCACCGACTGGGATGCCTTCATGACCATCGGCGCGGAGTTCAGCAAGCTGGCCCGCCGGCACCTGGGCGTGCGCAAGGATCTGGTCGCCACGCCGCTGCTGCACGACACCCCGGACGAGATGGCCAACCCGCACGGCCGGGTCCAGGACTGGAAAGCCGGTGAGTGCGAACCGATTCCGGGCAAGACCATGCCGCGCCTGACGGTGGTCGAACGCGACTACTCGGCGGTGCACGCCAAGATGAGCGCCCTCGGCCCGCTCATGGACAAGCTCGGCGCGACCACCAAGGGCATCACCTTCGAGGTCGAGCGCGAGGTCGACTATCTGGGCCGCAAGAACGGCATCGTGCACGGCGGTCCCGCCGACGGCCGGCCCTCGCTCAAACGCGATATCGATGCCTGCGAGGCGATCCTGGCCCTGTCCGGAACGACCAACGGCCACTTGGCAACTCAAGGTTTCAAGAAGCTCGAACAGCGCACCGGCACCCGGCTGGCGGATCTGGCCGCCGAGCACGAGGGCAAGCAGATCACCTTCGCCGATACGCAGGTCGCGCCGGTCCCGGTGATCACCTCGCCGGAATGGTCGGGTTCGGAGACCGGCGGCCGCCGCTACTCACCCTTCACCGTCAATGTGGAGCGGAACAAGCCCTGGCACACCCTCACCGGCCGCCAGCACTTCTTCCTCGACCACGATTGGATGGAAGAGGTCGGCGAGCAGATGCCGGTGTACCGGCCGCCGCTGAACATGACCGCGCTTTTCGCCGAACCGCCGCTGGGTGAGAACGGTGAGGCCGGCCTGACCCTGCGCTATCTGACGCCGCATTCGAAGTGGTCGATCCACTCCGAATACCAGGACAACCTGTTCATGCTGAGCCTGTCCCGCGGCGGCCCCAGCATCTGGATGTCGAACCTGGACGCCGCGAAACTCGGTATCCACGACAACGATTGGATCGAGGCGGTCAACCGCAATGGCGTGGTGGCGGCGCGCGCCGTCGTCTCGCACCGCATGCCCGAGGGCACGGTCTACATGCATCACGCCCAGGACCGCCTCATCGACGTCCCGCTCGCGGAGACCTCCGGCAAGCGTGGCGGCATCCACAATTCGCTGACCCGCCTGCTCATCAAGCCGACGCATCTCATCGGCGGTTACGCCCAGTTGTCCTTCGCCTTCAACTATCTCGGCCCGACCGGTAACCAACGTGACGAAGTGACGGTCATCCGCCGTCGTACCAGCCAGGAGGTGCGGTACCGATGAAACCCATGGCGCAGGTGGCGATGGTGATGAACCTGGACAAATGCATCGGCTGTCATACCTGCTCGGTCACCTGTAAGCAGACCTGGACGAACCGGGCCGGTGTCGAGTACGTGTGGTTCAACAATGTGGAAACCCGTCCGGGACAAGGATATCCGCGCACCTACGAGGATCAGGAACGCTGGCGCGGCGGCTGGAAGCTGGATCGCAAGGGCCGGTTGCAGCTGCGCGGCGGTGGCCGGCTGCGCAAGCTGTTCACCATCTTCGACAATCCGATCCTGCCGGAGCTGCAGGACTACTACGAGCCCTGGACCTACGACTACGAGACGCTGACCACCGCGCCCGTGCAGCAGCACACGCCGGTGGCGCGGCCCAAGTCGCTGATCACCGGGCAGGATACCAAGATCACCTGGTCGGCCAACTGGGACGACAATCTCGGCGGCGCACCGGAACTCGCCACCCAGGACCCCATCGCCAAGCAGCTCGGCGACAAGGTGAAGTTCGAGTTCGAGCGCACCTTCATGTTCTATCTGCCCCGCATCTGCGAGCACTGCCTGAATCCGGCGTGCGCGGCCTCCTGCCCGTCGGGCGCGATCTACAAGCGGGCCGAGGACGGCATCGTGCTGGTGGATCAGGACAAGTGCCGCGGCTGGCGCATGTGCGTCTCGGGTTGCCCGTACAAGAAGGTGTTCTTCAATCACCGCACCGGCAAGGCCGAGAAATGTACGTTCTGCTACCCGCGCATGGAGGTCGGGCTGCCGACGGTATGCGCGGAGACCTGTGTCGGGCGGCTGCGCTACATCGGCGTGATGCTGTACGACGCCGACACCGTGGCGGAGGTCGCGGCCACGCCGGATGAGCACGATCTGTATGCGGCGCAGCGGGATGCGTTCCTGGATCCGTTCGATCCGGAGGTGATCGCCGCCTGCGAGCGGGCGGACATGCCGCGGGACTGGGTGCAGGCCGCGCAGGATTCGCCGGTCTACGCGCTGATCCGCAAGTACAAGGTGGCGTTGCCGCTGCACCCGGAATACCGGACGGTCCCGATGGTTTGGTACATCCCGCCGCTGTCACCGGTGGTGGACGCGCTGCAGGACACCGGGCACGACGCCGAGGACCACGGCAATCTCTTCGCCGCCATCGAGGCGCTGCGCATCCCCGTCGAATACCTGGCCGAACTGTTCACCGCCGGTGATGTCGAGCCCGTCAACGATGTACTGCGCAAGCTCGCCGCCATGCGCAGCTACATGCGCGATATCAACCTGGGCCGCGAACCACGACCGGAGATCGCCGCCAAGGTCGGCATGACCGAGGAAGAGATCTACAACATGTACCGGCTGCTCGCCATAGCGAAATACGCCGACCGGTACGTGATCCCGGCCGCGCACGCCGAACAGGCGCACGGGCTCGAGGAACTCGCCACCGAATGCAGCCTCGACTACGACGGCGGCCCCGGCATGGTCGGGTGGGGCCCGTTCGGTGAGAGCTCCGGACATCCCACACCGGTGGCGGTGGAGAACTTCCGCATGCTGCAGGACCGGCAGACCGCCGACTCGCCCGCCTCGGTAGCGGGGCAGGGGCGCGTCAACCTGCTCAACTGGGACGGCCGCGGCACGCCCGACGGGCTCATGCCCGACCGCACTGGCGGGAGGCACCGGCGGTGAAACTCTCCGATGCCCAGCGCTCGGCGGCCTGGCAGGTGCAGTCGCTGCTGCTCGGCTATCCCGATGCGCAACTGCTGGATTCGCTGCCATTGCTGCGCCGTGCGGCCGAGGCCTTGCCGGTGGCAGTCGGTGCACCATTGCAGCCGTTGCTGAGTCGCCTCGCGAGCGCCGAACCGCTGGCGGTGGCAACCGAATACGTCGATACCTTCGACCATCGCAAGCGGTTCAGCCCGTATCTGACCTGGTTCATGTACGGCAATACCCGCAAACGCGGGATGGGGTTGCTGCGCCTCAAGGAGTTCTATCGTGCGGCCGGGCTGGTGCTCGGCGATGTCGAACTGTCCGACCACCTCTCGGTGATGCTGGAGTTCGCGTCCGCGAATCCGGGGCTGGGACAGCAACTGCTGGAGGAGTACCGCGCCGGCATCGAGTTCATGCGAATGGCGCTGCGCGACGCGGATTCTCCCTGGACGGGTGTCCTGGAGTCGGTGTCGGCGACCTTGGCCCCGCTGCGCGGTTCCGAACGTGATGCGGTCGCCCGGCTCATCGCCGCGGGGCCGCCGGACGAGGGTGTCGGGCTGGAACCCTTCGGCCCGCCCTCGCACATGCCCGAAACGCCGCACGCCCCAGCAATGCTCGGAATGCCGGAACCGATCGGAGTACGTCGGTGAACCTCACAGCCGTGGACTATCTGCTCTGGGTCGCGATCCCGTACGCCGCCCTGGCCGCCTTCATCGTCGGGCTCATCTGGCGCTATCGCTACGACAAGTTCGGCTGGACCACCCGCTCCTCGCAGATCTACGAGAACCGGCTGCTGCGCCTCGGCAGCCCGCTCTTCCACTTCGGCATCATCTTCGTCTTCTTCGGCCACGTCATCGGCCTGGTGATCCCGGAGAACTGGACCGAGAAGATCGGCATCAGCGAAAGCATGTATCACGCAGGCTCTTACAGCCTCGGCGCCCTCGCCGGCATCGCCACCGTCCTGGGCCTGGTGATCCTCATCTACCGCCGCCGCACGGTGGGCGCGGTCTTTTCCGCGACCACCCGCAACGACAAGATCATGTACGTCCTACTGGGCCTCACCCTCGCCCTGGGCCTCACCGTGACCCTCTACGGCAATCTCAGCGGCAACCCCCACAACTACCGCGAAGACATCGCCCCCTGGTTCCGGTCCATCTTCTACTTCAACCCCAAACCGGAACTCATGGTGGACACCCCCCTCTTCTTCAAACTCCACATCATGTGCGCCTGCGCCCTTTTCGCCTTCTGGCCCTTCAGTCGCCTGGTCCACGTCTTCTCCGCCCCCATCGGCTACCTCACCCGCCCCTACATCGTCTACCGAACCCGCGACACCCGAGAACTGGGCGCCCACGAGCCGCGCCGCGGGTGGGAGCGAGTGGGCTCTTAATTCGATACCGGGCTACCTGTGCGGGCTCCCTTTCGAACATTGAGAGCGGTGGAAAGCAAACCGGGCCTGCGGGCTTCGTGGGCCAGTTGCCAGATGGTGCTCTTGCAGACGAGTTCCTTGAGCTTTGCGCCTGCGTAGCCTGCGAGGTAGTAGCGGTTCGGGGTGTCGTTCTTGCTGGCGAATTGGGAGATGGCCGTGCGGCGGCCCAGACTGATGCACTGGCCTACGAAACTCACGTCGACCGGTTTCGGTTGTTCGCCCGCCAGTCGGCTGAGGACTGTTTCGGCGGCTTGTGGGCCGAGTTGGACTGCCGCTTGGCAACTCATGCGGAAGGGGTGACCGGAAGGGGCGGCGGCATCGCCGGCGGCGATGATGCGGGCGTCGTCGAGGCTGGTCAGGGTCTCGTCGGTGTAGAGGCGGCCGAGGGGGTCGGTGCTCAGGCCGCTGCGGGCGGCCAGATCGGGGACGCCGAAGCCGGCGGCCCAGATGGTCAATGAGTTGCGCAGGGCATGGCCGCCACTGAGGTGGACGACGTCACGAGTCACGGCCGTCACCATCGCTTCCGGGCCTTCGAGCAGTGTCACGCCGAGTTGGGTGAGTCGCTCGGTGACCGAGCGCCGGCCGCGCGGGTGCAGGTACGGGCCCAATACTTCGCCGCACACGAGGGTGACGATGTGTCCCGCTTCCGCTAGTTCGGCGGCGGTTTCGATGCCGGTGGAGCCTGCGCCGACCACCGTGACCGGGGTGTCGGCCGGTGCGCTGCGGAGGACGGCGTGCAGCCGCTCGGCCTGTTCCAGATCGCCCATCGGATAGGTGAATTCGGCTACTCCGGGGATTGCCGGTTCGGCGCTGCCGCTGCCGACCGCGTAGATCAGGTAGTCGTATCCGAGCGTGCCGCCGGTCGCCAAGGTCACCGTGCGCTCACCCGCATCGATCCGCGTGACGCTGTCGACCACCAGTCGAACCCCTTGGGCGAGAACGTCTTCGAACTCGACGACCGCGTCGTCGGACCCACCCGCCAATTGATGCAGCCGGATCCGCTCGACGAACTTCCCCCGCGGATTGATCAAACTCACTCGCACCCCGTCGCGTCGCGCCAGCCGATTTGCCGCCATGACGCCGGCATATCCGCCCCCGACCACAACTACCTCACTGCTGCCGATCATGATGCCCTCCTTCGTCTCCAGCGATTCGAACACAAGACACCGCCCGACCGGCACCCGTGACAGCCCGTGAGACAGCTCACCCCACCGGCGGGGGAACGAACCGGCCGATCCCCTGCAGCAGGCAGGTGAGGCCGAATTCGAAACTCGCGGTGGGAGTGGCGTCTTCGGCAGCAGTTGCTGCATGATTGCTACGAGCGCAAGGCAGACTCTGGTCTCAGGGTTCGTACATCTCGTGGTGGGTGTCAATACCGCTGAGGTCGAATGCGAATCAGGGTCTTCGGCGGATGTGCGGGCCGGTCACCCGACCGTACCGTGACGATATGTCCGATCAGCTGGAAGCGCCGGTATCCACGGCGTCCGAGGGGCGGCGCATCGGCGAGGTCGACAGTCTGCGCGGATTCGCGCTTTTCGGGATCCTCGTCACCGATGCACTCGTGGCGACCGCGCTGTTCTCGTTCAATGGCACGGGTACGCAGGTGCATCCGACCTTCGACGGCACCCAGGACCACTTCGTGCGAGCAGTGCTCGAGGCGCTCTTCCTGGGCAAGTTCTATCTGCTGTTCGCGTTCCTGTTCGGGTACACGTTCACCTTGCAGATCGCGGCGGCCCGGCGGGCGGACGCGCCGGCGGTGCCGCGGCTGGTACGTCGCGGTGTGCTGCTGTTCGCGATCGGGCTCGCGCACGTGCTGTTCCTGTGGATCGGCGACATCTTCACGCTGTACGGCGGCCTGTGCCTGATCCTGGTGCTGCTGCGCAATATTCGCCCCAGGACCGCCCTGATCACCGGCCTGATCCTGTACTTCACGTTCGCGCTGCTGGCCTTCCTGCCGGGCGCGGGCGGGCTGACCGGGCTGGGAGACCTCTTCGATTTCCAGGCCATGCATCGCGGCTACACCGGCGCCTTCGTCGATACCCTGCACATTCAGCAGCGGATCGGCCCGAAGTTCATGCTGCTCACCTGGTTCGCACAGGGCGTTCCGGCGCTGAGCATGTTCCTGATCGGCATGGCGGCGGGTAAGTACCGCGTGTTCGAGGATCGAGAGCGATTGCAGCGGTGGGTGCCGCGCGCGCTGACGGTGGGATTCGGCGTGGGCGTGCCGATATCGCTGATCAGCTACGCCTACCTGATGGTCCGCAAGGACATGCCCGCGCACTGGTACGGATTGCAGGAACTGGCGAACCCGTTCATGACCCTCGGCTATATCGCGGGCATCATCTGGCTGACCCGGACCCGTTGGGCGGCCGCGGTCGCCCGGCTGGCGCCGGCCGGGCGCATGGCGGCCTCCAACTACATCGGCCAATCGGTGGTGCTCATGGTCGTCTACACCGGATACGGGCTGGCCTTGGCCGACAAGGTCCCGCCCGCCGGGGTATTCGCCATCGCGGTCGCAACATTCGCCGCACAACTGGGATTCAGCGCCTGGTGGCTGCGGCGCCACGCCTACGGCCCGGTCGAATGGCTGCTGCGGGCCGCGACCTACCTGACGGGTCCGGCCTGGCGGAAATCGTCGGCGTGAATCCTGGCCCACTGGGCGAAGGTTCGCGGCGCGCGGCCGGTGACCTCCTCGACGGTCGGGCGCACGACTGATTCGTCGATGACGCCCTCGACATAGAACTCGAAGAACGCGTCGACGTACTCGGGCGGAGTGTCGGCGAGCATGTCGGCCCGTGCCTCGTCATTGCTGAGCTCGACGGAGTGCAGGTTGCGGCCGAGCAATCCGCCGAGCACCGAGACCTGCTCGGCCGGCAGCTGCGCCTCCGGTCCTGTCGGCCACAGGATTTCGCCGCGGTAGGCGGGATCGGCGAACGCGCGGGCCGCGACCGCCGCCAGATCGTAGGGGTCGAGGCTGGCGGTGCGCACCTGCGGGAAGGTCACGCGCACCGTATCCCCGCCGGCGAGCTGCGGCAGCCAGCGCAATGCATTGGAGTCGAAGGCGCAGGGCCGCAGAATGGTCCAGGCGACACCGGATTCGATGACCTCCTGTTCGGAGGCGGCCATGTAGCGGGTGACCGCATTGCCGTGATTGCCGGTGCCCGCGGAGACACCCGACAACTGCACGATGTGCTCGACGCCGGCCTTGGCCGCCGCCTGCGCCACCCCGGGATAGCCGGGCAGCAGGAAGAGAGCGCGGGCCTCCTCGAACACCGGCCCCAGGGAATCGGGCGAGGTCAGATCCGCCGCGATCGCTTCGACTCCCGGTGGGGGCGTTACTTTTCCGGGGTCTCGTACCAAGGCTCGTACCGGTTCACCGGCACGGGCCAGGGCCCGCACCAGTTCGGTTCCGACATTGCCTGTTGCACCGCTCACCACGATCATCGCTAACCCCTTGTCCACACACGGGATCCGCCTGCCGCGGATCCCACGTACCCAGGGGAACACGAATCGTGAAGGGTTAGAACGGGACCAAGTGGATCTTCATATTTCACTCAGGGAAGAGCTAGGTAAAACTCAGGTAAGGTCATAGGCGATGGGATGGCGAGGCTCGTACAGCCCGATTTCGCCTGCTCCCGGCACCTGCAGATGGGTGATCAGCCCCCAGCGTGCCTCACTCACGCCCGAGGTGAACTCGACGCCCTTGGCCCCCAGCTCGGCCATGGTGGCGTCCAGGTCGTCGCACATGAGATACAGCTCGGCGCGACCGTTGTCGGCCGGTCCGGCCGGGTGCACCGCCAGTTCGGCGGGCGGGGATTTGAAGATCAGCCAGCCATCGTTCGCATCGACGTACGGCAGACCCAGGACATCGCGGAAGAACGCCCGTGCCGCCTCCGCATCGGTGGCATGGACGATGGTGTGCGCACCGGTAATCATGGCCCGACGCTAACACCCTCGACCGACGCATCCGGGTAGCCGCCTGTGGTTGGCGCCGAGAGAGTTTCGAGCAGTTGCTGCGAGAATGCCACGGGTGCATCGGTGAAGCTGTGCCCGCCCGGGAATCGGGTGAGCGGCAAGCCGAGCCGCGCGGCCAGTGCGGCGGCCGGACGGGCCGGAAGCTGCTCGCCGGTCACCTCACCCGCCGCGAATACCAGCCGGTCGGCCACCGTTTTCAGGGCCTCGATATCGGGCACGTGCGAAGTGAACTGGCGCAGTTCATGTTCCATCATGATCGAGGCGTTGGCGGACAGGCGTTCGAGCATGGCCGCGGCACGGGCGTCCGCAGGGGCGGGCATGGGCTTCAGTGTTCCGCCGATGCCCGCGAGGAAACGTGCACCGGCTGCCGCAAGGCCCTCGGTGCGGAACAGTGTGTGCACCTCGTCGATGAATTCGCGCTGCCGCTCGGCATCGTCGAGCACCGCGAAGCAGGGTGGCTCGTGCGCGACCAGCCGGCGGACCGAATCCGGGTGCCGCGCCAGCAGATCCAGGCCGACGATCGCCCCGCTGCTGCCGCCGAATACACATGCCGGTTCATCGGTGAGATGCGTGATCAGCCGGTAGGCGTCATCGCTCTGCACCGCGACGCGCTGATCGCGCGGTGTGTCCGGATCCAGGGTGCTGCGCGAGTAGCCGCGCGGATCCAGTGTCGCAACGGTGAATTCCGCAGCGAGCGGTTCGATGATCGGGTCGAAGACGGCCGCGTCGCCGCCACCGCCGGGCAGCAGCAGGAGCAGTGGCCCGGCGCCGCGTAGCTCGTAGTAGAGGGTCGCGCCTGGTACCCGCAGGGTGGCGGCGGTCATCGTGTCGTCTCCTTGGTCGGCCACTGCGTCAGCGTGAGGTGCAGGGCATCGAGAATGTGTGCCCACGAGGCGTCGGTATCGCGCGAATGCCCGAATCCGCCGCTGGTCTCGAGGGTGGCGTAGCCGTGAAAGGTGCTGCGCAGCAGGCGGCCCGCGTCGATGAGGTCGTCGTCGGCGAGGTCGTAGGCGCGCAGCATGGCGGTGGTCAGTTCGACGCTGCGGATGGATCCGGGGGCGTCGGCGATGGCGGCCGGGTCGAGGCGGCTCTGGGTGGCGGCGTAGCGGCCGGGGTGCTCGCGGGCGTAGTCGCGGTAGGCGCCGGCGAAGGCAACCAGCGCGTCCTTGCCCGCGCGGCCGGCGACCGCGGCGGCGATCCGATCGGTCATCTCCAGCGCGCCCTGCAGGGCGATGCGGGTGCGCAGATCCTGCAGGTTGCGCACGTGGGAGTAGAGGCTCGGGTCCTTGACGCCGAACTTCTTCGCGACGGCCGCGAGCGTGACGTTGTCGAAGCCGATGGCATCGGCGAGTTCGGCCGCCGCGGCGGTGATGCGCTCGGCGGTCAGCCCGGCTCTCGGCGACATCGGTTCCCTTCTTCCTATGATGATTAGGCTGACACCTAATATACATAGGTTTGTGTGCTTCACAAATCAGCGGAAGCACCTACTACGCGTCGTCGTTGCGGCCTACGATCGGAGGCAGGGAGAGTTCAGCGACACGCAAAGGGGAGTGAAACGCATGCGTGCAATCACCCGGATCCGGAACTACATCAAGGCATTTCGCCGCGCCCGCCGCAATCAGGCCGACCTCGTCGGCTGGCTGATCCGGCGGCCGCAGGTGCTGATCGGCACGATGGTCGTCGAAACCATGCTCATGCTGTCGAACCGGCTCGATCCGCATCTGAAGGATCTGGCCGAGCTCAAGACCGCCGCGCTGATCAACTGCCAGTTCTGCCTCGACATCGGATCGACCCTGGCCCACTACGGGGGCATCACCGAACAGCAGGTGATCGACCTGCCGAAATACGAGACCAGCGACGCCTTCGACGAGCAGGAGAAACTCGTCATCGCCTTCGCGGAGGCGATGACCGTCACGCCCGCGGTGGACCTCGAACCGCTGCGCGAGCAACTGCTCGGCACCCTCACCAAAGGGCAGCTGACCGAGCTGGCCGCCGCCATCGCCTGGGAGAACCAGCGCGCCCGGATCAACCAGGGACTCGGCGTGCGGGCCACGGGCATGGCTGAAGGCATGGCGTGCGCCCTGCCGGAGCCTCGAAAAGCGGTCTGATCACGTGCGTTTCGGGCCGATGAGATCGGGGCGGTCGTACCGTCTGTAGTGCTGTCAGTGTCGTCCCAACCGCTGGGAGAAATACATGACCTCGCCCGCCCCCGTCACCTCCGGGACCCTCGCCGTACCGGACGGCACGCTCTATTACGAAGTGCGCGGCAACGGCCCGCTTATCGCCTTGGTCGGCTCGCCGATGGACCACCTGCCGTTCGGCCCGCTCGCCGAACTGCTCGCCCCTGATTTCACCGTGCTGACGCCGGATCCGCGCGGCCACGGTGCGAGCAACAATGTCGACACCACCAAGGATTCGACTCCGGAGCTGCGCGCGGACGATCTGGCCCGGCTCATCGCGAATCTCGATGCGGGCCCGGCGATCGTGATCGGGTCCAGCGGCGGCGCGATCACCGCGCTGGCGCTGGTACTGACCCATCCCGAGGCGGTCACCACCGCCCTCGCGCACGAGCCGCCGCTGCGCGAACTGCTGCCCGATCGCGCCGAGTTGCGTGCCGTCACAGACGATGTCGCCGCCACCTACGTCTCCGGCGATGTGCTCGGCGCGATCCGCAAGTTCTTCGCCATGACCGGGCTGAAC
The DNA here is from genome assembly GCF_044386975.1 of Nocardia sp. NPDC020380. NCBI lineage: Bacteria > Bacillati > Actinomycetota > Actinomycetes > Mycobacteriales > Nocardiaceae > Nocardia > Nocardia sp. NPDC020380. The sequence continues at coordinate 367,415 of NZ_JBIRVQ010000009.1, read as the reverse complement.
CTGCCCGAGGAGGCGATGTTGCAGATGTTCGGCGGCGAGCGCGATGCCCGCACGCTGGCCGACGAGCGGTACTTCTACGAGCACGAACTGCACGCCACCGCCGGCTGGGAGCCGGACCTGGACGGACTCCGCAAGGCGTCCGGCAAGATCGTGATCGGCATCGGCGAGGCGTCGGCGGGCCTGTTCTGCGATCGCACCTCCCGGGCGCTCGGCACGGCGCTGGAGATCGAACCCGAGATGTTCGCCGGCGGGCACACCGGATTCGCGGAGGACCCCGAATCGTTCGCCAAGAGGCTGCGGGAGATCCTGCAGGACAGGTGAATTCATCGGTGGGGGAGGGCCGGGTGTCCTCCTCCACTGCCGCTCACCTGCGGGTTGGGTGCGTCGATGGAAAATCCGTTGCCTAAGGTAACTGGTTGGTCGTAGCGTCGCTGCGGCTTGTCCACCATCGATGAAGGAGTACTGATCCACCATGCAGCCCATTACCGAGCGCGATATTCGATCGTCGTTCGTGAACTGTTCCAAGGGCGATACCAAGCGCCTGCCCGTGCCGCGGGACCTCGGCGATCGTCCCTGGGATGATCTCGACTTCCTGGGCTGGACGGATCCGTCGTTCCCCGGGCGGGGTTACCTGGTCGTCCCGCGGGACGAGGAGATGGTCGGTATCGCATTGCGCTACGAGACCGGCGGATCAGGCAAATCGCAGATGTGCACGATCTGCATGACCACCCATACCGCGCACGGCGTTTCGCTCATGGCGGCGGCCAAGGCCGGGGAGTCCGGACGGCGCGGCAATACGATCGGCACCCTCATGTGCACCGATCTGGCCTGTTCGCTGTACGCGCGCAACAAGCGGCGTCCCGCCCTCGGGCAGCGCTATCGCGAGGACCTGATCACGCCCGAGGAGAAGATCGAGCGCGTGCGGCAGAACATCGCGACCTTCGTGCAGCGGCTCTACAGCTGAACGACTGACTGAATGACCCGCAGCCGCAGTGCTGCCGATGAGAAAGGAGGTAGATGCCATGAGCCGACACTCGACCGCCGTGCCGCACCGCACGCCGCTGCGCCCCGAGTTCTGCACACTCTGTCAAAGAGCCCGGGGTGCACGGGATTCCTCTCCGCTCGAGTAGGCCCGGTGACAACCGGTTCTGCTCATCCGGAGAGGAATCCGCACCCGGCGATTCAGTCGCCGGGCGCGACGACCCAGCGCGCGTAGGTGTTTTCCGGATGCACCGTGATGATGTCGGCGACCTGCACGACATCGTCGGGTACTTCGCCGTCGAAATGCGCGAGGCTGGGCGTGATCACGGCGTCGGCTTCCATTCGCGAGATGGCGGTGCGCACTCGCAGGATCGGCCTGTCCGTTTCCGGGCCGAATACCAGTGTTTTACAAAGGTCGTAGCCGAGTCTTCTTGCGAGCTGCTGGATTTGGGCCTCGTCCCACTGCCGTTGTGCTCCGGACACGTCGTGCCGGAGGAATCCGATCGCTGACGGTTGTGGCCGCATTCGCCGCTCTCCTGTGGTTATCGCTCGGGCTGATCACAACGCTATTGCCCGATGGCTCTGCAGCGGAAGCGTGTTGCGAAAAGTTGCGAGTGGCGGATCGGACTGGTCAGCATGGCGTGTCACCGGAGCGGAGCAGGCACGATGTGCACTTGACGCCTGGTGCGGGCAGCGTGACGATAGGTGTCTCGCTGAGCAACAGTCCGCAACCACCAGTCAGGGGATCGCTCATGCGGCTTACCTTCATTGCGAAAGATCCTGGTTCGAATCCGTCCGGCTCTCCGACTCTATATCGCACCGACCGGGGCTCGTGGGTGGTTCAAGGGTGGATCGTCACCGATCCGGAAGCATTGGATCGGATGAATATCCCCGTTGGAGAATCATGCGTCGAGATTCCGGATCGTCTGATTCCGTTCTTCGAACAGGGAGACAGTGGCCTCGATCGGCGATGACGAGTTCGACCGTCTGCTGATCGAATTCGGAACGGAAGCACTTCATCTCGAGATGCGCGATGTCTACGGGACCGAAGTGGAATTGCCGCATATGCGGCAATGGTCCCATGGCGAATCCGACGACCTGGAGTGGCTGAGTGCGTGGTGCGCGACCGTGCGTCGGCATGTCGCGGCGGGTCGCACGGTGCGCCGGGTGCGGATCGTGTCCGAACCACTCAGCGAATACCAGCACTGGTCATACGGTATTGCGCATGTCATGGTGGAAGCGGGCGAGGACATTCGATGGGTGCCACGCCGACTGGTCTCCTCGATCGCGCTGCCCGGCAACGACTTCTACCTCGTGGACGGCGAACTGGTGATCTACCTCCACTATTCGGGCGCCGGTCGAGCGACCGGCAAGACCCTCTCGCGGGATCCGGACGATCTCCGCCTGTGCCGCACCGCATTCGAGGCGGTGCGGAAACTGGCGATTCCCCATCGTGACTACCGACCCGTCTAGCGCCGCGCACGACGCGCGCCGTGCACTCGGTGCACGTCTGCGCGAGCTGCGCACGGGCGCGGCACTCACCATCCGGGAGCTCGGCACCGCGACCGGGCAACATTTCACCCGAGTGTCCAAGATAGAGAACGGCGTTCAACCACCCTCGGACCGCGACATCTGGGAATGGTGCAAGGCGTGCAACGCCGATGATCAAGTCGCGGATCTGCTCGCCACCCTGCACGCGGTGGACACGGCGTATCTGGAGTTCCGCCGGGAATCCCGGGCGGGCATGAAGCGGGTGCTCGGGGCGCACACCCTGCGTCGCTACGAGCAGACCACGGTCTTCCGCATCTACGAGCACAATGTGATTCCGGGGCTGTTCCAGACCCCGACTACTCCGCGGCCATGCTCTCGTTCTGGATCCGGTTCCTGGGCGCGCCCAATGATGTCGAGGAGGCGGTCGCGGTCCGGATCGAACGGCAGCGGGTACTGACCCGCGCCGGCAAGCGCTTCGCGGTGGTGCTCGAGGAGCAGGCGCTGCGAACCTGGTTCGGCACGCCGGAAGTCCAGGCCGGTCAGCTGGGCCGGCTGCTCGAACTCATGACCCTGCCCAATGTTTCACTGGGCATCATCCCCCTGATGACCGAGCGGGAGGCGGTGGCCTCCGCCGGGTTCTGGATCTTCGACGACGACCTGGTGGCGCTCGAAACGCCCACGGCCAGCATTCAAGTCACGCGGCCGGCCGAACGGGTGCAGTACATCCGCATGTTCGATGTGCTCAAGCATTCCGCCGTCTACGGTCGCGAGGCGCGGGCGCTCATTCTCACCGTGCTGTCCGAACTGGACCGTTGAACGACGCGGGCCGGGGCCGGTCGACACGTCTGTGTCGCATCCGGCCCCGGCCCGGCAGACAGTCCGCGTGATCTACCAGGCGTCGCAACGATTGTCGCGGTGACCGGGGCCGTCATTGTCGTTGTCATGCCAGTAACCGTTGCGGTCACAGTGCCGATCCCGGTCGCCCGGACCGCCGTCGCGCCAATCTCGGCCATCGGGTGGCGGGCCACCGGCCGACCCCGGTGGCTGCTGATGCATCGGTACGACCGCAGCACTCGCGGTCACCGCGAGCGGAGCAGAAATCAACATACTCACCGCTACGGCGGCGACGATGCGGCCGAAGATGGTGCGTTTCACCGTATGCCCCTTCCAGTCATTCGAACATTGAAGGAACGTGTCGACTGCCAAAAATGCACAGACATCATAAGTCGTAGTCGATCTCCGGGGAGCGAGTTCGTACCAGCGCCGCGATGCGTACTCATTCGTTACGTGCCGCGACGGATGTGCGGTCGTAACGGGCCGATCAGACTTGCCAGTGTCTTACATCGGCCTTCTCTGTGGAGCTCACCATGCGAATCAGCTTGAGTATCAGCAACTTCTCCTGGACCGGCGGTCCGGCCGAAATCCCGGCGAGCCTGGAGCGGCTGGTGCGGCGCGCTGACGAGGGCCGCTTCGATACGGTCTGGGTCACCGATCATCTGCTGCAACTCGCCCCCGGCACCGATCCTGACCAGGAGATCCTCGAGGCCTACAGCACGCTCGGCTACTTCGCGGCGCTCACGCACCGGGTCCGGCTCGGCACCATGGTGACCGCGGCGACCTTCCGTGCACCGATGCTCCTGGTGAAGGCCGTGACCACGGTGGACGTTCTTTCCCGCGGCCGCGCCTGGCTCGGCATCGGGGCCGGATATCACCAATTCGAGGCGGAATCGACCGGAATGTTCCTGCCGCCGACCGCGGAACGGTTCGAACGCCTCGAAGAGACCCTGCAATTCGCCCTGCAAACGTGGTCCGGCGGCGATGATCCGTTCCACGGCAAGTATTTTCACGCTGAGCGGCCGATCAATTCGCCGAATTCCGTGAGCCGTCCGCACCCGCCGATTCTCATCGCGGGGGCGGGGGAGCAGAAGACATTGCGGCTGGTCGCCCGATATGCCCAGGCCTGCAACCTCTATGACATTCCGGACAACGGCAAGACGATCACCCATAAGCTCGGCGTGCTGGCCGAGCACTGCGCCGCCGCGGATCGGTCGTTCGACGCGATCGAGAAGACGGTCAGCACCCACCTGCGCCCCGGCGAGACCGCGGCCGAACTCGCCGCTCGCGCAGCGGGATTCAATGATCTCGGGATCGATCACCTGGTGGTGATGAAGACCGCCGCGCCCTGGAAGGTCGACGACCTCGACCGCCTCGACGAGGCCGCCGAGCAGGTGGAACACCTGCGGCATGCCACGGCGGCTAGCGGCGGGTGAAGCCGTCGATCATCGCGGCGAGGGTGAAGTCGAAGCGGTCGTGGCCTTCGCCGGCGGTGATCTCGGCCGCGTAGCGGGTGGTGTTGGGGAAGGTGTCGGCCGGCAGGGCAGTGAAGCGGCGGACCAGTTCGTCGCGGTCCAGGACCCATGCGGCATCGTCCTGTGCCGATCGCTGGGTGACGACCGAGGCTTCGAGGCAGTAGGCGGACACGTACAGCAGCAGGGCGTCGGCGGCCCAGGCGGCGGACTGGGGAGCGAGGCCGCCCGCGAGCAGGATCGCGAGCATGCCTTCGCTGACGCGCACGATCTCCAGATCGGTGGGGAACATCGCGAGGGCGGCGCGGGAGATGCCCGGGAACCTCAGGTACCGGTCGCGGATCTGGACGCAGACGTCGCGGATCTGGTCGCGCCAGGCCGCCGGATCGGGTTCGGGCAGTGCGAGTTCCGAGCACAGGCGGCCGATGAGCAGCTCGTCGAGGTCGGCCTTGTTGACCACGTGGGCGTAGAGCGAGGCGGGTCCGGTGTCGAGTGCGGTGGCCAGCTTTCGCATGGTCAGGGCCTCGAAGCCCTCGGTGGCGACGAGGTCCAGCGCGGTGTCGACGACCTGGTCGACGGTGATCAGGGCCTTGCGGCCGCGCGTCCGGGGAGCCGTGTCGGGGCTCGGCGGCTGATAGCGCGCCGCACGTCGGTCTTTGGCGTTCACCCGGCCACTATACATTGACACGAACGGTGTTCGCATGTAGAACAGTGTTCGTGAATATCGAATTGAATCAAGACATGGACGTGACCGTGGTCGGCGCCGGGCCGGTAGGCCTCGTGCTTGCCGCTGAGCTGGCGCTCTCCGGTGTGAAGGTGCAGATCCTCGAGCGACTGGCCGAGCCGACCGGAGCGATGAAAGCGGGCGCGATCAACACGCCCGCGGCCGAGGCGCTCGACCGCCGCGGGCTGCGGCCCGCCGCCGAGCGGGTGCAGCGCGAGATGCTCGAGCGGATGGGATCCTTCGCCCGCGTGGGCGACGGCAAGCAGGCGAGTGACCGGCCTGCGCCCGATACCAGGTTCACCGGGCACTTCGCGGGCATGACGCTCGATCCGAACCTCGTCGACTGGTCCGATCCCGATCTGGCCGCGCACGCCGCGGTCGACGGAGCGAAGTTGGTGCCGCAGCCGCAGTTCGAGGAGATACTGGCCGAACATGTTGCACGACTGGGGATTCCCGTGCATCGCGGGGTCGAGGTCACCGGGCTCGAGGATACCGGTGACGGAGTGCTCGTCGGCACCACTGCGGGCACCGTGCGCACCGGGTGGCTGGTCGGATGCGATGGCGGGCACAGTGCCGTGCGCAAGCTCGCGGGCATCGAATTCCCCGGCACCGACGCCGAACTCACGGGGTACATGGCGATCGCCGACATTGCCGATCCGGAGCAGCTCGCGAACGGGTGGACGTGGACGACGCAGGGCGTGTACCGCGTCGGTCCGCAGCCCGGGCGGCTCGTCACCGTGGAGTTCGACGGCGGTCCCGCAGACCGTCCGGCGCCGGTCACCCTGGAAGCGCTACAGGCCAGTCTGCGCCGTGTCTCGGGCACCGATGTCACGCTGACCGCACTGCGCGGCAATGCTTCTCGCTGGAGTGACAATGCTCGCCAGGCTGCGACCTACCGGTCGGGACGGGTGCTGCTGGCCGGTGATGCCGCGCACGTGCACTCACCGTTCGGTGGTCAGGGGCTCAATCTCGGGGTCGGTGACGCGATGAATCTGGGGTGGAAGCTCGGCGCCGTGGTTGCCGGGTGGGCTCCGGAAGGATTGCTCGACACCTATGAGGCCGAACGGCATCCGCTCGGCGCCTGGGTCTTGGACTGGACTCGGGCCCAGATCGGCGTGCTGCGCGGGGATTCCAAGTCCGCCGCGCTGCGCGAGGTCATCGCTCAGCTGCTCGGCACCCGGGACGGCGCGACCTTCGCGGTCAAGCAGATCTCGGGTGTCGCACAGCATTTCGACCTGCCGGGCGACCACCCGCTCGTCGGCCGGTTCGTGCCCGATCTGTATCTGCGGGACGGCTCACGGCTCGCCGACCACGGGCACGGCGGAGGATTCCTGCTGCTCGATCGCACGCCGGACGGTGTATTCGCCCAGCTCGCTGCGACTTGGGATGGGCGCGTGATCAGCGTGACCGATGACCATGCGACCCCGGCCGGGGTATTGGTACGTCCGGACGGAGTGGTCGCCTGGGCATCCGATACCGCGGACAGCACCGGCCTGGAAGCGGCCCTGAACCGATGGGCCGGCGCTGCGTCACTCCCCTCCGAGCGTGTGGGCTGAACTCAGGCCTTGCGGCCGATTCCCGACCAGTACCAGGCGCTGTCGGCGTCCTCGACCGCGGCAGGGCGATCGGTGAGGTCGGTGCGCCAGGTGGCGACCGGGGAGATACCCGGGTCGACGAGGATGGTGCCTTCGAAGAGCGCGGCGGTCTCGGACTTGCTGCGCGGGTGGAAATCGATGCCGGACGCCTGCGCCGAGGCGGCGACACCGGCCATGGCCTCGGGGTCGAAATCGGCTGTGGGGTGCGTGATTACGAGGTAGCTGCCTGTGGGGACGGCGTCGAGGAGGGTTGCGATGATCTCCTCGGGGTGATCGTTGTCGTGGAAGTACATCATGATCGCGACGAGCATGATCGCGACCGGCTGCGACAGATCGAGGGTCTCGGCGAGGGCCGGGTGATCGAGAATCGAGCGCGGATCGTGCAGGTCGGCGTGCAGGAACTGGGTGCGGCCCTGCGGGGTGCTGTCCATGAGCGCGCGGGCGTGCGCGAGCACGATCGGATCCTTGTCCACGTACGCGATCCGCGCGGCGGGGTCGAGCTGCTGTGCGACCTCGTGGGTGTTGCCGGCGGTGGGGATGCCCGTGCCGATGTCGAGGAACTGGGTGATCCCGGCCTCGTTGACCAGGTAGCGGACCGCGCGGCCCAGGAAGGCGCGATTGGCGCGGGCCATGGTCTTGATGGTGGGGATGTGCCCGGCGATGATGTCGCCCAGCGCGCGGTCGGCCGGGTAGTTCTCCTTGCCGCCGAGCCAGTAGTCGTAGACGCGGGCCTCGTGGGCGATGGTGGTGTCGATCTCGGTGGGCAGCGGCGTGCCAATGCTGTTGTCAGGCATAGGGTTTGTTCTGACTCCGGTCGTTGATTAGGCGTCGAGTGTGTGGCTCGACCTGATGGTGTCGATGACCTCGAGGGTCTGCTCCGGCGGGGTGGCGCACACGCACAGCCGCGACCAGATCGAGTTGTAGCGGTCGAGGTCGGCGCGTTTGTCCAGGAACTGCGTGCCGGTGGCGTGATGCAGGTGGACGAGGTCGCTGAGTTCCGGTGCGGCGAAACGCAACACGGTGAAGGGGACACTGCTGATCGCGGGGCCGCCGACGTAGTCGGGCAGCACCTGCACGGTGATATTGGGGCGCACCGCCAGGTCGGCGAGGTGATCCAATTGGGTCTGCCAGACCTCGTTGCCGCCGATCGGGCGGCGCAGGGCGGCTTCCTCGATCACGAACCACACCTTCGGCGCGCCGGGACGGGTGAGCAGGTGCTGGCGGCGCATGAGCAGTTCGACGCGCCGCTGGATGTCGGCGGCCGGTTCGCGGTGCGCGATGGCGCTGACGGTGTGGGCGTAGGAGGGGGTGCGGACCAGTTCGGGCACCAAACCCGGTGCGTAGCAGCGGATGATGGCTGCCGCGTCCTCCAGGGCGACGTAGGTGTCCTGCCGGAGGGGTATCAGGTCCGCGTCGTTCTCCCAGCGGCCGATGGCGTTCGCACGGCTGGCGAGTTGCGCGTATTCGGCTCGTACGGCGGGGTCGATGACGCCGTAGAGGGTGAGCAGGTCGTCGATGTCCCTGGCGCGGAAGCCGACCCGGCCGGCCTCCAGGCGGCTGATCTTGGAATGCGAGGCGCGGATGGTGCGGCCGGCGGCTTCGCCGCTGATCCCGGCCGTTTCGCGCAGTCGTCGCAGGCGGGCGCCGAGTACTCGGCGCAGGAGTGCCGGGTCCTCGTCCTGACCGGCCCCGTCCATGATCACCGCGGCGGCGGTCCGATCGTTCCTCACTGCGACTCCCTGTCGGCGCTCGTTTCGCGTACCCGAGTGTGCCACAACCGATTACACCGCGCTCATTCAGCCTCCGCACGTGCCGATGCACGTGCACTGCGCTATTCTGTCCGTGCGGGGCACGGGGCAATCTGTGGGAGAGCCGTGACTATGACGAGCACCATCGCAATATCGGTCGGCGTCGACCAGGGCAGGCGGATCGGGATCGCCAATGTCGTCTCGGACTACGGTCTGGACGCGGTCTATCGCCGCATCGCGCAATTGCGGGCGACCGGAATGCATTATGCGGCAGTGGCTATCGAACACGAACTCGCGGTCGTGAGCAAGGTCGAACCGCGAGCTTCCTGACGTCCGGGGTTGTCGCGGGACCACGACGTGCTTGCCGCGTCAGATCCGTGACAGGTCCACGACAGGTCGGTGTCAGCGGGGGCGGCGACGGTATGTGGCATGAACAGCACAGCAATCGCCGCTCCCTGGCCGCGGCAGGCCTTCGACATCGACGCCTCCGCGATGCTGCGCAGCAATCACGTGCTCGCCCAGCTGATCCGGTTCGCGCTGGTGGGCGGTGCCAGCAATGTCACCTACGTGCTGCTGTTCACGGCGCTGACCGGACTCGATCCGCTGGTCGCCAATATCGCCGGCTCGATCGTCAGCACGATCATCGCGAACGAGCTGCACCGGCGGCTGACTTTCAATGCGGCCACCGATGTCACCTGGTTCAAGGCACAGTGGGAGGGCGGTGGCTTGGCGCTGGTCGGCTTGCTGGTCACCACAGCCGTACTGGCTGCCCTCGACTGCTGGGCTCCCGGTCTGAGCGATGTCGTTCAGGCGACAGCGATGATCGCGGTCATGGCGGTGGTCGGCGGCCTCCGCTTCCTGGCTCTGCGCAGTTTCGTCTTCTAGTACGACTTCAGGTGTAGTGAGACATCAGGGCCAACTCCGGGGGTTACCGGATAGGCCTGGACGGTCTCCCTCCCTAGCGTCGAATGCGACGGATATCGGTCGCGTGAGGGAGACAACAGTTTGCGTGCGAACATATTTCGGTGGTATGGCCGGCACCGAGCGGTCCTCGCGCTCGTGCTGGGCACGACATTGCTGGCCGTTGCCGGCTGCGGCAAGACCCCGACGGCGAATCCGGTAGCACCACCTGCTGAAGTCTCCGACGCGCTGACCGCCGCGATCCGCTCGGGGCTGCCTGGTACACAGGCCGTCATCACCGATTCCGCGGGACAGCACACTGTTACGGCGGGCGCGGGCGATCTTGCTACTGGTGCTCCCTATCCTGAGGGAGCGCACATCCGAATCGGGAGCGTTACCAAGGCATTCGTTTCGACGGTCGTCCTGCAACTCGTCGCCGAGGGGGCGGTCGATCTCGACGCGCCGATCGACCGGTATCTGCCGGGCGTGGTGCAGGGCAATGGCAATGACGGGTCCCGCATCACGGTTCACGAACTGCTTCAGCACACCAGCGGCCTACCGGACTTCGCTCCCGAGGATGTCACCCACAAGTTGCCGCAGCAGCTGGATCAGACGTCGGATGGCAAGGCCTACCGCGACTTCACTCCTGCTGATCTGGTCCGCATCGCGATGACGATGCCCCCGCAGTTCGAGCCGGGATCCGAATTCCGCTACACCAACACCAATTACGTACTTCTCGACATGCTGATCGAACATGTCACCGGTCACACGCTCGCGGCCGAGATCAGTAGTCGGATTCTCGACCGGCTTGCGATGCGCGACACCTACTTCCCTTTGCCCGGCGACACCACCCTGCGCGATCCGCACCCGCTCGGCTATCGCAAGGTCGACGGCAACTGGGTCGACGTGACCGGTATGGACGCGGCCTGGGCGGGCGCCGCCGGCGCCATGATCTCCACGGGTGCCGACCTGAACACCTTCTTCACCGCGCTGCTGTCCGGAAAGCTGCTTCCCCCAGCGCAACTCACTCAAATGAAGCAGACCCGGCCCATGTCGCCGGAAATGAACTACGGGCTGGGCCTGATCCGCTTCCAAATGCCGTGTGGCAAAGAGTCGAAGGATCTCTGGGGCCACGCCGGCGGGATCCCCGGCTTCAGCACCGTCTCCTTCATCACGCCGAAGGGTGCCGCCGTGACCCTCAGCGTCAACAGCGAAGACCCCAACCCCGCCTTCTCCGATGCGATCATCGCCATCAGCTGCGCAATCGACTGACTAACCGGCTGTCCAGGGCCGCAGCTTCTCCGGGTTCCGGATCACCCAGATGCGAGTGATGCGGCCGTCCGAAACATCGAATGCGTAGACGGAGACGATGACGCCGTCGAGCTCCGCGACGAGGCCGGGCTGGCCGTTCACCGTGCGCTCCAGCAGCGTGATCTCGGGGCTGCGGGCCGCGATCTCCATCCAAGCGCGGGCAACCTGCTCGCCACCGCTGATCGGGTCGAGGAAGGCCAGGGCCAGGCCGCCGCCATCGGCGGTAGCGATCGCCCGCGGATCGAGCAGCCCGATCAGCGCCTCGATATTCTTTGTCTCCCAAGCCCGTTTGAAGTCCCGGACCACATCGGCACGCTCCTCGCTCGACGGCTCCCGCGAGGATTGGATGCGCCGCCGCGCGCTGGAAGCAAGCTGACGGCAGGCCGCGGGCGTGCGCCCGACGATCTCGGCAACCTCCGCGAAGGAGTACCGGAAAACGTCGTGCAGAACGAACGCCACCCGCTCGGCCGGCGTCATGGAATCCAGTACAACGAGAAACGCCATGCTGATCGACTCATCCAGGGTGACCCGGTCCGCAGGATCGGCAGCATAGGACCCATCGAGCCACTCGGACCGTCCAGGTATCGGCTCCGGAATCCATTCGCCCACATACTGTTCCCGCCGGGTCCGCGCCGAGCCCAGCAGATCGAGGCAGATCCGGCTGGCGACCGTGGTCAGCCAAGCACCCGGCACCGCGACTTCCTCCCGCTGCCCCTCGGACAGCGAGTACCACCGCGTATACGTCTCCTGCACCACGTCTTCGGCCTCGGCGAGCGAACCGAGCAACCGATAAGAAAGATTGATCAACTTGCGGCGCTCACTGATCACGGCGGCCAACTGCGGGTCGGTCATGGTCGTCTCCTTCGGTTCCCGTGTCCCTCACCGATTCGACGATTCAGCACCCGGATTTGTGAGCCGCCCTGACATTTCCACACCCTGCGTCGTCGAATCCAGTGACCCCGAGCCCAGAGGAGCCGACCATGACCAGCCCCGACAAGACCGAAGAAGCCCAGATCCGCCACCAGTTCGACAAGATACGCGAGGCCCTTCACACCAAGGACCTCGAAGCCCTGCAGTGCCTCTACAGCCCCGACGTCATCTCCTTCGACATCGAGCCTCCACTCCAGCATGTCGGAGTCACGGCGAAGCTGAAGAACTGGTCAACCGTCTTCACCTTCTTCGACACGGTCACCTACGAAATCCGCGACCTGACCATCACCACGGGCCTCGATATAGCCTTCGCTCACGCCTTTGCCCGCCTGACCGGCACTCTCGCCAACGGCACGCCGACCCCCGGCATGTGGGTCCGGGCAACCTACGGCCTCCGAAAGATCGACAACATCTGGCTCATATCCCACGATCAGGTCTCCGTCCCCCTGGACATCGCAACCGGCAAGGGCGTCATCGACCTCGAGCCCTGACGCCCGGCAGGAAGACCGTGCGCATGAGCCGGAGCGAGCGTTCGGCGGTCTCCTTGTTGGCCAGGCGCGGTTCGACGACCTTGCGCAGGTCGGCGATGAACTCGATGAATTCGGCGTCGTCGAGCCACATTCCGAGGGTCCGGTACCCGACCCCGTCGCGGACGAGGTCGATATCGCCGTCCTCGGTGTACCGATCGAAATCGGCCACCAGGCCCGCGATGTAGGCCAGGAACGCGGCTCGATGGTCATCGGCGCTCATACCGGCCAGCTGCTCCGGGTCGATGGAGGTCTTGTCCGCGCGCAGGGCGTAGGTGCGCTCTGTGGTGCCGCGTACGCGTCGTTCCGCGACGATCTCGAGTACATCGTGCTCGACCAGCCGAGCGATATGGCGATACAGGCTGCCCGCGGGCACATCGTCCAGTTCCGCGCTCAGGGCGGCGGTGGTCAGTTCCCGGTCGCCCAGGAAGGCCTCGACGATGCGCAACCGGACCGGATGGAGCAGTAGTTCGACGGACTTCACGACACCACGGTACCTCTATTGTTTTCAGGATCGATAATGTTCACACTTGTGTGAATGATCGTTTCGAGGAGGGCAGCACTGTCCGGACCTCACGCGGCAGAGTTTCGGCGGATGCTTGACCATGCTTGACGGACGGCGAACGGCCTGACTCTCGGTTGTATGCAAAGGAGAAGAGCGCTCCGGCCGTGTCGGAGCGCTCTTCTGCTGGACTTGTGTCAGGTCAGGCTATCTGGCGCGGAGTCAGGTCGCACTTCGCGTGACGGCAGCACCGTGGCGGCGTCGAGGGTTTCGCCGAATATCAGCTCGCCAGCTGCCGCAGCAGCCGCCAGTTGTTCGGCGGCCAGGCCCATGTCGATGAATTGGCGGATGAGCATGGTGGGGGTGATGCAGTGGGCGGCGGCTACTTCTCGGAGGCGGTCGCGCATTTCCTTTGGGAGGTTGAGGGGGATGGTGACCATGCCGTGTTCGATCTCGTCGATCGTGGGAGGCAATTGCTGGGGCGCCGCGGTGTCGTCGAAGACCAAGGCGTCGAGGAACTTTGCAGGGTCTTCGGCCGCGATGGGGTCGCCGGTCTCCGCCATCTCTTGAAGGTAGTGCCTTCGCATTGCGTTGTGGACGGGTTTGGGCGGTGGTGTGGGGACACACCGGGGGAAATGGGGCGGCCCGCCGCGGGGGCGGCGGGCCGGGGTTAGGGGGTGAAGGTGGCTGCGTGTTTGGCGAGGTCGAGGAGGGGTTGGGGGTAGATGCCCAGGGCCAGGGTTGTGGCGGCTGTTAGGGCTACTACGGAGGTTGTCATGGTGGGGGAGACGACTGTGGGGGTGGGGGTTGGGGGGTCGGTGAAGAACATTAGGACGATTACTCGGATGTAGAAGAAGGCGGCTATGGCGCTGGAGATTACGCCGACGATTACGAGGTAGGAGGAGTTGCTGGAGGAGGCTGCTTCGAAGACGGCGAATTTGGCGATGAAGCCGCTGGTGAGGGGGATGCCGGCGAAGGAGAGGAGGAAGAGGGAGAAGATTGTTGCGAGCCAGGGGGAGTGGCGGCCCATTCCGGCCCACGCGGGGAGAGATGTTGCTTCGTCGCCGGATTCGTCTCGGACCAGGCTTACTGCGGCGAAGGCGCCCAAGGTGCCGATGCCGTAGACGGCCAGGTAGAAGAGGACCGAGGAGATGCCGTTGGTGTTGGCTGCTACCAGGGCCGTGAGGATGAAACCGGCATGGGCCACAGAGGAATACGCGAGCATGCGCTTCATGTCGGTTTGGGTGATGGCGAGGATGGCGCCGATGACCATGGTGAGGATGGCGATCGCCGCCAGGACGGGGCGCCAGTCGTTGCGGAGGCCGGGGGCTGCAACATACAGGACGCGCAACATGGCACCGACTGCGGCAATCTTGGTGGCGGCGGCCATGAATGCGGTCACCGCGGTGGGTGCGCCCTGGTAGACGTCGGGGATCCAGGATTGGAAGGGGACGGCGCCGATCTTGAAGAGCAAGCCGACGGCGAGCATGGCCACGCCCAGCAGTGCCAGGGTGTGGGACTTGCTCGAATCACGGGTCACCGCATCGGCGATGCCCGCGAGGCGGACGGTGCCGGCGTAGCCGTAGAGCAGCGCCATGCCGTACAGGAAGAAGGCGGAGGAAAACGCCCCGAGCAGGAAGTATTTCAGCGCCGCTTCCTGCGAGAGCAACCGGCGGCGTCGCGCCAGCCCGCACAGCAGGTACAGCGGAAGTGACAGCACTTCCAATGCGATGAACATGGTCAGCAGGTCGTTGGAGGCCGGGAAGAGCATGAGCCCCGCGACCGCGAACAGGGTGAGCGGGAAGACCTCGGTGGTCGCGACTCCCGCTCGGGTGGCGGCGATTTCGTCGGAGCTGCCGGGCATGGCCGCGGCCTGCGGCGCGAACGCGTCGACGCCGCGGGCGGCCGCGAGACTCCAGGTGCCGGGTCCTTCGCGCAGGATCGGCTGCCGGTCCGCGCGCCGTTCGGCGAGGAACAGCAGTCCGAGGATCGACACCACGAGGATGGTGCCCTGCAGGAACAGGCTCACCCCGTCGATGGCGACCGCCCCGACCATCGCGGTCTCGCGGACATTGCGCAGGCCGATCACCGCACCCAGCGCAACGCCCATACCGCCCAGTCCGAGTATCAACTGCATCAGATAGCGGAATCGCCTGGGCGCGAACGCTTCCACGAGCACGCCCGCCACCGCGACGCCGAACACGATGAGCATCGGCGACAGATCGCGGTATTCGATGCTCGGTGCGGGCACCGAGGCGGCGAGGATCAGGGGTGTTCCGTTCACTTCTGAGCACCTCCGCTGGGCTGCTGGGCGGCTTCCGGCTGCACTGCCGGCGCCGGATTGTGCTGACCGATGGTGGTGAGGGTGTTCGCCACCGCAGGATCGACCGCGTTCAGAATGGGTTTCGGGTACACCCCGAGGAACAGCAGCGCCGCGATGAGCGGCACCACCACGACCATTTCGCGCGGCAGCAGGTCATAGAGCTTCTCATTGCCCTTCTTCACGGGCCCGGTCATCATCCGCTGGTACATCCACAGCACGTACAGCGCGGCGAGCACCAGCGCGGTGGCCGCGAAGATGGCCGCCACCGGGTACCGCGTGAATGTGCCGATCAGCACCAGGAATTCGCTGATGAACGGTGCGAGCCCCGGCAAGGAGAGCGTCGCCAGACCGGAGATGAAGAACGTCCCCGCCAGAATCGGCGCGACCTTCTGCACCCCACCGAACTCGGCGATGAGCCGCGTCCCGCGCCGCGAAACCAGGAACCCGGCGATGAGGAACAGTGCCGCAGTGGAGATTCCGTGATTGACCATGTACAGCGTCGCCCCGGTCCCGCCCTGCGTGGTGAGCGCGAAGATCCCGAGAATGATGAACCCGAAGTGCGAGATCGACGTATAGGCGATGAGCCGCATGACATCGGTCTGCCCGATGGCCAGCAACGCCCCGTAGATGATCCCGATCACCGCCAGCACACTGATCAATGGCGCGTAAGTCGAGGTGGCGTGCGGGAACAGCAGCAGGCAGTACCGCAACATGCCGAAGGTCCCGACCTTGTCGACCACCGCCATCATGAGCACACCACTCGCCGGTGTGGCCGCGACCGCGGCATCCGGCAGCCAGGTGTGCAACGGCCACAGCGGCGCCTTCACCGCGAACGCGAACATGAACCCGAGGAACAGCGCGTTCAGCACCCCCGGCCCGGCCCCGAGGTGCCCGGAGTTGGCCGCCTCCATGACGGTCCGGAAATCGAAGGTCCCGCCACCGTCGGTGCCGAGCTTCTGCCGCGCGGTGAGCACGTACAGCCCGATGACCGCGGCCAGCATGATGAGCCCGCCGAACAGGTTGTACAGCAGGAACTTCACGGCCGCCCGCGACCGCTGCTGCCGGATGGTCACATCCCCGGTCCGCGGCCCGAACCCGCCGATGAGGAAGTACATCGGAATGAGCATGACCTCGAAGAACACGTAGAACAGCAGAATGTCCAAGGAGGTGAACGAGATCAGCACCATGGCCTCGACCATCAGGGTGAGCGCCATATAGGTGTGCGACACCCGCCGCCCGGTCCCGACTTCCCGATCGTCCTGCCAGCCGGCCAGAATCAGCAGCGGCACCAGTCCGGCGGTGAGCAGCACCAGCACCAGCGCGATACCGTCCAGCCCGAGCGTGTATCCCGCCCCGAACGCCGGTATCCATTCATGGTTTTCGACGAACTGATACTGATCCCCACCGGGCACGAACTGCGTGGCCAGGTAGATCCCGACCCCGAGCGTGCCCAGCGACACCAGTAGCGCGAACGAGCGCGCCCCGGTCCGCCATTTGGCCGGGAGCAGCAGCACCAGCGCGGCCCCGACCATCGGTGTCACCCACAGCGTTGTCAGCCAAGGAAAGTCACTCAAAACAACCTCACCGCCAGCAGGGCGGCGACCACCAGGGCCGCGCCGGTGAACATGGACAGGGCGTAGGAGCGCACGAATCCGGTTTGCACCCGCCGGATCCGGGCGGACAGGCCGCCGATGACCGCGGCGGTCGAGTTGACCAGCCCGTCGATACCGCGAGTGTCGACGAAGACCAGCGAACGGGTCAGATGCTGCCCGGGCCGCATGAACGCGGCCTCGTTGAAGGCGTCGCCGTAGAGGTCGCGGCGTGCGGCCTCGGTGAGCGGCGTGCCCTCCGGCGCGGTTTCGGGGATGGGCTTGGCGGCGTACTGGTCGTAGGCCACCCAGATGCCCGCGGCGACGACGGCGAGCGCGAAGAAGGTGATCGCCCAGGTCGGGATGATCGGTTCCGCGTGCTCGATGCCGACCACCGGCGCCAGCCAGTTCTGCAGCGCCGACCCGTACCAGAGCAGGAAGCCGGAGGCCACGGATCCGAAGGCCAGCAGAATCATCGGCCCGGTCATGGAGGCCGGAGCCTCGTGCGGGTGGGTGTCTTCCTTCCAGCGCGGTTCACCGAAGAAGGTGAAGATCATGACGCGAGTCATGTAGAACGCGGTGATGCCCGCACCGGCCAGCGCCACCAATCCGGTGACGATGCCGCCGAATCCACCGTGCGCGAACGCCGCCTCGATGATCCGATCCTTGGAGAAGAACCCCGCGAACGGCGGAACACCGAGGATCGCAAGATATCCCAGCCCGAAGGTCACGTAGGTGATGGGCAGCAGTTTCCGCAGTCCGCCGTAGCGGCGCATATCGGTCTCGTCGTTCATGGCATGCATGACCGACCCCGCACCGAGGAAGAGTCCGGCCTTGAAGAACCCGTGTGTCAGCAGATGCATGATCGCTGCCGCGTACCCGATCGGCCCGAGTCCCGCTGCCAGCACCATGTATCCGATCTGACTCATGGTGGAGGCCGCCAGCGCCTTCTTGATGTCGTCCTTGGCGCAGCCGACGATCGCACCGAACAACAGCGTGATCGCACCGACCGCCATGACGGCCGCTCGCGCACCGGGAGAGAGATCGAAGATGGGATTGGACCGCGCGATCAGGTACACACCGGCGGTCACCATGGTGGCCGCGTGAATGAGCGCCGACACCGGGGTCGGGCCTTCCATCGCGTCCCCGAGCCAGGACTGCAGCGGCACCTGCGCGGACTTTCCGCACGCCCCGATCAGCAGCAGCAACCCGATGATCGTGACGGTCCCGCCGCCCGCATGCTCGACCGCCCCGAACACGGTCCGGAAGTCGACGCTGCCGAAGGTGGCGAACATGACCATCAAGGCGATGGCGAGCCCCATGTCACCGACCCGGTTGACCACGAACGCCTTCTTGGCAGCCGCTGCGGCAGTGGGCTTCTCGTGCCAGAACCCGATGAGCAGGTAGGACGCCAGGCCGACGCCTTCCCAGCCGAGGTAGAGCATCAGGTAGTTGTCGGCGAGAACCAGCACCAGCATGGCGGCCAGGAACAGGTTGAGGTACGCGAAGAACCGCCGCCGCCCCGGATCGTGGGCCATGTAACCGACCGAGTAGATGTGGATCAGCGATCCCACACCGGTGATCAGCAGCGCGAAGCACATGGAGAGCTGATCGAGCTGGAAGGCGAAGTCCGCCTTGAATCCCGCGACCGGCACCCATTCGAACAGCGAATAGTGCACGGCCCGTTGCGCATTCGACCGATCCAGCATGTCGGAGAACGCCCACGCCGCGACCCCGAAGGAGGCCAGCGCCATGACGCAGCCGAGCAGGTGACCCCACTTGTCGCTGAACTTGCCGACCAGCAGCAGGAAGGCGGCGCCGCCGAGGGGCAGCGCCGGCAGCAGCCAGAGCATCATCTGTGCGGTACTCATGTCAGTACCGGAGCAGGTTGGCGTCGTCGACCGAGGTCGAGCGACGGGCGCGGAAGATGGTCATGATGATCGCCAGTCCGACAACGACTTCGGCGGCGGCGACCACCATGGTGAAGAACGCGAACACCTGCCCGTCGAGGTTCCCGTGCAGCCGGGCGAAGGTGACGAAGGCGAGGTTCACCGCATTGAGCATGAGCTCGATGCACATGAAGACGACGATCGCATTGCGGCGCACCAGCACTCCGGCGGCGCCGATCGTGAAGAGCAGAGCCGAGAGATACAGATAGTTGTCCGGATTCACCGCTGGCCTTCCTCGGGGGAGTCGTTGCCGTTGCGCTCGCCATTGCCGTTATGACCATTACCGTTGTGGCCGTTGCCGTTCCCGACGGTGAGCACCACGGCCTCGGTGTGGGCGCGATCGCGGCGATGCCGCAGAATCGTGCTGACCGACTGTTCCTCGAAGGATCCGTCGGGCAGCCGCGCCGGAGTGTCGACGGCATTGTGGCGGGCGTACACGCCGGGCGTCGGCAGCGGCGTGACCCGCTTGCCTTCGCGGAAGCGCTGTTTGGACTGTTCACGCTGATCCATGCGCGGCCCGAACCGCTCCCGATGCGCGAGCACCATGGCGCCGATGGTGGCGGTGATGAGCAGTGCACCGGTCAGTTCGAACGCCCACACGTAACGCATGAAGATGAGTTCGGCCAGGGCGCCGATGGTGTCGTTGCCACCCAGCCCCGGCCCGGTCTCCGCGACGCTGTTCGCGCCCATACCGCGCGCGATGCCCGCGATGAGCAGCATCCCGAACCCGAGCCCGACGAACACCACCGACAGCCGGTGCCCGCGCAGCGTCTCCTTCAGCGACTCGGTCGAGTCGACGCCGACGAGCATGAGCACGAACAGGAACAGCATCATGACCGCGCCGGTGTACACGACGATCTGCACGATGCCCAGGAACAGCGCGCTCTGCGCAATGTAGAACGCGGACAACGTGATCATGGTCGCCGCCAGGCACAGCGCCGAGTGCACGGCCTTGCGGGCGCACACCATGCCGAGTGCGCCCAGCACCGCCACCACGGCGAGGATCCAGAACTGCACGGCCTCACCGGTGGAGGTGTGCGTGACGACCACATCGTGCGCGCCTTGCGCCAGGTAGCCGATCATCGCTTCACTCCTTCGGATCCGGCCAGTTCGCTCGGCGCGCCGGGGACTTCACCGCGGTAGTAGCTGCCCTCGTCCGCGCCCGGGTACATGGCGTGCGGCGGGGCGATCATGCCCGGCTCCATCGGCGCGAGCAGGTTCTGCTTCTCGTAGATGAGGTCGGCCCGGTTGTCGTCGGCCAGTTCGTACTCGTTGGTCATGGTGAGCGCCCGGGTGGGGCAGGCCTCGATGCACAGGCCGCAGCCGATGCAGCGCAGGTAGTTGATCTGGTAGACGCGCCCGTAACGCTCACCGGGAGAGAAGCGTTCGTTCTCGGTGTTGTCCGCGCCTTCGACGTAGATGGCGTCGGCCGGGCAGGCCCACGCGCACAGCTCGCAGCCGATGCACTTCTCTAGGCCGTCGGGATGCCGGTTGAGCTGGTGCCGGCCGTGATAGCGCGGCGCGGTCGGCGTCTTGACCTCGGGGTACATCTCGGTATTGGGCTTCTTGAACATGGTCGAGGCGGTGACGAAGAAGCCGCCCAGCGGTTCCAGCAGACCGGGTTTCGGTCCGGCCACGGCCGGTCCGGCCGGCATGGGCGGGACCGGGAATTCCGAGTACATGCGGGTCGCGTCCGCGTCGGGTGCGGCCTTGGTGCGGTCGTCGCCGGCATGCCCGGCCCGCAGCACCACGCCCAGCAGCAGCGCCGAGACCAGCAGTCCGCCGATCACCATGCCCGCGGTCTGGATGTGAATCCCGTTGTTCTGCAGCACCCGCAGCGTCGCCACGAACATGACCCAGGCCAGCGAGACCGGGATCAGCAGCTTCCAGCCGAGGTTCATGAACTGGTCGTAGCGCAGGCGGGGCAGCGTGCCGCGCAGCCAGATGAACACGAACAGGAACGTCCACACCTTGCCGACGAACCAGATCATCGGCCACCAGCCGGAGTTGGCGCCCGCCCACAGGCTGATCGGGAACGGTGCGTGCCAGCCGCCGAAGAACAGCGTGGTGGCGAGCGCGGAAACCGTTGCCATGTTGATGTACTCGGCCATCATGAACATGGCGAACTTCAGCGACGAGTACTCGGTGTGGAAGCCGCCGACCAGTTCGCCCTCGGCCTCGGGGAGGTCGAAGGGCGCGCGGTTGGTCTCACCGACCATGGACACCGCGTAGATCAGGAACGACGGCAGCAGCAGGAACACATACCAGGTTCCGTACTGCGCCTTCACGATTCCCGAGGTCGCCATGGTGCCCGACAGCAGGAACACCGCCGCGAAGCACAACGCCATGGCGATCTCGTAGGAGATCACCTGCGCGGTCGAGCGCAGCCCGCCCAGCAGCGGATAGGTGGAACCGGACGCCCAGCCCGCGAGCACGATGCCGTACACGCCGACCGAGGCCATGGCCAGGATGTAGAGCACCCCGACCGGCATATCGGTGAGCTGCAACGGCGTCCGGTGCCCGAACATGGACACGGTCGGCCCGAACGGCACCACCGCGAACGCCATGACCGCCGGAATCAGCGAAATCACCGGTGCGAGAACGAAGATGGGCTTGTCCACGATGGCCGGGATGATGTCCTCCTTGAGGAGCATCTTCACGCCGTCGGCGATGGACTGTAGCGAACCGCGCGGCCCGACCCGGTTGGGCCCGACGCGCATCTGCATGAACGCCACGATCTTTCGTTCCGCATACACCGCGAGCATCGGGATCAACAACAGGAAGATGAAGATCCCGACCGATTTCACGAGGACCAGCCACCACGGATCGTGGCCGAACATACTCAGATCACTCACAGTGCCACCTCGCTGGCGCTCGGCGTCACTGCAAGTGACGCACGCTGTGTCGTCGGTTCACTCGCAAGCTCGCTCACAGGTGGTCCTCCCGTCGGATACGTACGAGGTGGCCGGGTGTGGTGCCGAGCTGCACCAGCACGTCCGAGCCGGGGGAATTCATCGGCAGCCACACCACGCGGTCGGGCATCTCGGTGATGACCAGCGGCAGGGTGATGTGGCCGTGGTCGG
This sequence comes from Nocardia sp. NPDC020380, assembly GCF_044386975.1. Taxonomy (NCBI): domain Bacteria; kingdom Bacillati; phylum Actinomycetota; class Actinomycetes; order Mycobacteriales; family Nocardiaceae; genus Nocardia; species Nocardia sp. NPDC020380. Next base: position 345,456 of record NZ_JBIRVQ010000009.1, on the reverse strand, counting down.
TGCCGACCGTGACCGGATCGCCGGTGGTGGCGCCGATTTCGGCGGCGGTGACCGGGGACAGGCGGACCACGGGCGTGCGGGCGGTGCCCGCCAGGTTGGGCTCGCCGTCCTGCAACTTGCCGCGGTCGATGAGCATGCGCCATGCCGAGAGCACCGCCGCACCGGAGGCCGGCTGCGCGATCGGATGCGGCCGGTGCACGGGCGTGGTCGCGGCCGGGCCGTCCCAGGCGCCCAGATCGGCCAATTCGGCTCGGGCACTGGCCGCGTCGGGCAGGCCGAGACGGACGCCCATCTCCTGTGCGATGGCGTCGAGCACCCGGTACTCGGGCAGCGGCGCGGCCTCGCGGCGCACGGTGGCGTCGCGGAGGGCGGCGTCGAACTGGCGGTGGCGGCCTTCCCAGGTGAGGAAGGTGCCGGTCTTCTCCATGGCGGAGGCGACGGGGAACACCACGTCGGCGCGCTCGCTGATATCGCTGTGCCGCAATTCGAGTGAGACCACGAACGCGGCGGCGTCGATGGCCGCCAGCGCCGCGTGCGGGTCGGGCATATCGCCGACCTCGACGCCGCCGACCAGGATGGCGCCCAGGCTGGGCGCCGCGGCGAGGATGGCATTGGTATCGCGGCCCGGCTCACCGGGCAGCTCGTCGGAGTTCCACGCGGTCCGGACCTGCTGGCGCGCATTCATATCCGTGACCGGCCGCCCGCCGGGCAGCAGCACGGGCAGCGCGCCCGCCTCCAGCGCCCCGCGTTCCCCGGCGCGCCGCGGAATCCACGCCAGCGCGGCCCCGGTGTCGTCGGAGAGCCGTGCCACGGCCGAGAGTCCGCCCGGAATATCGCCGAGGCGTTCACCGGCGAGAATCAGCGCACCGGGTTCCCGCAGCAGGGCGGCGATCTGCCGCATCCACCCGGAATCCACTGCGAGGGAATCGCTTTCACCGGTCCGGATGGCCTCGAGCAGATGCGGCTCCGCACCCGGCGCGGCCGGGATCAGGGTGCCGGACATGCGCTCCAGGCCACGCGTCGGGAACGGAGCCATGGAGTAGACGGCGGTGCCGTTCTTACGGGCCGCCTTGCGCAGCCGCAGATACACCATCGGCGACTCTTCCTCGGCCTCGAAGCCGACGAGGAGCACGAACGGAGCCCTCTCCAATGCCGCGTAATCGACGGTGATGCCACGTCCCGCGACCCGGGCGGCGAGGAAGTCCGCCTCCTCCGCCGAGTGCGCGCGGGCCCTGAAGTCGATGTCGTTGGTGTTCAACGCAACTCGCGCGAACTTCGAGTACGCGTAGGCGTCCTCCATGGTCACGCGGCCACCGACCAGCACACCGGCATTGCCGCGCGCCGAAGCCAGCCCGCGCGCCGCGACCAGGATTGCCTCGGACCAGGAGGCCGGCTGCAAGGTGCCGTCCTGCCAATTGCGCACCAGCGGAGTGGTCAGCCGGTCACGTTCGGTGGCGTACGCGAACGCGAAACGGCCCTTGTCACAGTTCCATTCCTCGTTCACCTGCGGATCGTCACCGGCCAAACGGCGCATGACTTTTCCGCGCCGATGATCGGTACGCTGCGCACACCCCGACGCGCAGTGCTCACACACCGCCGGGCTGGATACGAGGTCGAACGGCCGCGCCCGGAACCGGTAGGTACTGCCCGTGAGCGCACCCACCGGGCAGATCTGCACCGTATTGCCGGAGAAATAGGAGTCCATCGGTTCCCCGGCCGCGATGCCGACCTGCTGCAGCGCACCACGATCCATCAGCTCGATGAACGGGTCACCCGCGACCTGCTGGGAGAACCGGGTGCAGCGCGCACACAGCACACACCGCTCCCGATCCAGCAGAATCGCCGACGACAACGGAATCGGCTTCGGGTAAGTGCGCTTCTCCCCGTCGAACCGGGATTCCGCACGCCCCGTGGACATGGCCTGGTTCTGCAGCGGACATTCCCCGCCCTTGTCGCACACCGGGCAGTCCAGCGGGTGATTGATGAGCAGCAGCTCCATCACCCCCTCCTGCGCCTTGGCGGCGACGGGGGAGGACAGCTGCGTATGAATCACCATGCCTTCGCTGACCGTCTGCGTGCAGGAGGCGACGGGCTTGCGCTGCCCCTCGATATCCACCAGGCACTGCCGGCACGCGCCGACCGGGTCCAGCAGCGGATGGTCGCAGAACCGCGGAATCTGGATGCCGACCAGCTCGGCGGCCCGGATCACCAGGGTGCCCTCGGGTATGGAAACGGTTGTGCCGTCGATCGTTACGCTCACCATAGCGGCGGACGTAACTCCGCTGGCAGTCGAGTTCGATATAGCGGTCATCGGATGTAAGGCGCGGGAGCTCCCTCAGTTCGTGAGGTGAAACAGCGCCAGCCTCCTTTCGAGGGCTCTCGAGTCGGAGCGTTGTGTCGGTGGTGTCGGCTAGGTTGTCGACCATGGATGAGGTGGTGGGGTATAGCTATCGGCTGCGGCCAGGCCGCACCGCTGAATCCGCGTTGCTCGCCGAGTGGCACCAGTGCCGATTCCTGTGGAATGAGGCTGTCCATCAGCAGAAGTCGGGTAACAAGCCGACTTTCGGCACGCTGAGCAAGTTTCTGACCGCCGCTCGGTCGCGTAGTGCTTGGTTGCGGGAGGGTTCGCAGGTCGCGCAGCAACAAGCGCTGAGAACTTACGCACTCGCGCTCAAACAGTCGTTCGCAGTGAAGGGTCGAGGCCGACCCGCGTTCAAGCCACGAAAAACGAGTCGGCCATCCCTCGAGTACACCCGGCGCGGGTTCAGCATCCGTGATGGCCGGCTGGTGCTCGCGAAGGGCGTGAGCATTCCGGTCGTGTGGTCGCGCGATTTGCCGTACGAACCCAGCAGTGTGCGTATCACTCAGGATACGCTCGGGCATTGGTATGCCACGTTCGTCGTTCGGCGAACCACTGAACCTGTTGCCGCGGCTCAGGGGGCAATCGGGATCGATTGGGGTGTCTGCGTCACGGCCACTGCGACCGATCCAGCGTTCGACCTTCCGTTTCTCGGACATCGCGGACGCTGTGCCGCGGAAATTTCCCGAGCCCAAAGGAAGATGGCCAGGCGTCGTCGTAGCAAACATGGCCCACAATCGGCGGGGTACCACCGTGCTGCGCGCAAGGCTGCGAAGCTGCAAAAGAAGGCGGCACGCCAGACTCGATACGACTCGAGGGTATGGGCGAAACATGTTGTGGATCGCCACGACTTGATCGCCGTGGAGGACTTCACGCCCAAGTTTTTGGCCAAGTCCACAATGGCCCGTAAGGCCGCTGACGCGGCCATCGGCGCCGCAAAGAGGGAACTGATCGGCCGTGGCACGCGGGCTGGCCGAAAGGTGGTGCTGGTGCAGCCCGCCTACACAACGATGACGTGCTCGAGTTGCTTCGCGAGAGCCAAGCAGCAACTCGGACTCGGAGAACGAACCTTCCGATGCGAAGACTGCGGGCATTCCGACAGTCGAGATCGGAACGCCGCCAGAGTGATTCTGGCTGTGGCAGAACGTGGCCACACACGTGTTGATGACGTCAGTCAATCGGATCACCTCCTTCGGGCAGATGGTGCGGTTGCGGTCTGAGCGTGAAATCTCCTGTCTTCAAGAGGGGGAAGCGTTAACGCGCTCCTTCGGCCCAGACGGTTGACCTGGCCGGGTCGAACGGGCAGGCGCCGAGGCGGATGTGCTCGGCGTACTCGTCGCGGAAGTACTTCAGGGAGGAGAAGATCGGGCTCGCCGCGCCGTCGCCGAGGGCGCAGAAGGACTTGCCGTTGATGTTGTCGGCGATGTCCAGCAGCTTGTCCAGGTCGGTCTCGTGGCCGGTGCCCTTTTCGAGGCGTTCCAGCAGTTGGACGAGCCAGTAGGTGCCTTCGCGGCAGGGGGTGCACTTGCCGCAGGACTCGTGGGCGTAGAACTCGGTCCAGCGCAGGACGGCTCGCACGACGCAGGTGGTGTCGTCGAAGATCTGCAGCGCCTTGGTGCCGAGCATGGAACCCGCGGCGGAGACGCCCTCGTAGTCGAGGGGGACGTCGAGGTGCTCGTCGGTGAAGATCGGGGTGGACGAGCCGCCCGGGGTCCAGAACTTCAGGGTGTGGCCCTTGCGGACGCCTCCGGCGTATGTCAGCAAGTCCCGCAAGGTGATTCCGAGGGGCGCTTCATACTGGCCGGGTCGCGTCACGTGACCGGAGAGCGAGTAGAGGGTGAAGCCCGGGGACTTCTCGCTACCGAACGACCGGAACCAGTCCACGCCATTGGCGATGATCGACGGCACGGAGGCAATGGATTCCACATTGTTGACCACGGTCGGGCAGGCGTAGAGACCCGCGACGGCCGGGAACGGCGGGCGCAGCCGCGGCTGACCGCGGCGGCCTTCCAGGGAATCCAGCAGCGCGGTTTCCTCACCGCAGATGTAGGCGCCCGCACCGGCGTGCACCACGACCTCGAGGTCGAAGCCCGAGCCCTGGATATTGCGGCCGATATAGCCTGCGGCGTAAGCCTGCTGGACCGCGGCCTGCAAGCGGCGCAGTACCGGCACGACTTCGCCCCGCACGTAGATGAACGCGTGCGAGGCGCGAATGGCGTACGCGGCGATGATGACACCCTCGATGAGGGTGTGCGGGCTCGCCAGCATGAGCGGAATGTCCTTGCAGGTACCCGGTTCCGATTCGTCGGCATTGACCACCAGGTAGTGCGGCTTGGTGGTGCCGTCGGGCCCGGGGCCTTGCGGGATGAAGCCCCACTTCATGCCGGTCGGGAAGCCCGCGCCGCCGCGACCGCGCAGCCCGGAGTCCTTGACGGTCGTGATGACCTCGTCCGGCTGCATGCGCAAGGCCTTGGGCAGGGCGCGGTATCCGCCCTGCCGCCGGTACGCCGAGAGCGTCCAGCCTTCCGGTTCGGCCCAGTGCTTGCTGAGGACGGGCGTGAGCGCGGCCGTCACTTGGTCCCTCCGTCGGTCGAATGCTGTTCGGCCACTTCCAGACCCGCGAGCGTCGCCGGACCGGCCTCGCCGTCCGTCGCGCCGGGCCGCTGGTCCTCGAAGCCGGCGAGAATGCGTGCCGTCTCGCGGAAGGTGCACAGCGGCAGCCCGCTGCGCGATCCGGTCACCTGTTCACCGCGACGCAGCGAATCCACCATGGCCTTGGTGGATTCGGGGGTCTGGTTGTCGAAGAACTCCCAGTTCACCATCACCACGGGCGCGTAATCGCAGGCGGCATTGCACTCGATGTGCTCGAGGGTGACCGCGCCGTCGGCGGTGGTCTCCCCGTGCTTGATGCCCAAGTGCTGCTTCAGCTCCGCGAAGATCTGGTCTCCGCCCATGACGGCACACAGTGTGTTCGTGCACACGCCGACATGGAAGTCGCCGGTGCGGCTGCGCCGGTACATGGAGTAGAAGGTCGCCACCGCGGTGACCTCGGCATCGGTCAATCCCAGTCGCTCGGCACAGAATTCGATGCCGGTCCCGGAGACGTACCCCTCCACGGATTGCACGAGATGCAAAAGGGGAAGCAGTGCCGAACGCGAATGCGGGTAGCGCTCGATGATCTCCTTGGCCTCCAGCGCGAGCCGGTCGTACACCTCGTTCGGGTACGGGATCGGTCGCGCGGTCAGGTTCAGCAGGATCTCTGTCATCGGTCGACACCACCCATCACCGGGTCGATACTGGCCACGGCCGCGATCACGTCGGCGACCATGCCGCCCTCGCACATGGCCGCCACCGCTTGCAGATTCGTGAACGAGGGGTCGCGATAGTGGACCCGGTAGGGCCGGGTGCCGCCGTCGCTGACCATGTGCACGCCCAGCTCGCCGCGCGGGGATTCCACCGCCACGTACACCTGGCCGGGCGGGACCCGCAGGCCCTCGGTCACCAGCTTGAAGTGGTGGATGAGGGATTCCATGGAGGTGCCCATGATCTTCGAGATGTGCTGCGGGGAGTTGCCGAGACCGTCCGGCCCGAGCTGCAAGTCGGCAGGCCATGCAATCTTCTTGTCCTCCACCATGACCGGGCCAGGTCGCAGCTTGTCCAGGCACTGCTCGACGATCTTGAGCGATTCCTTCATCTCGTTCACGCGAATCAGGTAGCGCCCGTAGCAGTCGCAGCCGGTGTCGACCTGGACATCGAATTCGTAGTTCTCGTAACCGCAGTACGGCTGGGACTTGCGCAGGTCGTGCGGCAGACCGGTGGAACGCAGCACCGGACCGGTGATGCCCAGCGCCATGCACCCGGTCAGGTCCAGGTAGCCGACATTGCGGGTGCGGGCCTTCCAGATGGGGTTCTCGTTGAGGAGCAACTCCATGTCCCGCAGCCGTTTCGGCATCAGCTGCAACAATTCCTGAACCTTCTCCACGCTGTCGTGGGCGAGGTCCTGGGCGAGACCGCCGGGGCGGATGAACGCGTGGTTCATGCGCAGCCCGGTGATGTTCTCGAACACGTCGAGGATCAGCTCGCGCTCGCGGAAGCCGAACAGCATCGGGGTCAGCGCGCCCAGTTCCATGCCGCCGGTGGCCAGCGCCACCAGGTGCGAGGAGATCCGGTTCAGCTCCATGAGCATGACGCGAATGACATTGGCGCGCTCGGGCACGTCATCGGTGATATCGAGCAGCTTCTCGACCGCGAGGCAGTACGCCGTCTCGTTGAAGAACGGCGACAGGTAGTCCATGCGGGTCACGAAGGTGACGCCCTGCATCCAGTTCCGGTACTCGAGGTTCTTCTCGATCCCGGTGTGCAGATAGCCGATGCCGCAGCGGGCCTCGGTGACGGTCTCACCCTCGATTTCGAGAATGAGCCGCAGCACCCCGTGTGTGGAGGGGTGCTGCGGTCCCATGTTCACGACGATGCGTTCCTCGGCGGCCCCGTCGAGGGCGGCGGAGATCTCGTCCCAGTCGTTGCCGACCAGCGTGACCGTGCGCTCGGGTCGCTGGTCGATCTCCGGATGGGACTGGGTGTCGATGTCGTTCATTAGGAGTACGTCCTCCGCTCGTCGGGCGGCGGTATGCGCGCGCCCTTGTACTCGACCGGGATTCCGCCGAGCGGGTAGTCCTTGCGCTGGGGGTGCCCGCGCCAGTCGTCCGGCATGGCGATGCGGGTCAGCGAGGGGTGACCGTCGAACAGGATGCCGAAGAAGTCGTAGGTCTCCCGCTCGTGCCAGTCCGTCGTGGGATAGACGGAGTAGAGCGAGGGGATGTGCGGATCACTGTCCGGTGCGGAGACTTCCAGGCGCACCCGGCGATTGTGGGTGATGGAGTTCAGCGGGTAGATCGCGTGCAGTTCGCGATCCTTGTCGTCCGGGTAGTGCGCGCCGCTGACGCCCAGGCACAGTTCGAAGCGCAGGGCTTCGTTGTCGCGCAAGGTCTTGGCGACCAGCGGCAGATGCTCCCGGTGCACGTGCAGGGTGAGCTCACCGCGGAAGACGATGATCTTCTCCAGCGCCTCGTTGAACGTATCGCCCAGCGCCAGGCGGAGATTCGCGACGATCTCGTCGAAGTAGCCGCCGTAAGGCGCGGGCGTGCTGCCGGGCAGGCTGATGGTGCGCACCAGGCGGCCGTAGCCGGAGGTGTCACCGGTGCCCGAGACGCCGAACATGCCCTGACGGACGCCGATGACCTCCTCCGCCGCGGCGGATTCGGTTGTGTCGGCGGCGGTTTCGTCGTTCGGTGGTTCCACGGCGGCGGCCTCCGGTGGGCTCTCCGTGCCGGCGGGTGAATCGAACGTCATCGCAGCAGCCCCTTCATCTGGATGGTGGTGGGGCTGGCGAGCGCGGCGGCCTCGGCGGCACGCACGGCTTCCTCGCGATTGACGCCGAGCGGCATCTCCTGAATCTTCTCGTGCAGCTTCAGGATCGCGTTCAACAGCATCTCCGGCCGCGGCGGGCAGCCGGGCAGGTAGATGTCGACCGGCACGATGTGGTCGACGCCCTGCACGATGGCGTAGTTGTTGAACATGCCGCCCGAGGATGCGCAGACACCCATGGCCAGTACCCATTTCGGTTCGGTCATCTGGTCGTAGACCTGGCGCAGCACGGGGGCCATCTTCTGGCTCACCCGGCCCGCCACGATCATCAGATCGGCCTGGCGCGGGGAGGCGCGGAACGCCTCCATGCCGAAGCGGGCGATGTCGAATCGCCCGCCTCCGGTGGCCATCATCTCGATCGCGCAGCATGCCAGGCCGAACGTCGCCGGCCAGAGCGAACTCTTGCGCAGATAGCCGGCCAAATCTTCCACGGTGCTCAGCAGGAACCCGCTGGGCAGTTTTTCTTCGAGACCCATGTCGGACTACATCTCCCGGATCGGACGACCCCGCTGGTGCGAGGCGTCTTGGTCGAATTTCCCCCTCGCGCCTGTCAATCCCAGCTGAGACCGCCGCGCCGCCACTCGTAGGCGTAGGCGACAGAGACGTTGAAAATGAAGAGCGCCATGGCGGCAAGCCCGAATACCCCGAGTGAGTCGAAGTGCACGGCCCACGGGTACAGGAACACGATCTCGATGTCGAAGATGATGAACAGCATCGCGGTGAGGTAGTACTTCACCGGGAAACGTTGTCCCCCAGCATTTCCCGGCCCGCCCCCGACGGAGTGGGGACTGGGTTCGATACCGCATTCGTAGGCTTCGAGCTTGGCCCGGTTGTTGCGTTTGGGGCCGATGAGGGCCGCCAGGAAAACGGAAAAGATCCCGAACGCGGCGGCTACTGCCCCGAGTACGAGAGTCGGCACCTCTATGTTCACTTCAGCACTACCCCTCCTGCGAGCTGGACGACGCAATACGGACGGCAGCTGCCGAGGCGCGGGCTGACATCGTCGTCCGCCGGGCCAGACTCGCCCCTGGGCATCGCTCAGCAAGATGCGGTGGATCGGGGGAGTGAGGCGATGGCGTCATTGATACCGAGGCCCGCGCTCGTGTGAGCTACGGCACAGCCTACAACTCAGACGACAAGATACATGACGATTCGCGATGGTGTTTGATCGAATTCGGAACGGTCTTTTATGACCGAAAAGACGTAATCGCGCACGTCACGTGACAACAAATCGGCCTGCCACCGAGGCGCGGTGGCAGGCCGATTTATCAGGCAGCGATGCGGTTCCTGAGGACGCCGAGCACCGCTTCCGTCAATCGGATCGGGTCGATGGGATGGGAGACCGCGGCTTCCGCACGCGACCAATTCGCCAGCCACGCATCATCGGGACGACCTGTCAGCACCACAATCGGTGGGCAGTCGGCGATCTCGTCCTTCAACTGCTTGGCCAGACCCATGCCGCCGGTGGGGGCGGACTCACCATCCAGGATCGCCAGATCGACCACGGCCGCATCCATCTTCTCGATAACGACCGGGCCCGTCGCCACCTCGAGGTACTCGATGGGCGGCAGATCAGGGTGCGGCCGTCTGCCCAGGGCCAGCATTACCTGGCTCCGGGTATCGGAATCGCTGCTGTAAACGAGCACCCGCACCACGGCGGGACGTTTCGCATCGGCCACGCTCCGCATGCTACGTCCCCGGCACGGAACCGCGCGGCAGCTTCGGCCGAACTCGTGCGCGCGTCGCGTGGATGCCGGACGAACGAAACCTCTTCGGCGGTCGATTCGTAAACCTCGAGCTGTAGCATCCGCCCATGAGGGGAGTCTCATGACCGGACGGGTGGAAGTGGTGCCCGGTGGGCACTTGGTGGCCAGCGTGGACGGCGTGGTCGTGGTTGTCGCACACCGCGATCCGCAGCCGCTCACCGGCGACTCCGATATCGTCGGCGTACTCGAGACGCTGCTCGGCATGGTGCAGGAGGCCGCCTCCCGCGAAACGCGGCGTACCGGGCGCACTTTCGCACGGCTGGTGAGCACCTGGCTCATGAATCGGGAGGACGAGGAGCGGGTCGAGTTCGGTGTCCTCACCCCTGGAACGCGCGGGCTCGCGGTGTTTCTGCACGGCGGGCTGACCGCGGTGCTCGACGGCGACGAGCGGCACGAGGTATTGCACGGGCGCGACGCGGGATTCACGATCGACCGGATGGTGAGCCCGGCCCCGAGCCGGGCGGCCGGCGTCTTCGTCGACGAGGAATCGCCCCGCGAGGACATCCCGGAACCCGGAATCTGGTCTCTCGTCCATGGACGGATGCCCGGTAGCGGCGCGGTCGTCTGGTTGAACGATCCCGTCGAATCTCCTTCCAGGCGAGGGGCTGCCGACGCCGTCGTCGAACCGACCGCACCGGAGAATGCCACCGATGTGCTGGACGATGTTCCCGCAATGGTCGCCGAACCGGCTCCCGGTCAAGGCGATTCGCCGGCCGGGCCCGCGACCTCCGGGCCGAGTGTGCCACCGAACCGCGTTGCAGTCGGTGTACCTGTGCGCGGAGTGCTTTGTGCGCGTCATCATCTGAACGATCCGCGGCTGGTGTTCTGCACGAGCTGCGGTGCGCGGATCGATCAGATGAACGCGCTCTTCGGTGAGGGGATCAGGCCGTCGCTGGGCGTGTTGCGGCTCGATGACGGGACGGCCTATTCCGTCGACGCGGACATGGTGATCGGGCGCGAGCCCGAGCGATCCGATGCGGTGCGGCGCGGGGCGCGGTCCATTCGGATCGCGGACGCGTCCGGCGGCATGTCGCGGGTGCACGCCGAGATACGGTTGGCGGACTGGGACGTCACCGTGCTGGATCGGGGGTCGGCCAATGGCACGCATATTCGGCCGCCGGGACGACCGGATTGGATTCGCGCCGCGCCCGGGCATCCTGTTGTGCTGGAATCCGGCAGTCAGGTGCTGCTCGGCGGGCGGGTCTTCAGTTTCGACGCGCGGCGCGCGCCGGGGTGACGTCAGGGTCTGTTCAGACTCTGCGGGGTCGGCGCCGATTAGCCTTGCGGTGAACCGTTTGCCGAGGAGATTGGGGTACTTGTGACCGCCGAAACCGTGGATATCGTGGTTGTCGGGATGGGACCGGGCGGTGAGTACGCCGCCACCCGATTGGCGCAGTCGGGGTTGCGGGTGGTGGGCCTGGACGGGCGGCTGCTCGGCGGGGAGTGCCCGTACTTCGCATGCGTGCCGACCAAGGCCATGGTCCGCGCCGCGAGCGCGCTGGCCGAGGCGCGGCGGGTGCCGGACCTCGCGGGAACGGCCACCGTGCAGGCGGATTGGACCACCGTCGCCACCCGGATTCGCGACGAGGTCACCCACAACTGGGACGACACCGCGGCGGTCGAGCGATTCGAGAAGGCCGGCGGGCAGTTCGTGCGCGGCTGGGGGCGGATTTCCGCGGCCGGTGAGGTGACGGTGTCGACCTCCGACGGTGAGCGGGTGTTCCGGGCCGAACGCGGCATCATCCTGAATCCGGGGACGGCCCCGGCGGTTCCGCCGCTGCCGGGTCTGGCGGGTACGCCGTACTGGACCAATCGGGAGGCCGTCGCCGCCACCGAGGTGCCGGAGTCGCTCATCGTGCTGGGCGGCGGTCCGGTCGGGGCCGAGTTCTCACAGATCTTCGCGCGATTCGGTGCGACGGTGACCAATGTGCCGGGCCGGCGGCTGGTCCCGCGCGATGAGCCGGAGGCGAGCGAGCTGCTCACGAAAGTCTTCGAATCCGAGGGAATTTCAGTCCGTGCAGGTGTGCGCGGCACGCAAGTTGCCTACGACGGGACCGATTTCACCCTCGAGCTCGACAATGGCGAGTCCCTGCGGGCGCGGCAGCTGCTGGTGGCGACCGGGCGGCGGATCGACCTCGCGGCCTTGGGAATCGGCGTGCTCGGGTTGGACGAGACGGCGAAATCGATTCCGGTCGACGGGCGTATGCGGGCCGCGGACGGCCTGTGGGCGATCGGCGATGTCACCGGCGAGGGCGCGTTCACCCATATGTCGATGTACCAGGCGCGCATCGCGGTCGACGACATCCTCGGCGAACTTGCAGTCGAGGCACAGTATCGCGCGGTGCCGCGCGTGACGTTCACCGATCCGGAGATCGGTGCGGTCGGGCTCACCGAAGAGCAGGCGCGTACAGCGGGATTGACGGTCCGGATCGGCTATATGGACCTCACTCAGTCGACCCGCGGCTGGCTGCACAAGGTGGGTAATCAGGGCTTCATCAAGCTGATCGAGGACGCGGATCGGGGCGTGCTCGTCGGCGCGACATCCGTCGGCCCGGACGGTGGTGAGGTGCTCAGTGCCCTGGTCGTGGCAATCCACGCGCAAGTGCCGACCAGTACGTTGCGCGAAATGATCTACGCCTATCCGACCTTCCACCGCGCGATCGAGCCCGCCCTCGATGCGCTCACATCCGATTAGGCATCGCATCGCAATCGTTGCTGGTCACGCCGGGTGATTCGCGGGATGCTGGTACGCATCGACAGTCCCGAGCATTGGGCGGTGGACATATGCGTATCTCGGAAATCCTGCGCCGGAAGGGCACCGGCGTCATCACGATTGCACCGAACGCAACGGTGCGCGAACTGCTGAGAGTCTTGTCGGCCCACAATGTCGGCGCCGTGATCGTCTCCCCGGACGGCGCCGACATGGCCGGCATAGTCTCCGAACGTGACATCGTCCGCCGCCTGCACCGCGACGGCGCCGGCATCCTGGACAGTCCGGTCTCCTCGATCATGACCGCGGCCGTCCACACCTGCTCCCCGGACGACCACGTCGAAACCCTCAACGCCACCATGACCGAACACCGCATCCGCCACCTGCCGGTCCTCCGCGACGGCCGCATGGTCGGCATAGTGAGCATCGGTGACGTGGTGAAAAGCCAGATCTCCGAACTGGAAACCGAACGCGAACACCTCGTCCGCTATCTGCACGGCTGAGGCTGTTCGCAATTCGAGCGCCGCGGGGGCTACTGCTACTGGTCGAGGGCCTCGATCAATGTGGTGAGGCTCGAGAGCAGCGCTTCGCGCTGCGCCGGGGCCAGGTGTTCCATGGCCGCGGCGAAGCGGTGGATGCGGGCGGAGGTGAGGCCGGTGACCAGATCGTGGGCGCTGGGGGTGGCGCTCAGGAGCTGGGCACGGCCGTCCACCGGGTCCGCGTCGCGGACCACATAGCCGGATTTCTCCAGGCTGGTGACGATGCGCGACATCGTTGGCGCGCTGACTCGTTCGATATTCGCGAGATCGCCCAGCCGCATGGGGCCGGAGCGCGCGAGGGAGGCCAGCGCCGACGCCGAGCCGGGACTCAGCGAGCCGATATCGCCGGTGTGCCGCAAGGAGCGCAGCAGCCGGCTGATGGTGTGGTACAGCTCCGCGGCTTCGGTGAGCTGTTCCACCGCCGCGGGTTCACCGGGCGTATCGACGACACTCGTGGGCTCCAGCGTGGCCTCCTCGATCATCTCGGTCAGATTCCCTCGCGAGCGGCCTCACGCAGTTCCGCGGCTTCGTCGGGAGCTTTCCCACCGCCGGCGAACCACGACGCCACCGCGCCGATCAGCATCATAATCGCGGCACCGAGGAAGACCACGACCAGGCCCGAATGGAACGGCCCCGAAATCAGATGCGGGAAGAACTGCTGACCGGTCAGCACATCCTTGTGCACGCCAGGATGATCCAGCATGCCGGTCGGACCCAGCAGGGCCTGAATGGGATTCACGCCCAGGAAGGCCGCGAACAGGCTGCCCACCGGGGGCAGGCCCGCGACATTGTGGGCCACGTCCGCGGGCACACCCTGGGCCTGCAGGCCGGAATTCATCGCACCGGGCAGCTTGCTGGACAGGCCGACGATCATGAGCGAGAAGAAGATTCCGATCGACAGCGCCATACCGCCGTTGAGCAGCGTGCCACGCATACCGGACGCGACGCCGCGCTGCGAGGCCGGCACCGCGGACATCACCTCGGCGGTATTGGGTGAGGCGAACATGCCCGACCCGAGACCGTTGAGCGCGATGACGAGCGCGAACACCCAGTAGGAGAAGTCCACCGGAATCACCACCAGCAGCACGAAGGTCAGTCCGGTGATGAGCATTCCGAGCGTGGCGAACAGGCGCGGGCCGTACCGGTCCGAGAGCTTGCCCGAAACCGGCCCGGCCGCAAGGAATCCCACGGTCAACGGCAGCAGGTAGATACCGGCCCACAACGGTGTGGACTCGTAGTCGTAGCCGTGCAGCGGCAACCAGATGCCCTGCAGCCAGATGATCAGCATGAACTGCAGGCCACCGCGTCCCAGCGAGGACATGAGACCGGCCAGGTTGCCGAGCCCGAACGCGCGGTTCTTGAGCAAGGACAGGTGGAACATCGGCTGTGCCACCTTGGTCTCGATGTAGCAGAACAGCGCCAGCACCGCGATACCGCCGATCACCGCGGTCAGCACCCACGGGTTGGACCAGCCGGTATTCGAACCCCCGTACGGCTGAATGCCGTACGTGATGCCGGTGAGCAGTGCGGTCAGGCCGAGCGCGAACGTGATGGTGCCGGGGATATCCAGCTTGCCCGGGCTGCGCTGGCCATTGTCGTGCAGGGACCGGTAGGACCACACGGTGCCCAGAATGCCGAACGGCACGCTGACCCAGAACACGGCCTTCCAGTCCCACTGCGCGAGCAGACCGCCCAGCAGCAGGCCCAGGAACGAACCCGCCACGGCCGCAACCTGATTGATGCCCAGTGCGAAGCCGCGTTGCTCGGCCGGGAAGGCGTCGGTGAGGATGGCGGCCGCATTGGCCATCAACATCGCGCCGCCGATGCCCTGGATGACTCGCCATCCGATGAGCCACACGGCGCCGCTGCCGTGCGTGAACGGATCGAACGACAACGCGATGGCCGTGACGGTGAAGACCACGAAGCCGTAGTTGTAGATCTTGACGCGCCCGACGATATCGCCGAGCCGCCCGAACATGACCACCAGCACGGCGGATGCGAGCAGGAAGCCCATCATCATCCACAGCAGGTAGCTGACATTGCCCGCGGCCAGCGGGTTCAGGTCGATGCCCCGGAAGATGTCCGGGAGCGAGATGATCACGATCGACGAGTTGATGGTGACCATGAGCATGCCCAGCGTGGTGTTGGACAACGCGACCCACTTGTAGCGCGGGTGATCGTGCTCGACGCGGAGGCGTCGGCGAATGGTTTGGACGTCACCGGCATCGAGCTCGTCGGTGGTGGGGGCCGCACTCAACTTTTGCCTCCCGAATCGGACATATGAACAGAAGTCCAATATAGTTGCATAAGGCTAACTAAAGAAATTGTGTATCTGATCACCCGTCCGACCTGCGGGGTTTCGACGCGCCTTCAGGTGAACAAGGTCGCTGTCATCGCGACCAGCACGATCAGCAGGAATGCCGGGTAGGCGATGGCGTGGACGCGGTCGGGGACCTTGATGAGGGATCTCTTCACGAGAGCGATCGTCGGCAGCGCGCCCGCGAGCAGGGCCAGCGCAGCCGAGGCGTTCACGTAGCCGAACGGTCCTGAATGCGGATTACCCTGCGCGGCAAACGAATAGATGAGTGTCGCGATCACGGCGATCGAAATGCTGAGCGGGTTGGCCAAAGCGACGGCATCGGCCATGGGTAGGCCTCTGCGGCGCAACAGCGGAACGGTCAGGACGCTGCCGCCGACGCCGAGGAACGCCGCGACCCCGCCGATTCCGGCACCGCCGAGCATCGAGGTGGCAGGGCCGAGCGGTTCGGGCGGACTGTCCTGGCCGCCAGATCTCGTGATGAACCCGCTGCGCAGCACTGACCTTCCAGCAGTGGCGGCAACGAGCGTGTGCCGTGCATGCCATCCGTGCGCTGGCGTCGGGCAGTCTCGTCACCGCGGTCGGTGCGCAGCTGGGTTATGACACCCCGGCGGCATTCTCGGTCATGTTCCGCAGAGAGACCGGAATGCCGCCGAGTACGTTCCGTCCCGGCTGAGCTGCGACGTCAGGCCAGGCGGATGTCCGCGGTGGCGAGGCCGAAGATCTTGCGGCCGGCCGATTTCGCGGTGATGACGAGGACGGCCGTCCGGGTCTCGGGGTCGAGCGACTTGATGCGGCCGCTGAATTCGAGGTTGCCGGCGGACTTGGCTTCGACGATCGCGTAATTGGAGAGGCGGACGCTGTAGCGGGTCAACGCGCCGGGATCGCCGAGCCAGTCGGTGATGAATCCGGCGCCCAGGCCCATGGTGAGCATGCCGTGCGCGATCACGTCGGGCAGGCCGCTGAGAACGGCGATTCCGTCGTGCCAGTGGATCGGGTTCGGGTCGCCGGAGACGCCGGCGTAGTTCACCAGATCGCCGCGGGTCAGGCGCGCTTCACGGGCGGGGAGCTCGAAGCCGACCGCGAGATCCTCGAATCGGACTGTGGTTTGCGGCTGCCGGGTCCGGCTGAAGTCGGACAGGGCTGTCGCGGCTTCCGGAGCCGAATCCTTGGCCTTGCCATTGGATGCGGCGATCTCCTGGTTGGTGGCCGAGGAGAGGAGCTCCACGCCATGCATGACCACGCGTGCCATGGCGTCACCGACTTCTTCGGCGACATCTTCGCTGGTGAGGCCGACGACGGTCGTATGCATGACGTGCACGACCTCACCGGCCTGGTCGGTGAAGGTGTTCTTGACGGTCAGCAGATCCTTGCCCGCGACCTGACGGACCGTTTCGAGCTCGACATCGCTGAACAGCCGGTCACCGGCGACCAGCGGCTTGTACAGCTCGAAGACCTGGTCGGTCTGCAGGTAGCCGTTGTATCCGGTGATGACGCTTTCGAAGAGCCTGCGATTGGCGATCATTGCCGGAATCGACACGAAGGTGGTCGGCGCGACCAGCCCGCTGTAGCCCAGCTCGGCGGCGGCCTTCTCGGTCCAGTGCGCGGGATGGTCGTCCTGCACGGCCCGCGCGTATTCGCGGACCTTCTCCCGGCCCACCTCGTAGTAATCGTCAACCCGGTAGTGATGCCCCACCAGCGCGGTCACATCGTACGTCGCATCCACCAAACCACTCCTCGCTCTTGCTCTCGGACATCGTAAACAGTGCCCGCAGAACCGAATTCGCGAGAGGTGCGTGAACGTGGACGGTCACCGCCGGGCGGGCCGATGCCACGTTGCCATTTGCTCCTGGAATGTCGGGCAGGTCAGGATGTCCTTCTTACTGCACTGGACCGCGTGGGCCAAAAGCGCATGCGCCTGTTCGAGGTCGATCATGCGCTGTTCGATCTCGGTGAGCTTGTCGCTGAGCATGGCCGCGCGGCGCGGCCGATCCTGCTGGACCTCGGCGATCTCGGCCAAGGTGAGCCCGGCCTGCTGGAATTTGCGCAGCACCATGATTCGCTCCGCGGCCTCGGGTGGATAGCGGCGCTGGCCGCTCTGACGTGCGGGTTGTGGTAGCAGGCCGTGGCGTTCCCAGTATCGGATGGCCGAGGCGGGCACCCCGGTGGTCTCGGCCAGCTGGCCGATCGTCATGGGCATGTGCGGGTCCTCTCGAGCCGGGTTCGCGGTCGGCGCTTGACTTGAACCTTAGTTCAAGGTGGAGGGTCGTCCGTGTACGAAGAACAGCGGTTCATCAGCCGCTGACAAGCGAATTCGGAGGCAGAGATGTCCGGTACCCAAGTCGAGAAGGAACTGGCGAACCAGCTCGTCGAGACGGCCGAGCAATTGTTCGCGGCAGGAGTCATGTCGCATTCGGGGCACGCCAACCTGAGCGCCCGCCTCGGCGCCGACCGATTCATGCTGACACCGGGATTCGTGATCGGTATCGCGTGACCTACGGCGCCGTCCCGCCCAGCGTGGAAGACCGCCTGCGCGTGGCCGGCACATTCGACCGGCTCGGCACCGAGGAAACGTTCGCGGCGCTGCGGGTGCTCCCGCCTATGCCCTCGGCATCGAGATCATCGCCGAACTCCAGGCCGGCGAGTCATAGGAACAGTGCGCGATCGGCTTCCGGGAACCAGCAGTCCCGTGCGAGATCACTGTTGTAGTTGTCGCGCACATGGCTGATAAGGCCCGGAAGCCCGGGGTGCGTATTGGTGCTGTCCCACAGCAGCGCATGCGGATATGCCGGAGTCGGATCGACGACGGGCACCCGCCGCACATGCGGATGCCAGGGATTATGGAACCCGTCGCCGGTGAAGGTGGCCAGCGTGCGGGAGGCCGCGATCCGCTCGAACATGGCCACCACCCCCGAGGGTGTGTCATCATCGCGACGCTTGTCGGTATCGATGGCAATCCCGGTGTGCGCATTGAGATCCCGGTAGAAATCGGCCCACTCCGAAGGCACCCGCGCGCCCGGCACCCACACGGTGAACGCCCGCAGCTCCCCGACAGAAACAGCCGAGCGCCCCGCTAGCGGATGATCCCGGCCCACCACCAGATGCAAAGGCTCCAAGTACGCCGCAACAGCGGCAATATGCCCAGGCAGCTCCCGAGGCCCGCCATGATTCCGAGCGAAGGCCGCATCGGCCCGCCCGCCCATCAGCGCATCCCGCGAGGTATCGAACGCATTCGACAGCACGATCTCGATCTCGGCTCCGGGACTCCGATCGAGATAGAACCGCATCGACTGCATGGCCACGTCCCGCTCCCCGAGCACGGCAACCCGCAGCGGCCCGGCATCCCCCCGCACCGCCACCGTCGCCTCCTCGGCAACAGCCAGCAAAGACCGGGCATGCGGCAACAACCGCCGCCCGGCGGCAGTCAGCACGATCCCCCCTGGCAATCGCTCGAACAGCGCTGTCCCCAAATGTGTTTCAAGCTTCGCGATCCGCTTCGAGACCGCCTGCTGACTGATCTCGAGCACATCCCCCGCAAACCCGAACTGCCCTTCATTCACGGCAGCCACGAACGCCCGCACGGCCCCCAGATCGAGATCAGTCCTCACACCCACAGATACAACCACTGAATCCGATCAACGGATTCGCGGGGTCGGAGGTTGCGGTTGAGTCCGTTCCCGGCTGAGTCCGGGTTCAGTTCTTCGGGGCGGTGAGGTCGTAGACGGCGACCGAGCCGATTCGGGTGGGCGTGAAATTCGCGGTTACCCAGTCGGCGATGTCGCGGCGTTCGGCGGCGGTCCATGGCTCGGTGCGGAGTGGGGCGTCGCCGACTCGCCAGGTTGGGGGGAGGTGGAGTTCTTGGGCGAGGTAGTAGGTTACGCGGCCGGCGTGGACGAGGTTTTGGAACTGTTCGAGGGTGGGGGCGGGGTCGGTGTTGGCGAAGCCGCCGATGGAGATGACGGGAGTGCGGGTGGCCAGTTCGATGGCGGCGGCGACGGAGGAGCGTTCCACTGCGGCTGACCAATCGGTGGTGGTGCTGGTCAGCATGGTCAGGATGCGTTGGTCGGTGAAGGCGCCGCCGTCGGCGAAACTTCGCATCTGCGTTCGGATGATGGCGGCGAAGCCGGTTTCCGGCGGCGGGGGCGGGCCCACTACGGGGCTGCGACCGGAATGTGCCTGGGGGAGTGTGGCAGCGGTGTAGGCGGCCGGACCGCTCAGGGCCGCGATGATTCCGACTATCAGGAGTATCGCGGTGGCGGGGCGGCGGACGATGGACGGGATCGGCAGGGTGGTGGCCGTGAGTCCGAGGGCTGCAGCGATGGCGGCGATCACCAGTGTCCCGCGCAGTTCGGGGTGCCAGGTGGAATTGTGTTGCAGTACCAGGAAACCCCAGATACCGGCCGTCGCGATGACGGCGGCGGCGCCCAATCGGCCGAAGGCCTCGTCGCGGCGGCGCCACAGTTCATGGCTGCCGATGACGAGCGTGGCGGCGATCGCGGGCGCGATGGCCACCACGTAGTAGGCGTGTTCGAGTGAACCGGCCAGGCTGAACGCGAGTCCCACCGTCAGCATCCAGAGACCGAAAATCAGTGCGCCACTGCGGATCATGTCCGTACGCGGCGCATGCCGGCGCGATACCAGGGTCAGGCCGAAGGCCACGAGAGCGGCCGGGAGCAGCCAGGAGATCTGAAATCCGCTCTCGCCGTGGAACAGTCGCGTCGGGCCGGCGGAACCGAAGTCATTGAAGCTCTGCACCAGTTGCGGCGGGATCCGATATCCGGGCGGGAGCGAGATGTGCCCGCCGGTGTGTCCGCCAGCGCCGCGACCGAGCATCCGGTCGAAACCGTTGAAACCGAAGACGACGTTCAGCAGCGAATTGTCGGTCGAGCCAGCCAGATACGGCCGGGACGCGGTCGGCCACAGCATGGTCAGGACCACGTACCAACCCGCCGAGACGATCAATGCCACCGCAGCCCACACGAGATGCAGCAGGCGGCTGCGCAACGCCACCGGTGCGGCGATCAGGTAGGCCAGCCCGAAGGCCGGCAGGACCATGAGTCCTTCGAGCATCTTGGCCAGGAACGCGAACCCCAGTGCGACGCCCGCGAACATCAGCCACCGCACATTCGCGGTCGGCAGGGCACGCACGACGCAATAGGCGGCGGCCGTCATCAGCAGCACCATGGCGGCATCGGGATGGTTGTACCGGAACATCAACGCCACCACCGGTGTAAGCGCCAGCGCCGCACCCGCCAGCAGCCCCGCACCCCGGCTGCCCACCACACGAGTCACCGTCGCGTACAACAGTGCGACCGCGCCGACCGCCATGAGCGCCTGCGGCGCCAGCATGCTCGCACTCCCGAACCCGAAGACCCGGGCCGACATTCCCATGACCCACAACGACAGCGGCGGCTTGTCGACGGTGATGAAGTTGCCCGGATCGATCGACCCGAACAGCAGCGCCTTCCAGTCCTGTGTCCCGGACCAGACGGCCGCCGCATAGAAGTTGTCCGCCATATCGTTGACGCTGATCCGCCACAGATAGGCGCCCGCCGTCCCCACCAGCAGAACGGCGAGCGCGACTCGCTCCCAGACGCGGGCAGGGGCCTGGGCGCCGGTTTCCGGCGCGTCCGACCGGGTCGAATCGGCATCGGGCCCCGGCTTTGTCGCGAGCATTGCTTCCACCCGGCAGAGTCTCGCGAGGCGATGCTGCGCTCGCAACAGCTACCTCGTGGCATTCACAGGGTCTTAATCGCCAGTTCAGCGCATCGCGGCGGTGTCTGCCGTCATTGCCCTGCAGGCGAGCGGGCAAGGACGGCTGTTTGCCTATCGGCCATGTTCGCGTTACCTGCCGAGCTAGGCGACACCACCGTTGACGCGCAGGACCTGGCCGTTGACCCAGGAGGCGTCGGGGTGCAGGAGGTAGGCGACCGCGGCGGCGATCTCCTCATTACTGCCGAGACGACGCAGTGGGGCCTGGGCAGTGAAGCGTTCGAGATCGGCGTCGGTCTTGCCGTCGCGGAACATGGGCGAGTCGATCAGGCCGGGGGCTACGGAGTTGACGCGGATTCGCCTGGCGCCGAACTCTTTTGCGGCCACTCTGGTGAGGGTTTCGACTCCGCTCTTGGCGGCGAGGTAGACGCCCAGGCCGGGGGTGGCGGTCTGGACGGCGGTGGAAGAGATGTTCACGATGGCGCCGCCCTCGAGCAGGCGGGTTGCGGCTTCCTGCATGCCGTAGAGGGTGCCGAGCAGGTTCGCGCCGAGGAGCTCTTCGATCAGGTTGTCGGTGCTGTCGGCGATGGTGCGCACCTTCGCGACGCCTGCGTTGTTCACCAGGGCGTAGGCGGGACCGAATGCTGTTTCGGCGGCATCGAATACGGATCTGATGTCGGTGCGGATGGAGACGTCGGTGCGCAGTGCGATGGCTCGCCCGCCTGCGCGCTCGATGTCGGCGACCAGATCCAGGGCGGGTTCCTTTCGGGTGCGGTAGGTGAGTACGAGGTCGTGGCCGGCGCTGCCGAGGTGACGTGCGATTGCCGCGCCGATACCGGCGGATGCACCGGTCACGATTACTGGAGTTGTCATCGCAACTACGCTACGACGGGCGGGTTGCTATAGCAACTAGAATGTTGGGCATGACAGAGCTCAACGCCGAGGACATGGCGGTCTGGCATGCCTGCAAACTGCTCGGCGACCAAGTGACGCGGCGGGTTTCGGCGGATATCACGGCGGCCTCGGGGTTATCCGGGACCGACTACGGGGTGCTGTCGCGGCTGGCCGATCTGGGGGACGGGCAGCTGCGGCAACAGGTATTGACCGATTCGATGCAGCTGCACAAGGGGGCCATGTCGCATCAGCTGTCACGGATGGAGACCAGGGGGCTGATCAGCCGCGAACGCCGTGGGGGCGGTGTCGAAGTGGCACTGACCGCGGAAGGGGTGCGGGCGCTGGCCGAATTGCGGCCGGTACACGCTGCGGCGGTCCGGCGGCATCTGCTGGATCGGCTCAGCGCCGAGGATCGAATTGCCCTGCGGCGCATTGCCGTCGCCCTCGAAGGGGAAGGGCGCCGGATCGGCGGCCTTCCCGCATGAGCGTCATGCCACCGCGACCGTGTGGGCGAGGAAGGCCGTCAGCGGGCCGTTGACCTGGTCGGGATGGGTCAGTGAAGGAGTGTGGCCGACACCGGGAATCGTGATCAGGTCCTGGGTGCCGGGGAGCGCCGCGGCGAGTGCCTGTCCGGCGGCCAGCGGGACGGGCTGGTCCTCCTCGCCGTGAATGACGAGGGTCGGCACGGCGATCTCGCCGATGCGGGCGGAGAGGTCGTCCACACTCATGAGGACGTTCACGGCGCCCGCCAAGCGCTCGCGGGACTGTGTGCGCCACACGGCTTCCCACTCCGGGTGCAGATCCTCGCGGCCCAGCAGCATGGGCAGCAGGATCGGCGCGACGGCTTCCGGCCCGGCGGCGGTGAACAGATCCCGGATCTGGCCCATTTGCGCCAGCGCCTCCTCGGGCCACGCGGTGTAGGTGGTGTCGATCAGCACGAGCGACGAAACCCGTTCCGGTGCAAGCAGGGCCGCGCGCTGGGCGACGAACCCGCCCTGCGAGTGGCCGACCAGGGTGGCGCGCTCGATGCCCAGGTGCTCCAGCAATCCCAGCAGGTCCTCGGCGGAACGCCAGTAGGAGTACTGACTGCCGTCGTCCTCGGTGCGGCCCTGCAGGCGAGCGTCCCAGGCGATGGTGCGGTAGCCGGTCAGGTGGTCGAGCTGCGGGGCCCACATCTCGGCGTTCATGAGGTTGCCGTGGCTGAACACCACCGCCGGGGCCGCCGCACCGGAGTCGAGGTAATTGACGCGAGCTCCGGCGATTGTTGCGACAGGCATTGCTTTAGCCTTCCCGATATGGTTGGTTTTTCCTACGTCAACAACGGTATCGGCGGAATGCGCAGTGGAATCAGGTCGATTCAGGTCTAGCAATGGTCAATAGTGGACAGCGGGAGATACGGGCGGCGCTGTACTCGAGCCCCGCCGACGCTCCCTACGGCGTCGAAGTGATGAGCTTCGCGCACCTGCGGAGCGCCTTTCCCGGGTCGTGGCGCACGAACCCGCAGCGCACGGATTTTCACGTGCTCGGCGTGGTCACCGGGGGCCGTGGCCGGTATACGGCCGACTTCGTCGGCCACCCGCTGACCGTACGCGCCGCGGTGTGGTTACGTCCCGGAGTTGTTCATCAGTGGGACGACATCGAGGAAACCGAGGGCGTGCTGGTGCTGTTCCGGCCCGACTTCCTCAGACCCGGTGCGGCCGCCCGCGCGGCCGCCGACGCCTTCGGTCCCGCGGCCTGGGAGGTATCCGACAAGTCGTGGCCGCGTGTGGAATTGGCCCTGCACCACCTGGCCGTCGAATACCGCGACAGCGAGGCCGACCGGCCCGCGCTCCGCGCCGAACTGCTCCAGCACCTATTACAGATCGCGATCCTGCGTACGCTGCCCGAGACTGAACCTCCGCACCCGGCCGACGACCTGTTCCCCCAGTTCCGTGCCGTCGTCGAGCGTCACTACGCCGCGCACCGCGATGTCGCCTGGTACGCAAAACAACTCGGCTACGCACCCCGCACGCTGTCCCGGGCGAGTCAGGCCGCCACCGGGGTCAGCGCCAAGCAGTTCATCGACGAACGCGTGGTTCTGGAGGCGAAACGCCTACTGGCACACGCCGACCTGCCGGTGGCCACCATCGCCCACCGCCTCGGCTTCGACGACACCAACTTCACGAAGTTCTTCCGCCGCCACACGACCCTCACCCCCAAGGCGTTCCGGGACCGGGTCCGCGCCGGATAGCGTCAGGAGAAGAGCCAGCGCGTCGCCCCGTGCGGATCGGTGAGCGCGACACCGGTCGCGGCCCGCGGCGTGAACCGATACAGATACCAGGGCGCCGGCCCGGCACTCTGCGCGCTGTAGGGCGCGGTGACCGCATCCTCGGAACGCTCCGCGGGCCAACCCGATTCGCGGTACATGGCCGTCACCGCGTCGAGCACCTCGGCATCGGTGACGCGATGCGCGTCCCCTTCGAGCACCAGATCCACCTCGAGCAGCCGGTAGGACAGCGTGCACCCCGGATTCGCCACCAGATCCCGGGACTTCCGCGTCGCGGGCCCGCTGGTGAAGTAGATATGCCCGCCGACCAGGATGCTCCCGATCCCCGCCGAATGCGGCCGCCCATCCTTCCCGATAGTCCCTAGAAACTGTGGCGTCTCGGGCAGTCCGATACTCGCCTCGGCGGCCCGGCTGACCCGGCTCCAGGTCAGTACATCGGATCCGTAGATATTCAGATCGGTGGCCTTGATCGGCTCGGGAAGCATGAATCCTCCTCGCGTCATGCGCTGGAACCTGATTGCCTCCGGACCAGCCTAGGCGCGTCGAGGCGCGGCTGGACCGGTTCCGGAGGGGGAAGCACGCCCGCACGGGTAATGCATTGCGCGCTGATGCGCGCCGACAGATCCGGCAGGAACGGATCGAGACAGCGGGCCAGTCTGCGGCAATCATCCAGGAGACCGCCGAGCACACGATCGAGCTCACCCGGATCGCTCCCGGCATGTTCGGCGGCAGCGAGCTCCCAAGGGCGAATCTCGTTGATGCGCCGGTTGGTCGCGGCGACGAAGGACCGGACCGCTTCGGTAGCGCCACGAAAGTCGAAGTCGGCCAGCGCGGACGCGCTCGCGTCGTCGACAGCGTCCGGCGCCCGGGTGGCCGGGTCCGTGGCCGGTGGGCGGCCCCCACGGTAGCGATGGATCAACCCGGCAGTCCGGCTGACGAGATTCCCTATCCCATTGGCCAATTCGTCGTCCGCGCGGTGCACCAGCCGGTCCACGGTGAAGTCGGCATCACCGACTCGAGGCGGTTCGCGCAACAGCCACCAGCGCACGGCATCGGTTCCATAGCGCTCGACGAGTTCGACCGGATCGACCGTTGTCCCGCCCGACTTGCTGATCTTGCGGCCGTCGACCGTCACATAGTCGTGGACATGCAGGTGGGTGGGCAGCGGCTGACCCGCCGAGATGAGGATCGCAGGCCAGTAGACCGCGTGGAAGCGCAGGACGCCCTTGCCGAGGAGGTGAATCCGCCGATCGGCGGAAGCCCACCACCGGTCGAGATCGTCACCGCCGGTGCCGTACCCGAGCGCGGTCAGATAGTTGCCGAGCGCATCCCACCAGACGTAGATGACCTGGCCAGGATCGTCGGGCACGGGAATGCCCCAGCCCCGCGCACGTTCGGCCGACCGGGACACGGAGAAGTCCGACAGGCCCCCGGAGATGAAGGACAGCACCTCGTTTCGGCGCTCGGGAGGGTCGATCCGAATCTCCCCGGAGCTGATCAATCGGTGCAGCCGGTCCGCGTACCGGGACAGCCGGAAGAACCAGTTGACCTCTTCGACGCGCTGCGGTGCCGTGCCGTGGTCGGGACATAGGCCGTCGTGTAGTTCCTCGGGCGGGTAGAACTGCTCGCAGCCGATGCAGTAGAGACCTTCATAGTGTTTGCGATAGAGGTCGCCGTTCGCGGCGCAAGCGCGCCAAAGGTGTTGCACGCCAACTCTATGCCGTGGATCGCGGCTGGTATGGATGACGTCGTCGATCGACAGTGACAAGGGGTCCGCCAATGCGGTGAAGGCCGCCGCGTTGGCATTCACGAACTCTCGGACGTCCAGTCCGGCTTGTTCGGCCGCGAGGACGTTCTTCAGCGAGTTGTCGTCGGTTCCGGTTTGCAGGCGGACTCGATCGCCGAGGCGGCGGTAGTGGCGGGCGAGCACGTCGGCCTGGACCAGTTCGAGTGCGAAGCCCAGGTGCGGGCGGGCATTGACGAACGGGATGGTGGTGGTGATGTAGGTGTGTGGTGTGGGCATCGGATCCTCCGGGAGTCGGGGGCTCCGGCCACAGACATGACTCGAGGCCCCGGTGTGAGGGGCCTCGGAATGAATGTCCGCGCAGCGTGGTGGGCCCCCGTCAGAGGGGCATCTTTACCGGCTGGAATGCGGAATCGGTCATGTGGCGCATGGTATCTCAGGCTTTGAGGTTGTGGCGAGTTATATAGATGACGTGGAAGGTGATGAGGATGGCCAGGACTACGAGCCATTGGAGGGTGGTCACCAGGGGGATGGCGTCGAGGGGGAGGGTGTAGGCGAGGGTTACCCGGATGATGGTGTCCAGGAGGAAGCCTGCGCCCCAGACGGCGCTGAGGATCCGGAGGTGGTGGCGGAACTGGGAGTCGTTGTCCCAGCGCGCATCCCATTCCCGGTAGCCGGCTTCGCCGACCTTTGCGGTGACTATCGCTCGGGCGGTGGTGCGCATGAAGGGGTGTTCGGTGAAGACGGAGGCCAGGGCCCAGAGGCCGAGGAAGCCGAAGATCCAGCTGTCGCGGACCATGAGGGTGCGGGGGTCCCCGGTGATCATCGCCATCGTGGTGGCGAGCAGGATCATGGTGAGAGTAAAGGCGGCTGCAATGTCGACGCGGCGGTGGCGGACGGCGTCGTAGATGAGAAACGGGAGGGTGATCAGGACGGGGGCGATGAGGGCGAGCCAGGGGCCCACGCCGATGCCGCGCAGGACGTAGTAGCCGCCGATGGGGA
The DNA here is from genome assembly GCF_044386975.1 of Nocardia sp. NPDC020380. NCBI lineage: Bacteria > Bacillati > Actinomycetota > Actinomycetes > Mycobacteriales > Nocardiaceae > Nocardia > Nocardia sp. NPDC020380. The sequence continues at coordinate 318,723 of NZ_JBIRVQ010000009.1, read as the reverse complement.
GGGCGATCTCCAGGATGACCTGGCGCGCAATGTGTCTGCGCAGGCCCGCGCGCTTCTGTTTGGCGGCGGCATCGAGGGTGAGGGTTTGTTCGGGGGTGGCGGCGTGGGTCACGGTCATGCTTCTTTCCGGGTGGCGCGGTCGAAGAGGTCGGCGAGTTCGCGGGCGCAGGCCGCCGAGTCGAAGGAGGGGTCGCTGCCGGCGCGGGCGAGGGCGGCGTCCATCGCGCTGCGGATGGCCATCACCATGACGGCGGGGTCGAAGTCGCGGAACACCCCGGCGCGCTGACCGTCGCGGACGCGCTCGACCTGGGTCTCGGCGCCGGCTTGGAGCTGGTCGATGAGCCCGTACAGGTGCGGATCGTCCTGGCCGGCATGGACTCCGATGTTCGAGATCGCGCGCATGTGCTTGGGGTACTGCTCGGTCAGGGCGAGGTTCGCGGCGAAGTAGGCGCGGAGGCGTTCGCGATGGCCCTCGATGGGCGCCAGTTCGGCGACGACGAATTCCATCGCGACGCCCATGATGTGGTCGACCACCTCGCGCATGAGATCGCCCTTGCCGCGGAAGTGGTAGGAGATCATGCCGGTGCTGCTGAGCCCGGCCTGCTTCGCGATCTTCGCGAAGGAAGCATTGCGGTAGCCCTGGTCGGCGATGACCTCGATGGCGGCATCCACGATCTGGGTGCGGCGCGCGGCTTCGGTGAAGGTGCGCCCCTCGGATTGCTTGCCCGGGCTGGTTCTTGCTCGCATGAGCAAAACTGTAAGGGCATTTGCTCAGCTGAGCAAGAGATGGCTCGAACAAGCAGATAGCGGATGAGTAGCCGATTCGGGTCGGCTACGCCCCGCGGAATGCCTTGTCGCCGACTCGATCCGGATCGGTGATGTGGGAGAGGAACAATCGCGCCGTAGGCGTGGGCGTGCGGGTGGTGACCGCATGCCAGGGCCGGTTCAGCGGCGTGCCCTCGATCGCGAGTATCTCGAGGTGACGACTGCGGAGGTCGTGCTCGATGGCATCGCTGTGAATCAGCGTGATGCCCAGCCCCTCGCGGGCCGCGGCCAGCGCCGCGCCATGCGTGCCCAGCGTCAATGTGGGCGGACGGATCTGCAGGCGATCGAACAAGGCCAGTGTCGTGTCACGGGTCCCCGACCCGGTGCCCCGCAATAGCCACGTCGCCTCGAACGGATCCGACCACACCCCCGGCGCGCCGACGACCACCAGCTGGCTGGGCCGCCGCGCCCGCGTCACGAGCCCGGCATCGCGCGGCGGCCGCCCCGCGACCACGAGATCCGTTTCGTGATGGGTCAATTCGAGGAACAGCACATCCCGCGGCTGGATGGACAGCCCCAGCTCGATATCCGGATACCGCTTGCGGAACGAGGCCAGCAGCCGCAGCAGCACGTACTCCCCGGCCGTCGCCACCACGCCGATTCGCAGCCGCCCGGTCTCCGCCTCGCGCACCGCCGCATGCGCCTCCTTCATGAGCCCGAGAATGCTGCGGCAGTAATCCGCGTACACCCGCCCCGCCTCGGTGAGTGCGATACCGCGCCCCGATTTGGCGATCAGCTTGGCGTCCAACTGTTTTTCGATGTGCGCGACCGCGGCGGAGGCGGCGGCTTCGGTGATGTGCAACTGCGCGGCCGCGCGGCGGATGCTGCTGTGCCGGGCCACGGCGAGAAAGGTTTCCATGCGAACCGCGCTCACCGTACCCATCTACAGACGGTAGCAAACACGACGAAATGGTTGAGCGAGACCAGAAACAATCGAATTGTTTGTCGTTAACGTCTACCGCATCCTGGGAATCGCAAGTGGCCCAACCCGGTTCGCAGGAGGAATGATGGCCGGATCTGTCGATGATCAGCGTGGCCGGTGGGATCCGGGTGTGCAGACCTATGCGTCGATGGGATATTACGCGCCCGATTATCAACCCAAGGACACCGATGTGCTCGCGGTGTTCCGGGTGACGCCGCAACAGGGCGTCGATCCGATCGAGGCGTCGGCGGCGGTCGCGGGCGAATCCTCCACGGCCACTTGGACCGTGGTGTGGACCGATCGGCTCACCGCGCACAACCGCTACCAGGGCAAGTGCTATCGGATCGACGAGGTGCCGGGCCGGCCGGGCGAGTACTTCGCCTACGTGTCCTACGATCTCGATCTCTTCGAGGAAGGGTCGATCACCAATCTCACCTCCTCGGTGATCGGCAATGTATTCGGTTTCAAGCCGCTGAAGGCATTGCGGCTGGAGGACATGCGGATTCCCGTGGCGTATGTCAAGACCTTTCAGGGTCCGGCGCACGGAATCGTTATGGAACGGGAATACCTGAACAAATACGGCCGCCCGCTACTGGGTGCGACAGTGAAACCCAAACTCGGGTTGTCGGCCCGCAACTACGGCCGCGTGGTGTACGAAGCCTGCAAGGGCGGACTGGATTTCACCAAGGACGACGAGAACATCAACTCGCAGCCGTTCATGCGCTGGCGTGATCGCTACCTGTACGCGATGGAGGGCGTCAACCGCGCCATTGCCGAAACGGGAGAATTGAAGGGTCATTATCTCAATGTCACGGCCGCCGACATGGAGGACATGTACGAGCGCGCGGAGTTCGCGAAGTCGCTGGGCAGCTGCATCATCATGATGGACCTGACGGTCGGCTACACCGCCATGCAGTCCATGGCGAAGTGGGCGCGCCGCAATGGCATGCTGCTGCACCTGCATCGCGCGGGGCACTCGACCTACACTCGGCAGAAGACGCACGGGGTCAGTTTCCGGGTGCTGGCCAAGTGGTGCCGGCTCATCGGCGTCGATCACGTGCACGCGGGGACCGTCGTCGGCAAGCTGGAAGGCGATCCGCACACGGTCAAGGGCTTCTATGACACGTTGCGCGACAACCACATTCCGATGAATCCGCAGAACGGCATCTTCTTCGACCAGGACTGGGCGAGCCTGCCGGGCGTCATGCCGGTCGCCTCCGGCGGCATCCACGCCGGCCAGATGCACCAGCTGCTGGACCTGTTCGGCGACGACGTCATCCTCCAGTTCGGTGGCGGCACCATCGGGCATCCCATGGGGATCGCCGCCGGCGCGGAAGCCAACCGGGTCGCGCTCGAAGCGGTCGTGAAGGCCCGCAACGAGGGCCGCGATCTGCTCAAGGAAGGCCCCGAGGTGCTGCGCAAGGCGGCCGAAGGCTGCCGGTCGCTGGAATCCGCGCTCGCGGTCTGGGGCGACATCACCTTCGACTACACCTCGACCGACGCCCCCGACGCCATCCCGACCGCGTCGCGCTGACCCGCCCGAAAGACAGGAAACCGCAATGCATCTGCGTCAGGGCACCTTCTCGCACCTGCCGGATCTCACCGACGCCGAGATCTCCGCGCAGGTCCGCTACGCACTGCTCAACAACTGGCCGGTGTCCATCGAATACACCGACGATCCGCACCCGCGGAACTCCTACTGGGAGATGTGGGGCATCCCGCTGTTCGATCTCGACGAACCCGACGGCGTGCTCGCCGAGATCAATGCCTGCCGGGCCACGTTCCCGCGGCACTACATCCGCGTCAACGCCTACGACGCCTCCTACACCCGGCAGACCACGGCGCTGAGCTTCATCGTGCAGCGCCCGGCGGTGGAGCCCGGCTTCCGCCTCGACCGCACCGAATCCGACGACCGCCGCCAGCACTACGGCTTCCACGCCTACGCGCTCGACGACCGCCCGGGCGAAAGGTACGGCGGCTGAACGGCTTTCGGAGCAGGAGGATATCGTGAGCGCGGAACGTCCCGCGGACGGCCGGGAGCCTGCAACCCACCGGCCCGCGGGCGGATTCCAGATGCATCGGCCCGGGGCCACGAACTCCGCACCGCTGCGCGGTACGGCCGTCGACGATCCCCGACCGGAGGACGCGACGGCCGGCCAACTACCCGACGACGCCCTGCTGGATCTCTCCACCGATATCGCGGGCAAGGACGTCGAGGACACCCTCGCCCGCCTCGATGCCGAACTGGTCGGGCTGGCCAACGTCAAACGCCGCGTGCGGGAGATCGCCGCACTGCTGCTCATCGATCGCGCCCGCCAGCGCTTCGGGCTGCAGGCCACCCGCCCGACCATGCACATGAGCTTCACCGGCGGCCCCGGCACCGGGAAGACCACCGTCGCGCTGCGCATGGCCGAGATGCTGCACTCGCTCGGGTACATCCGGAAGCCCAAGGTGCACGTCGTGACTCGCGACGATCTGGTCGGCCAGTTCATCGGCCACACCGCGCCGAAAACCAAAGAGGCGCTGGCCAAGGCCGCGGGCGGGGTGCTGTTCATCGACGAGGCCTACTACCTGTTCCGCCCCGAGAACGAACGCGACTACGGGCAGGAGGTCATCGAGATCCTGCTGCAGGAGATGGAGAGCGAGCGCACCAGCCTGGTCGTCATCTTCGCCGGCTATCCGGATCGCATGGAGACGTTCTTCTCCGCCAACCCGGGCCTGTCCTCGCGGGTCGCGCATCACATCGAATTCCCCGACTACACCCATGCCGAACTCGTGGCCATCGCCGAACTCATGGTGCGCCAGGAGAACTTCCGCTTCGACGACGACGCCGTGCGCGCCTTCTCCGACTATCTGGAACTCCGCATGGCCCGGCCCCGCTTCGCCAATGCCCGCAGCGTCCGCAATGCCCTGGACCGCTGCCGGCTGCGGCAGGCCAAACGACTCGTGGAGCTGCACCGCCCGGTCAGCCGCACGGATCTGATCACGCTGACCGGCGGCGACGTCTACGGCAGCAGCGTGTTCGCGGACGCCCCCGCAGCGGAGGGGGCCTCCCCATGAGGAATTGAGCAGGAGTATGCCCGAAGGATTGAAGACCCTCACTCGCTACACCATCGAGCAGGAGCACCGGCATCCCGGATCGTCCGGCGAGTTCTCGGCGCTGCTCAATGTGCTCGCCACAGCCACCAAAATCATTGCCAATCAGGTCACCCGGGGAGCGATAGTCGGCTCCCTGGGTGCCGCCGATGCGGACAATCTTCCGGTCACCGTGCACCGCAAGATGGACGCCATCGCCAATGACATCATGGTGGCCGAATCACAGTGGACCGGACCGCTGTCCGCACTGGTCTCCGAGCAGATGCGAGGCTGTCATCCGGTGCCCAGCGAGTACCGGCGGGGCAAGTATCTGCTGGTGTTCGATCCGCTGGACGGGTCCAGCAATATCGATGTGAACCTGCCTGTCGGAACGATTTTCAGCGTGCTGCGGGCGCCGGAGGACGGGCGCGAGGCGGTGAGCGCGGACTTCCTGCAGCCGGGCGTGCAACAGGTGTGCGCGGGGTTCACGCTGTACGGGCCGGCGACCATGCTCGTGCTCACCACTGGCAACGGAGTGGACGGGTTCACGCTGGATCGGGAGGTGGGGGCCTTCGTACTCACCCATCCCCGCATGCGAATCCCCGAGGACACTTCGGGTTTCGCGATCAACGCGGCGAATGAGCGCTTCTGGGAGCGGCCGGTGCGGCGGTATGTGCAGGAATGCCTGCAAGGTCTGGACGGGCCTCGGGAGCGGGATTTCAATATGCGCTGGGTGGCCTCACTGGTGGCCGATACCTTCCACATCCTCACGCGCGGTGGGCTTTACATGTATCCGCGCGACACCCGTCATCCGGCGCGGCCGGGGCGGGTTTCGCTGTTGTACGGGGCCAATCCGATCGCCTTCATCGTGGAGCAGGCCGGAGGAGCGGCGACCACGGGGCACGAACGCGTCCTCGAAGTGCGGCCGGAGGAGCTGCATCAGCGCATTCCGCTGATCTTCGGCTCGCGCAACGAGGTCGAGCGGATCGAGCGGTATCACCGGGAACCCGAGGAGGGGCCCAGTTTCGATGCCTCGCTCTTCGGATCGCGATCACTGTTCCGTTCGGCCCGCGGCTGACAATCCAGGAGGTGCCATGTCGGTCAAACATCCCGTGGTCGCGATCACCGGGTCGTCCGGTGCGGGAACGACCAGCGTCACGCGAACCTTCCAGGAGATATTCCGCCGCGAGGGCATCAATGCGGCCATCGTGGAAGGGGATTCGTTCCATCGCTTCGATCGCAACGAGATGGCACTGGCCATGGCCGAGGCCGAACAGAGCCGCAACCTGTTCTTCTCGCACTTCGGGCCCGAGGCGAACCTGCTCACCGAGCTCGAGGCGCTGTTCCGCGATTACGGCGAGACCGGCGTCGGCGCGGTCCGCCGCTATCTGCACGACGACTACGAGGCGAAACCCTATGGCCAGCCACCCGGGACCTTCACCGCCTGGGAGGAACTCGCACCGGGCAGCGACCTGCTCTTCTACGAGGGCCTGCACGGTGCGGCCGTCTCCGACGGGGTCGACGTGGGCCAGTTCGCGGATCTGCTGGTCGGCGTGGTGCCGATCATCAACCTGGAGTGGATTCAGAAGGTGCACCGCGACAAGAACGAACGCGGCTACTCCAGCGAAGCCATCATCGACACCATCCTGCGCCGCATGCCGGACTACGTGAAGCACATCTGTCCCCAGTTCTCCCGGACCTATGTGAACTTCCAGCGGGTACCGACGGTGGACACCTCGAATCCCTTCACCGCGCGCACCATTCCGACCGCCGACGAGAGTTTCGTGGTCATCCGCTTCGCCGACCCGAAGGTCATCGACTTCCCGTATCTGCTGTCGATGCTGCACGATTCGTTCATGTCCCGCCCCAACAGCATCGTGGTCCCGGGCGGGAAGATGGAACTGGCCATGCAGCTCATCTTCACTCCGCTGATCCTGCGCCTGATGGACAAGCGGCCCAAGCGCATGCGCTGAAAGCCGGTGCCGGACAAAAGAAATCGGCGGCCGACCGGGTGGCGACCGCCGATCTCGTTCGTGAAGTTGTGGACTACACGCCGGCGGGGACATCCTTCGCGCGGCTCTTCACCTGGAAGGCGCTGACCACCTCGAAGATTCCGATGGCGATCAACCAGCAGCCGACCACGACCACCAGGGTGGTGATGGAGGCGAAGGGTTCGATGATCAGCAGGCCACCACCGACGATCAGGACGATGCCGAAGAGGATCGCCCAGCCGCGGCCCGAGCCGGGCATTGCGGGTTCCGACATGGCCGCGACCAGGGATGCGGTGCCGCGGAAGATCCAGGTGATGCCGATCCACAGCGCCAGCAGGCCGATCGCCTGGAACTCGTTGCGGAAGCAGAAGAATCCCAGGATGAACGACAGGATGGCGGTGATGAACGACAGCACCCGCATCCAGGTGCTGACGTGCAGACCGAAGGCAGCAACCAACTGGAAAACACCGGAGATGATCAGATAGATGCCGAACAGGACACCGGCGACAACCAGGGTGGGTCCGGGCCAGACCAGAATCAGAATGCCCAGGACCACCGAGAGGAGACCGGTGACCAGGATCGACTGCCATGCGCTTCGGGCCAGAGCATGAACCGGCCCTTCGAAAACCTCTTTGCTGGTAGTCATGATCTGGAGGATATGCCCAGCTAGTCCGCTTTACGCGCTTATTCGTCCGGTGTGGTGCGCAGTTGTGATGCTCGTCAATGCGGCTAGGCGCCCGCTTCACCCCGGCGTTTCTCCTGCCATCGCACGTATCGGATATCGGCCCGCCAGGTGTACATGGCTACCAGCGCCGACCCGATCAACGCGGCGTCGAGCATGAACCGGCCACTCACCGCCAGACTCACCAGACCACCGATCAGCGCACCCAGGGCAAACCCGCCGTACTGCACGGCGTAACCCAGCCAGTCATAGACCGAGCCCTTGCCGACGAGATGGCGTTCGATGCCCTGGGTGAGCTTGACCAGGGTGCCGGTGACATAACTGACCGGGATGGACACCTCGCCTTTCTTGACGAAAGAGGTGTTCAGCGAGCCCATTCCGAAGGCGACGAACTGAATCGGCAGCAGGCCGATACCGGTCTGGGTGCTCTCCTGGATGTAGTCGCTGACGCAGGCCGCCAGCAGGGCGAGCGTGGTCAGCATGGTCGCGCCGTGCGGGTGATTGCGCCACCAGAAGCGACGGCACACCGACGCCACGAACACGCCCAGCACGAAGCTGCCGATGATGTACGCGGCGCCGCGCGCGATGGTGGAGTCGCCGACGAAGGTGCCGATCACCGCCCGTTCGGTATTGCCGGTCATGAAGGTGACGAAGTAACCGGCGGAATGGGCATAGGCGGCGGCGCCGACGAAGCCGGCGAGCGTGGACAGTACTACGGACAGGCGCATGTCCAGATTCCAGAACGGTTCCTGGGCAGCGCTCTTGGGCGAAGTCACAAGGCAACACGCTAGCAACCATTCCTGAAGGAAACCGGGTGCGAATCCTGAGGGAAACCTGACCGGGAATCGCCGGGCTGACCGGCGCGGGACGGTGCGGTACAGTGCAAATGTTAACCGGAATTCTCGTACCCTCCGGCCCGCGTGAACAAGGAGCAGCCATGACCTCCGCCGTCATCGTCGACGTCGTCCGCACCCCGTCGGGCAAGGGCAAACCCGGTGGTGGACTGTCCGAAGTACATCCGGCCACCCTGCTCTCCGGGGTCCTCGAAGCACTCATCGAACGCACCGGAATCGACCCCGCACTCGTCGACGATGTGATCGGCGGTTGCGTCACGCAGAGCGGCGAGCAGGCCTTCAATATCTCGCGCACCGCGGTGCTGGCGGCCGGTTTCCCGGAGTCGGTGCCCGCCACCACGGTGGACCGGCAGTGCGGATCGTCTCAGCAGGCCGCGCATTTCGCCGCCCAGGGCGTGATCGCCGGGGCCTACGACATCGCCATCGCCTGCGGCGTGGAATCCATGTCGCGGGTGCCCATGTTCTCCAGCGCCCAGGGCAAGGACGCGAATCGGGGCCCGATCGCGCACCGCTACCCGAACGGCCTTGTGCAGCAGGGCATTGCGGCCGAGGTGATCGCCGCCCGCTGGAAGTTCGACCGCGCCGCACTGGACGAATTCGCCGCCCGCTCGCACCGGCTCGCCGCCGAAACCGCCGCGGCCGGGGGATTCGAGGACGAAATCGTGGCCGCCGGAACCCTGGCCGCCGACGAGACCATCCGGCCCGCCACGACGGTCGAGGGGCTCGCGGGGCTGAAGCCCGCCTTCGCCGACGCCGAATTCAAGGCCCGCTTCCCGGAGATCGAATGGTCGATCACGCCCGGCAACTCCTCGCCGCTCACCGACGGCGCCTCGGCGGCACTGATCATGAGCGAGGAGAAGGCCGCACAACTCGGGCTGCGGCCGCGGGCGCGCTTCCACTCCTTCGCGGTCACCGGTGACGATCCGCTGCTCATGCTCACCGCGGTCATCCCCGCCACCCGCAAGGTGCTCGGTCGAGCCGGGCTGTCCATCAACGACATCGACGCCTACGAGGTCAACGAGGCCTTCGCGCCGGTGCCGCTGGTGTGGGCGCACGAGGTGGGAGCCGATGTGGCCAAACTGAACCCGCGCGGCGGGGCGATCGCGCTCGGGCACCCACTGGGCGCGTCGGGGACGCGCATCCTGGCGACCCTGGTCAACCACCTCGAACAGAGCGGCGGCCGCTACGGGCTCATGACCATGTGCGAGGCCGGCGGATTGGCCAACGCCACCATCATCGAACGCCTCTGAGCACTTCCGCGGCGGGCCGGGCGGGAGGGATTGTCGGTCCCGGCTCGTAGGGTGTAGCGGTGCAGGTCAGCTGGGATCAGGTGTTCGCATGGCGGATGCGGCGGCAGTTCGTCGATCCACGTGCCGACGTGGATGCCGCCGGGGTGGCGCGGCGCCTGTGCGGGGTGCAGGCGCAGGTGACCTCCTCGGCGGAAACCGCTGTGGCGCTGCGGCGTTCGACCGGGGTGCCGGGCGCACTGGTGGCGGCGCTGACGGCGCGGACCCTGGTCAAGACCTGGGCCATGCGCGGCACACTGCACGCATTGACGCCCGACCTCGCACCGGCGGCGCTGTCCCTCATGGGTTCGACACGGACCTGGGAGAAAGCCATCTGGCAGCGGAACTTCGGGGCCTCACCGCAGGACATCGCGGCAATGGTGGACGCGGTGGGGGAGATTCTCTCCGATCGGATCCTCACCCGCGACGAGCTGGTCACCGCGCTGCTCGCGCAGAAACGTTTCCACCCGCTCGAGGAGCAGCTCCGATCCGGGTGGGGTGCGGTACTCAAACCCCTCGCCTGGCAGGGCGCGCTCTGCCACGGGCCTGCAGACGGGAACACCGTCACCTTCACGAATCCTGCCCATTTGCTGCCCGATTGGCCGGGCATCCCCGACCCGGAGACGGCGGCGCCGTTGCTCATCAGCGCCTACCTCGGCGCCTACGGGCCTGCCGCGCCCGAGACCTTCGATGCGTGGCTCACCCGCGGCCAGCTGCGCAAAACCACTGTGCGCAAATGGTTCTCGGATCTCGGCGATACGCTGACCGCCGTGGAGGTGGAAGGCCGCACCGGATACATCCGCACCGAGGACGCCGACGAGCTGGCGGCCACCGAGCCGTCCTCCTCGGTCCACCTACTGGGTCCGTTCGATCAGTACGTACTGGGTCCGGGGACCGCGGACACCGTTCTGCTGCCCGGTGACCATCGGGCCAAGGTCAGTCGCGCCGCCGGTTGGATCTCACCACTCGTCCTGGTGGACGGCCGCATTGCGGGCACCTGGGACATCACCGGCGATACCGTAGCGGTCTCCATGTTCGACAATGCGCCGACGCCACTCGCCGAATTGAAAGCCGAAGCCGAGCACCTCGCGCGTGCCCTGGGCCGGCCGGACCTATCCATCACCGCCGCGTAGTGCCCGCATCCGCCCTGGGAAGGGTTTCCGCCCGGGGTTTCTCAGGGGCGCACTCAGGGACAGGCCCGGATGTCCGCAGGGGCGCCGCTACCTACGGTCGGATTATGCGAATCCTGCCGACACTGACCGTGCTCGCTGTACTGGCCGTCGCGGGGTGTTCGACCGTGCACGACAGCTCACCGAAGACCGTGTCGAGCACCCCGGTCGCGGTGTCTCCCAAGCGAGTTCAGCAGGTCCGGGACGATATCGACGGCCTCACCCGATCCGGGATGACGGGCGCGATCGCCACCCTCACCGAGAACGGCCAGACCGTCACGTTCGCTTCGGGTCTCGCGGACTCGGGCAAGAACGTGCCGATGCCCATCACCCCGCCGGAGCAGGTGCGGATCGGCAGCATCTCGAAACCTTTACCGCCTCGATCATTCTGCAGCTGGTCACCGAGGGCAAGATCAAGCTCGACGACTCCGTCGACACCTATCTGCCCGGACTGCTGAAAGGTGACGGCGTCGACGGCCGCGCCATCACCGTCCGCGAAATCCTGCAGCATCGCAGCGGGCTGCCCGAACTGACCGACTTCCCCGAGATCAACGAGTACAAGGCCGCTGTCACCGGCCGCACGTTCACTCCCGCCGAAGAGGTCGCGATAGCGCTGCAGCATCCGGCCCAGTTCCCGCCCGGCGCGCAGTTCAAATACACCAATACCAACTACATCGTCGCGGGCATGATCGTCGAAAAGGTCACCGGCCGGCCCTATTCCGAGGAACTCCAGGGCCGCATCATCACCCCCAACCAGCTGTCCGGCACCTACCTGCCCGGCACCCGGGAACTCGATATCCGCGGACCCCACCCGGAGGGCTACGCCATCATCGACGGCGCCCGCACCGATGTCACCCGCCAGGAACCCTCCGTGGCCTGGACCGCGGGCGCCATGATCTCCACCGGCGCCGATCTCAACCGCTTCTTCCTGGCCCTGCTCGCCGGCCACATCGTGACCCAGGCGCAGTTGCACGAGATGCTCGCCACCAAGGACGCGCCGGGCATCCCCATGCAATACGGCCTGGGGATCGGCTCCACGGATCTCGGCTGTGGCGCGAAGTATTTCGGCCACACCGGCGGCATCTCGGGCTTCGTCACCCTCTCCGGCGCCTCCGATCAGGGCCGGGCCATCACCATTGCCATGACCGGGCCCTTCGACAAGGAGCCCGATTTCCTCGGACTCATGAAACACGCCCTGTGCCCGTAGCGCTTCAGCGGCCGTGATGGAGTTCCATTGCCAGGGTCAGGAGTTCGGGGAGGTGCGGGCCGTCGCCGGCGGAGAGCCGGACGGCCTCGGCCGGCGGGAAGGCTCGGACCTCCAGGATCTGTTCGGCGTCATCGGGATTCGTGGGGGCGCCGGCGAGGATCACCTCGGCGGTGCACCAGAGCCAGGCCTTGTGGGGGTGCGGCTGCCAGGGGCGGTAGGGGAGCGGGCGGTCCGTGGTGGCGTAGTGGGCGCCGATCCACTGAACGGGGCCCGCGAGTTCCGCGCCCGCCTCTTCACGGAGTTCGCGAACAACGCAGTCGTGCACGGATTCCGCTTCTTCGCGGGTGCCGCCGGGCAGCAGCCAGACGTCACGATCGTCGCGGCACAGGACGATTCGGTCGCCGCTGAAACAGATGACGTGCACATTGGTGACCAGCTCGTCCGGCGGTAGGTCGGTGGAGAACTGAACGTCGAGGCCGCCCCACTCCCAGCGGGCGGGAGCGTGCAGGACGGGGTAGCGGTCAGCGATAGTCATGAGCCGACCGTACGTTCTGGAACTGGTTTCAGTACTGTGCCCTCATGGCCATCGTCATCGACTACAGCGTTGAGATCGAGGCACCCGCCGAGCTGGTCTGGCAGGTGCTCACCGATGTGGACAACTACGGGGAGTGGAACCCCTTCGTTCCCGAGTGCAAGACCACCCTGGAACCGGGTTCCCCGATCGATATGCAGGTGCGGCTGGGCGGGCCCAAGCCGCGGGCCCAGCAGGAATTCATCCGGACCCACACGCCGGGAAAGGAATTCAGCTACGCCATGAAGCCGATGCCGCTCGGGCTGCTGCGCAGCGAGCGCTCGCACACCGTCACGCCGCTCGGCGACGGGCGCGCCCGCTACGACTCGCACTTCCAGCTCGAGGGCCCGCTGAGCCCCGTGGTGGGCGGGCTCATGGGCGCCGCGCTGCGCAAGGGCTTCCAGGGCATGACCGACGGGGTCAAGGAGCGGTCGGAAACCCTTGCCACCGTGCAGGATTAGCGCCTGAGGCCGGCTCCGGCGTGCGGTGTCAGGGCTTGGGCTGCGGGTTCGCCGGATCCTGGCAGTACAGCGTCGGAGCGGTGCACGGCGACATGATGGTCGAGAAGTACTGGAACGCCGACCACGCGAGAATCGGCCCGCCGGCGAGGATCAGACCACCGACCGCGCCGATCGGGCCGAGGGTGCCCATTCCGACCAGGCAGCCGATCGCGGCGCCGGGCAGCAGGCCGGCCAGCAGCGTGGCCACACCGGCGGTGGTGGCGCCGACCGCCGCGCCGAGCAGGCAGCCCGCGCCGCCGCCGACGATCGCGCCCAGCACCGCGCTGGTCACGCTGCCGATGGTGGCGCGCTGGGCGAGCGCCAGCAGTGCCTGCTGATCGCGGAGTGTGAACGCCTCCGCGATCGAATCGAGTTTGGCGGCGGGCACCAGGTCCGACGGCCCGGCGGGATCGGAGACGGCGACCCCGTCGGTGCGAGTGGGCGTGAGAGTGGCTGTGTCGCCGTCGATCCGGAGTGCGATCGGGTAGGCCGTGGCATCCATGCGGTACGCGAGCGGAATCGAGGCGGCGATATTGCCGGCGCTGTCCCGGATGACGAGTTGGTTGTCGTCCGTGCTCAATCGGGCGCCGGGAGCGGTCAGCACCGCCGAGTCGCCGGACCTGTTCACCGTGTAGTGAATCGCCACCTGATCAGGGGTGTCCGGCGTGGCGTTCGCCGCTCCGGCGCCCAGTCCGACAGTGGCAATGACCGGCAGTGTGACCGCGGTGAGAGTCCGCATGCTCATGTGGTGACCTCCGTATATCCAACCGACCGCCGAGGCGCTGCGTCGGTGAGATGTATGGTGCACATCACAGTGGAATCGGCAGACAATCTGCAGCAAATCCGAAAACATCGGAATCGATATGCAGGAATCAATCAACCAGCTCGACGAACTCGACTATTTGCTGATCACCGCGCTGCAAGTGGCACCACGCGCGGACTGGCAGACCATCGGAGCGGCCCTGGGCGTCGACGCCACCACCGCGTCCCGGCGTTGGGCAAGGCTCGAGCAATCAGGCAATGCGTGGATGTCCAGCCGCGCGACCCGGCTCGAACGCCGCAGCGCCCAGGGCGCGGCCATCGAGGTGCACTGCGCGCCCGGCCGGGTGCACGAGATCGCGCGCAGCATCGGCAACGACGAGCACGTGCTCAACCTCGAGCACCTCAGCGGCCGGCGCAATCTGCTGGTCATGGCCATCGTCACCGATCTCGCCCAGCTGGCCCGCTACCGCGACCTGCGGCTGGCCGAGATCCCGGGTGTGACCGGACTCGAGGCGCAACCGCTGACCACCGTGCACGCCGACGCCGGGCAGTGGCGGCTCGATCGCCTCGACGACCACAAGCTGAAGCGGCTCGCCCCGCTGGACCGCCTCCGATCGGACTATCCGCCGGCGCGCGCGGTGCACGATCGGGACCTGCCGCTGGCCAATGCGCTGAGCGATGATCCACGCGCCTCGCTGGCGCAGCTCGCGACGCTCACCGGATTGTCGACGCCGACCGTGCGCCGCCGGCTCGCCGGCCTCGAAGCCGACGGAGCACTCACCTACCGGATCGAGGTGGCGCGCGCGGTCTCCGGCTGGCCTATCGGCGCGGCGCTGTGGTGCACGACCGACCCCGCGAACACGACGCGGATCGCACGAGAGCTGGCGCAGCTCAGGGAAACTCGCATGTGCGCGGAGCTGACCGGCCCGCACAATCTGCTCCTGCAGGTGTGGTTGCGCTCGGTCGACGATCTCGCCGGCTTCGAAAAGCGTTTGGGTGAGCGGATTCCCGGGCTCACCATCGCCGACCGCGCGGTCACGCTGTGGCCGGTGAAGCTCGGCGGGCACCTGCTCGACCCGCAGGGCCGTCACCTGCGGGCGGTACCGCTGCGGCTGTGGAACGACGATGAATTCATCGCCCGTGAACGAGACGCGGTCGCACTGCTTGCGGGCGACACTTCCGCCGGTGACCGCTTCTCATAACGCGGCAACGACCCGGCCAGGAGCCACTGCCGGCTGGCAAACATGGGTGTCTGCGGCTTACCGATTCCTGCATCAGCGCAGGGGCTTTCATCGATTATCTGCAGCCGGCCAGGGCTTTCGGTAGTTGAGCGGCATCCTGCTCTGGTGTCTGCCTTACCGCCCGCCGCCGACGAACGCGCTTCGGCGGCACGCGTTCCCGCCACCGCCGTCATCGTGTCCCTGCTGGTGTTCGACTTCGTCAACGGCATCATGCAGGGCGAGATCACGCCGCTGCTGCCCGATATCCGGGCGCAATCAGGCCGCCGATGCCACGTTCCTGTCGGCGCATGCGCGAATCACCGGATACGGCTTCGGTTTCGACGCGATGGGCATTTCGCTGCTGAGCATCCCGCTGGTCGGCGCCGCCGTGCTCGCGGCCGTGCTGACCACGCGGGTCGCGGCTCGGGTGGGCGGGTTCCAGCGGGCGACGACGCTCGGGTTCGTACTCGTCGGGCTCGGTTATGCGCTGGTCGCCGGGTATCACGGCGCGGTGTGGATCTTCGTAGTGAGCCATCTGATCAGCGGATTCGGCGGTGGGCTGGTGGTGGCGGCCATGCCGGTGATGGTCGCCGAGGCCACCCGGCCCGAGCGGACCGGCGTTGCTATCGGTCTCTATACGAACTCCCGCGCCATCGGCGGGGCAGTGGGTGCGGCGGCCGCGGCGTCGGTGCTCAGTGCCATTCATCTGCCGGGCATCGCGACAGCCCATGCGCGTCAACCGTTGCCGAGCGAGCACGCCTATGTGGTGTTGTGGGCGATCATCGCCGTCATTACTTTTCTCGGCGCGGGTATCGCGGCGTCGACTCGCCGAACAGAGTGAACGCCGACCTCAGGTCGGGATGGCGCGGTCGGTCACGACCTGCTTCATGACGAGGGTCGAGTTCAATCGTTGCACGCCGGGCAGCGCCGAGAGGGTGTTGTCCTCGAGGTCGGCATAGGCGGCCAGGTCGCGGGTGCGGACTCGGACGAGGTAGTCCGGGTCCCCGAAGAGTCGTTGCGCCTGCAGGACATTGGGAATCGCGGCGAGCGCCTTCTCGAAGGCGAGCAGGGTGTCGCGGTCTTCCTGGCGCATCGTCACGAAGACCAGGGCCTCGAAGCTCAGCCCGACCGAGTCGGGATCGATGAGCGCGCGATAGGCGCGGATCACCCCGGACTGTTCCAGCTCGTGTAGGCGGCGGTGGGTTGGCGACACACTCAATCCGATGCGGGACGCCAGCTCGGTGATGCTCACCCGGCCGTTCCGCTGCACCTCGGCAAGAATCTTCCGGTCGACGGCGTCCATCGGACAGATCCTTCCACGCCGCCAGGTGCGCCGGGCAAAACATGGGAACCTCTTCGGCCGCTTCGGCAATAGCGTCGACTGCATCGCGATCGGCGTCGGGAGGCACCCGTGAATCCGAATCTGCTACTGGCCTTCTGGGGCCTGACCTTCGTGCTGATAGTCGTGCCCGGGCCGGACTGGGCGTTCATCCTCGCCACCGGGGTACGTGATCGGACGGTGGCGCCGGCGGTACTCGGCTTGATGATCGGATATCTGGGCCTGACGCTGCTGGTCGCTGCGGGCGTCGGCGCCGTGATCGGCTCCTCGGCCTTGTTCCTGACCGTGCTCACCGTGTCGGGCGCCAGCTATCTGCTGTGGCTGGGCATATCGATCCTGCGGAAACCCGGTGCGCTCCAGGCCGGTTCACCCGGCGCGGGCGGTGCTCCCGCGCAGCGTGTGCTCGCCGGAATCGGCGTCAGTGGGTTGAATCCCAAGGGCCTGCTGGTCTTCCTCGCGATGCTGCCGCAGTTCACCGACAGGCACGGAGCGTGGCCGCTGCCGATCCAGCTCGCCGCGCTCGGGCTGGTCTTCGTCGCTACCTGCGGGCTCTTCTATACCGTCGTCGGTATCGGAGCGCGACGCATTCTGGCGGCCAAACCGAGTGTGTCGTGGTGGATCTCACGGATTTCCGGGATCGCGATGATCATCGTCGGCCTGCTCTTGCTGATCGAGCGGCTCGGTTAGCGGTGCTGCCTCGAAAGGCATGACATTGCCCAGGAAGTCCCGGGCGCCGCTCTCCGCTTCGATCGCGGTCACCAGATCCTCGACCGTGTCCCAGGTCCGGGGTGGTTCACCGTCGAGATTGCCGATGGTCAGCCAGGTGTCGGTGCCACGGTAGCGGACCAGTCCCAGACCGAGGTCGTCGACGGTGACATCGAGCTCGCCGGACACCGTCCCTTCCTCGTCGGTCATGACGGCGGCGGTGAGCTCGACGATCTCGGCTATTTGAACCCTCCTCGACGGGCGCAGTCGCCCACGGCGGTGCGCAGTGCGGCCTGTTCGGCGGTATCGACGGTCAGTGCGTACTTTACTTTCACCTGGACATATCGAGAGACATAGGCGCACCGGAAGTTCCCGGGCGGCAGATAGTTCGCCGGATCCTGATCGCCCTTGGACCGGTTGGCGGTCGGATCGGAGACGACCAGGTTGAGTGCGTCGTTGGCGATGCGGCGGCGGGTCTCGTCATCGAGGGCGGCGGCGCCGGAGCGCCAGGCTTCGGCCAGCGGGACAATATGATCCGCGTCCATGCCCGAGGGGTCGGTCACCCACTTGTAGGGCTTCAGCTCGCCGGTCTTGCGGTCCGCGACACCGTACTGGTCGCGCCAGCCGCCGCCGGTGCCGATCGTGAATTCGCAGGTCTTCGGGTCCAGTCGGACCGATCCGACGGCGTCGCGCAGCAGCATGACCACGCGGGTGGTGCAGCGGCTGTACTGGGCGAACTGGTCACCGAATCCGTGCACGGGGCGATTGACGTCCCAGTGCGGGAACTTGTCGCGGCTGTAGCCGGTCATCGAGGCTTCTTTCGCGACAACCAGTTTGGGTAGTAGGGCGGTGACGTCCTGGGCGGGTACCGGATCCTTCGGATCGGGTCCTGCGGCATCCGGTGTCTTGGTGGCGGGCTTGCTGACCACGACCAGCGCGAGGACCGTCAAAACCAGTAGCCCGGCAATTGCTGTGGGCAGGATCAGTTTCCGTAGGCGTGATGGCTTCTTCTGCAACATATTCCGAACACAGTCGCAACCCGCGGCACGAAACGGCAAGTCGCAGGGGAGGATCGGAGACGCGTGTCACACTCTTGCGTCAGATTTGATGCAGCCAGGCTATGAAAACCGCTATGCCGCCCAGGAATAGCAGCACCGCCACCGGGATCGGCCACCACGGCCCGGTGCGGCCGAGCAGGCGCTGCGTCAGACGCAGTTGCAGTACGCCGAGGCCGGCCACGAGAAACCACCACAGCGGCAGCAAGCCGACCGCGAGGACCGCGTGCACCGCCCAGGCTCCGGCCAAAGTCGGGCCGCCCCACGAATTTTGGTACTCATGCGCCGCGACGACCGGATACAGCACGCCGCGCACCGCCGCCAGGGCCGCCAGGAACACCGCGAACCAGGCAATGAGGCCCACGGCCGCGGCCAGTATCGAATGCGCGGCCGCTCGCCCGGCACCGGGTTCCTGCAATTCGAATCGACTGCGGAACACCCGCCGGGTGACCCGGGCCCGAACCCCCGTCGGGGCGAAGGCATCCGGCAGTGCGAGCAACGCGTAATACCCTGCTCGCGACACCTTCTGGACCCAGCCCATGCCACACCGTAGCCCGGCGCCGGGCCGCCTTCCGGCAACCCCGCCGGGAGGCGGCTATCGGCCGGGGAGTGAGCGCGGGAGACCGAACCAGGGGAACACGCTGCTCTCGAATCGGGTCATCGCGCTGATCCGGTCACCGGTGAGGGTGATGACGAGGAACCCGGTGCCGTGGCGTACGCCGTCGGGGCCGTGCAGGTAGAGCCCGAACGCCGGCTGTCCGTTGGCCCGGGTCGGGACGAGATCCACGCGGCGGCCCACATCGAAGAGCATGCCGCAGAAGCGGGCAACGACCTCGCAGCCCTGGTATTCGAAAGGCATCGGCGGCATTGCCAGGAAGACATCGTCGGTCAGCAGCGCTACCAGTGCGTCGATGTCCGCGGACTGATACGCGTGGACGAACTTCGCGACGATCGCCTCTTCGGCGGGTGAACCCGGCAGCGGGCATTCGCCGCCGGCGGTCGCCGGGAGCCGGCGCTGCAGCCCGGACCGCGCCCGCTTGAGCACGCTGTTGACCGATTCGACGGTCGAATCCAGCATCTCGGCGACCTCGCGCGCGTGGAATCCGAGCACGTCGCGCAGTACCAGCACGGCAATCTGACGTGCGGGCAGGACTTGAAGAGCCGTCATGAACGCCAAGGACATGGCTTCGGTCTGCTCGTAGCGGGCCTCCGGACCCAGCGGGGCATGGGCGACGCCTTCGAGCAGAGCGTCGGGAAATGGCTCCAGCCAGGTGATTTCGCCCATCCGGGTGGGCTCGGGCGGTTCGACTTCGGACAAGGTCCACTCCTTGGCCGGGCGCCGGCTCGCGGCGCGACGCGCGTTGAGGCAGCGGTTGGTGGCGACCCGGTATAGCCAGGTGCGCAGGGAAGCACGGCCGTCGAAGCCGTCCAGGCCCTGCCAGGCGGCCAGCAGCGTGTCCTGCAGTGCGTCCTCGCCGTCCTGGAACGAGCCGAGCATCCGGTAGCAGTGCACCTGCAGCTCCCACCGGTACGGCTCGGTCAAAGTGCGGAAGGCCTCGCCGTCCCCGCTGCGAGCTCGCGCCATCAGATCGCCGGTCATCACCCTCGCGTCACCTCTTCCGCATCGTGCGTACGTCCACCGTGTACAGACACCGGCCGGAGCGAGAAGTGGGCGGCCGTGGCGCGCCCAGTTTCCTGATGTCGCGGTTTCTACCTCAGTGATAGCCCACCTCAGCATCGAAGGAGAACCGCCATGGGAAGAATCATCGTCAGCGCGAACGTATCGATCGACGGAGTCATCCAGGACCCGAACGGGGACGAGGGCTTGGTGCCCGGCGGTTGGTTCGATTTCGGCGGGATCGAAGCGCAACGGGAGGCGTGGAGCAATGTCCTGTTCGAGGAGGCGCAGGGCGCCGAGGCCATGCTGATGGGCCGCCGCAGTTATGAGTTCTTCGCCGCGCGATGGCCGCAGCGGACCGGCGCTTATGCCGACAGGCTCAACGGCCTGCCCAAATACGTGGTGTCGGCGACGCTCGAACACGCCGACTGGAACAACTCGACGATCGTTAAAAGTGATGTGGTCGAGGAGGTTTCGAAGCTGAAGCAGAATCTGGACGGTGAGATCGTCGTTTACGCCAGTGGCGGGCTGGTGCCTACCTTGCTGGCGCGCGACCTCGTCGACGAGGTTCGGCTGCTGGTGTTTCCGCTGGTGATCGGGTCGGGTACGCGGCTCTTCGGTGACGGAGGACCGAAATCGCTGCGCCGCCATGAGATCCGATCCGTCGGCGACGCCATCACCCTGCTGATCTACCGGTTCGACTGACCCCGGACAGATAGGCGCGCCCACCGCAATGCCGCGGCGGGCGCCGAATCTCGTTCCGGTCAGGCGTTGTTGAGTTTATTGAGGCGGTCGCACGCCTCCAGGTATTCGGCGATGAGCCGCTGCACCACGTCGGCGGAACGCTCGACCTTGTTCATCAGGCCGACGACCTGGCCGACGGGGTTGAAGTTCACGTCCTTGGCGGCCTCGGGGTAGCGGTGCCCGCGCTTGACGCCGTCGAGGGCGACCATCATCTGCAGCGGCATGGGCAGCGGGTCCGGGGTGTCGGTGCGCTCCCAGGCCTCGGTCCAGTCGTTCTTGAGCATGCGGCAGGGCTTGCCGGTCCAGGAGCGCGAGCGCACGGTGTCCAGGCTGGAGGCTTCGATGTAGGTCTGCATCTGGGCGGGCGGCACATTCGCCTCCTCGACCGTCAGCCACAGCGAACCGGTCCACGCCCCGGCCGCGCCCATGGCCAGCGCGGCGGCGACCTGACGGCCGTTGCCGATACCGCCCGCGGCGAGCGCCGGCATATCGCCGATCGCGTCGATGACCTGCGGCCACAGCACCAGCGAGGAGATCTCGCCGCAGTGCCCGCCGCCCTCGGTGCCCTGCATGACCACGAAGTCCAGGCCGGCCCGCTTATGGTTGAGGGCGTGCTTGACCGAACCGCACAGGGCGCCGATGAGGCGGCCCGAATCCTGGATCTGCTTGATGACGTCGTCGGGCGGGGTGCCCAGCGCGTTGGCGACCAGCTTGGCCTTGGGGTGCTTCAGGATGACGTCGATCTGCGGGGCGACCGTGGTGGCGGTCCAGCCCAGCAGCTGGTTGTGGTGCTCTTCGGCGGGCAGGTGCGGGACCCCGTGATCATTGAGCAGCTGCTCGGCGAAATCGCGGTGGCCCTGCGGAACCAGTTCCGCCAGTTTGGCTTCCAGTTCTTCCGGGGTGAGGCCGTCGACGCCCTTGCCCTCGTACTTGGAGGGGATGACGAGGTCCACGCCGTAGACGCCCTGTACATGCTCGTCCAGCCACTCCAGCTCCACCTCGAGCTGCTCGGGGGTGAACCCGACCGCGCCGAGCACGCCCAGCCCGCCGGCATTGCTGACCGCCGCGGCTACATCGCGGCAGTGGGTGAAGGCGAAGATGGGGACATCGATGCCCAGGCGATCGCAGATCTCGGTACGCATGGTGTGGTGGGCTCCTCTAACTTTCCGGCACTGGAATGTCGCTCACACCACACTAGAACATGTTCTACATTCGGACTAGTCCGTCCACGACTACTGGCCGGTCAAAGTCAACAACATGTTCTACTTATCGGACTCGGCCAGCAGGCCGTCCGCGCGCAGGTCATCGAACAGGAACTGATCCACCGGCGGCACGTGCGGGCGATCGGCGTAGGTGAACCAGGCGATCTCCTCGATCTCGCTGCTCGGGGTGATCTCGCCGGAGTAGTCGGCGGTGTAACAGGCCATGCGCACGACGGCGTCGGGAATCAGGGCCTCGTAGGTGCCGACATGCGAAACCGTTTCCGGCAGCAGGGAAACCGTGAGTTCTTCCTCGATCTCACGGACCAGCGTCTGCAGATCGGTCTCTGCGCCTTCGCGTTTGCCACCCGGGATATAGAAGACATCCTTGCCCGCCGGGCGGGCGCAGAGGATTCGACCGTCCTCGATCCGCACCCAGGCGACGGTGTCGATCAGGCGTTGCTCCCGTTCAGTCCGCATGCGCGCAGCCTAGCCGGAGGGTTGCGGGGTGTAACTCAGCCGACGGCGCGGGCCACCAGCATGGCCACGGCGCGATCGACACGCTCGGTGTCGCCGGTGACCCACCAATCCTGGATCAGGCCACGGACTCCGGAGACCATCAAGGTCGCCGACGCCTCGGGGTCGGGGAGAGCTGGGTCGATGCGGGCCAGGGCCTGCGTCAGGGCTGTCACCACTACCTCCACCGCTTCCCGGGCATAGGTCTTGAACGGGCTGCCCGGGACCGTCGCGATGCCCAGGACCTGAAGCAGCACAAGCAGACTCGTTCCGGCCTGGCCGGAGGTGTTCAGCACTACCGAGTGACTCAGGCGGGAGCGGAGGGTTTCGGCATCGTCTATGCCCTCGAAAAGTGCCGCGATATCGGGCCGCTGGGTCTCCAGGGCGGCGATGAGCATGGCCTCCTTGGTGCCGAAGTAGTGGATGAGCATGCGCGAGCTGGTGCCCAGATATTCGGCGAGTGGGCGCAGGGACAGGTCCATGAGGCCGTGCTCGGCGATGTAGGTGATGACACCGGCGAGCAGTTCGGCGCGGCGGGCGTGATCGAGGGGACGGGGCACGGGTTGACTGTAGCGGGTGGTACAGGTATCCATATCGGCATGGCTGTAACAACTGGTACAGAAACTCGGCGGTCCGTGGTGGTCACCGCCATGGCGGCCACCACCTGCCTGGGCGCCGACCTCGACACGACCTGGGCACGCCTGCTGGCCGGGGACAGCGGAATCGGGCCGCTCACCGACGATTTCGTGACCGAGAACGAACTGCCGGTACGGATCGGCGGACGGCTCGTGGCGCAACCCGGCGAGCAGCTCACGCGGATCGAGCAGCGGCGGATGTCCTTCGTGCAGCAGCTGGCGCTCGTGCTCGGGCGGCGGGTGTGGCGGGACACGGGGACTCCCGACGTGGAGGCCGAGCGGCTGGCCGTGGCGGTGGGCACCGGGCTCGGGGGTGGTGATGCGCTCGTGCATGCGGTGGATGTGATGCGAGCCGGCGGGTATCGGAAGGTGCCACCGATGACGGTGCCCATGGTGATGCCGAACGGGTCGGCGGCCACCATCGGATTGGAGATCGGGGCGAAAGGTGGTGTGTACACGCCTGTTTCGGCGTGCGCATCCGGGTCCGAAGCCATCGCGCACGGTTGGCGGCTGATCGCCACGGGGGAGGCCGATATGGTCGTCGCGGGTGGCGTCGAGGGGCATATCGACGCGGTTCCCATTGCGAGCTTCGCCATGATGCGCGCGATGAGCACCCGGAACGATGAACCCGAGCGCGCCTCACGGCCTTTCGACCGGGATCGCGACGGGTTCGTCTTCGGCGAGGCCGGGGCCGTGCTGGTACTCGAATCCGAAGAGCATGCGCGGGCGCGTGGGGCGCAGATCTATGGGCGGGTGCTGGGTGCGGGCATCACGTCGGACGGTTACCACATCACCGGCACGGCGCCCGATGGTGACGGTGCGGCGCGCGCCATGCGTAAAGCCATTGCGACCGCGGGTCTTTCGGGTGCGGATATCGGGCATGTCAATGCGCATGCCACCGGGACGCAGGTCGGCGATGCGTCCGAGGCCAAGGCGATCATGGCCGTGTGCCCGGATGCCTCTGTGTACGCGCCGAAGTCGGCGCTCGGGCATTCCATCGGAGCGGTCGGGGCGTTGGAGGCGATCCTCACGCTGCGGACCCTCAGTGAGCAGATCGTGCCTCCGACATTGAATTTCGAGCAGGGAGACCTCGATACGGAACTGGATGTGGTGGCGGACAAGCCACGTCACCAGCATCCGGACTATGCGCTCAGCAATTCGTTCGGCTTCGGCGGGCACAATGTGACCCTCGCTCTCGGCCGGGCCTAGGCGCGGGGTTCATCGCACGCGTTCGAGCTTGCTCCAGCCGGTCCATCCGCGCTGGCGCAACAGTTCTATCAGGCGTCGAGCGGGCGGCGCGGCGGCGAAAACCATGGCATCCAGCAGCTCTACGAAGGATGCTTCGATATCGGCGTCGTCGATGTAATCCTCGCCCTGCTCGGCGGCGACCTGCGCGATGTAGTCGGCCAATCGGTCTGCCGCCTCGACCAGTTGCGGGTCGTCTTCGGTTCGGTCGAGAGCTTGGCCGAGGGTCAGATAGAAGTCGATGAATCGGGGGTCGGCGATCTGTTCTCGTTTGCGCGCCATCCATTCCGGGACCCGCTCGGGTGAGTGGGCGGCCAGGGGGATCCAGCCGTCTCGTTCGACGCACACGATCCGCTCGTCGACACCGAGAGCGCGGAGCTGGTCGAGGAAGTCGATTACCTCCGGCGGCAGGGCAAGGCTGTCGCCGGCGGCGAGTCGTGCGATTCGCTCGCGAAGTTGTCGGCGCTCCCGGATTTCGTCCTGAAGCCGCTGGTCGATGTCCGCGACCGCGGTGGCGAACTCCTGATCGTCGGCTCGCAGCAGTTCTCGGACGCGGGCCAGTGGCACGCCGGCCTGGGCGAGGGTCCGGATCTTGATCAGCTCGATCACCGCGGCGGCGTTGTATCTGCGATAGCCGGAGTGGTCTCGTTCCGGTTCCGGCAGTAGACCTTTCGCGTGATAGTGCCGCACGGCGCGGACCGTCACCCCGGCGTAGGCGGCCAGCTCGCCGATGGTCAGCATCAGACCAGTCTTCCGGAGATACTGCGGATGATGCGGGCGACTTCCGGTGCGTGGGTGGAGACCAGGCGATGGTCGGCATCGACCCAGGTGGTGGCGATGTGCGGGCGCGCGCGAACGAGGCGCTCAATGCCCATGTGCCAGTTCCGATCACGCCACTCCGCGCGCTCCTCACTACCGCCGCTCGCCATCGAGTCGGACAGGATCATGCTGATCGGGCAGTCGATCTCGCGGTACCGATCGAGGATCCGGGAGCGCACCGCATCCACCTCGATGTTCAGGTCGAGGATCTGCTGTGCGCCGAGCAGCACTTGCCGTGCGGTGCCTTCGGCCGCTGCGTTCCACAGTGCGAGGGCTTGCCACATCGCGCGGAACTCGGGCAGGTCCGCCTCGGTGAGGAACGGTTCGGGTACGGGGTTCGCGCCGTCGATGAGAACGAGTTCCGCGACGCTGCCGGGATATTCGGCTGCGTAGTGCACGGCCAGGTCCGCGCCCAATGAACAGCCGACGAGGACCGGCGGCGAAAGCAGTTCCAGGCGTGGCAGATCCGCCATCACGGCGACCAGATCACCGAGAAACGCATCGAAGGAGTAGCGTGCGGCGGCCGAGCTGAGTCCGTGACCGCGGAGGTCGAAGGTCAGTACATCGTGGTCGCGGCGCAGCAGCACGATCAGCTCGTGCAGATCGGCCTGGGTCGAACTCAGGCCCGGGCACAAGACCAGCGGGCGTCCCCGGCCACCGCGCGACACCGGGATGGTGACACCGTCGTGGTGGATCTCGAATCGAGTCGTTGTCGTAGTCATGGCGACCATGCTCCGAGGTTGACGCTGCGTCAGGTCAAGCCGGAACGAAACGCTGTGCGCATCAAGGGAGTTTGTCGGTCTGCACGCGCGGGTCGAGTTTGCGGAGGGTGTCCGGGCGGTCGGTGAGGCAGGGCCAATCACGGCTCACCGCTTCGATCGTGGCGTGACCCGCGGGGATCAGCGCATCCGCGTCAGGACGGTCGGCGAGGGCGGCACCCAGCTGATCACTGGCCGGCCGGTCCAGCGGCTGGATGACCGTATTCGGAAGATCCAGCAGCACCGAGAGAATGTCGAGTCGGCCCACCGGGATGAGGGCACGGGCCGCGGCCAAGGCGGTAGCGGGGACGACGATGGTGTGGCCGGCATCCGCGGTCGCCCACACGACCGATTGCACATATGCCACGCGGTGGGCCCAGGCGGTCAGCGCGGCTGTATCGAAGACGACGCCACCCAGCGTCGCGCCGGCGAGGGTCATGCCGCGCCGGCGTGATCGCCGGGCGCCTCCTCATCCGATAAAGGTGGCAACCCTTGTACGGCTCGGGCGCGGTTGATCAGATCCAGCGGCGGCCGGCCACCGAACACGGTCTCGAGCCGGGCCAGCGATTCGGCTCTGTTCACCCGGACGCGCACGGATTCGGCGACGAACGCCGAAACGGACTCGATGCGGCCACTGTCGCGCCAATCATCGAGGGTGGCGGCGATCTCCTCCGGCATCGTCACGGTTATCTTGCGGGTGCGACGCTGTCGAGCCATACCCGGATGGTAACCCGTACATACCCGAAACGCCGAGCTGACCGCGCGGTGATCTCCATACTCCCGCTCACGACGCGCTACCGACCCTGGACCGCAGCCCCTCCGCCTCCAGCAACCGCGTGAAATTCCGCTGATAGCGTCGGAGGTTGGTCGGGCATCTGGGATGTCGGGTCGGGGATTCGGATTGGGGTGATCCGAAACCTGCCGGTCGCGGGGTTGGCGGGGTTCGATACCTTTGATTTGTGCCCGCCTGCGAGCGGGCCTGCCGTGTTTGCCGACCGTGTTTGCCGACCCAGAGGACAGTTGTAGATGGATCAGAGTTCGATCGCGTGGGCCGACGGTGTGCTGGTCACCATCGATCAGCGCGCGTTGCCGCACGAACTGCGGGAGCTGCGGATCACGACGGTCGACGAGGTTATCGATGCCATCAAGACATTGGCCGTGCGGGGGGCGCCGGCGATCGGGGTGGCGGGGGCCTTTGGGGTGGTGATCGCGGCTCGGGCGGCGATCGTCGATGGTGTGGTGGATGCCGGGCGGGTCGAGGCGGAGGCTGCGCGGATCGCGGCGGCGCGGCCGACCGCGGTGAATCTGGCTTGGGGGGTGCAGCGGACGCTGGGGAAGCTGGGCGACGGTGTGCCGGCCATGGAGGACGAGGCGCTGGAACTGCTGGCCGAGGATGGCCGGGTGAATCTGGCCGCTGCTACGCATACCGGTGATCTGCTGGAGCAGTTGTGTGGTGATCGGCCGTTGCGGCTGTTGACGCATTGCAATACGGGGCGGCTGGCTACTACGGCCTGGGGGACTGCGATTGGTGCGATTCGGGTGTTGCATCAGCGGGGCAAGGTCGCCGAGGTGATCGTGGACGAGACGCGGCCGCTGTTGCAGGGGGCTCGGTTGACCGCGTGGGAGATGGCGGAAGCCGGTGTGCCGCATCGGCTCACCATCGATTCGGCCGCTGCCTGGGCTATGGGTACGGAGCATGTCGACGCAGTGATCGTGGGTGCGGACCGCATTACGGCCGATGGGTCGGTGGCCAACAAGATCGGCACCTACATGCTGGCGATTGCGGCCAAGCATCATGGGATTCCGTTCATCGTGGTCGCGCCCGAGTCGACGCGCGATATCACCACTGCGCGGGGCGGGGACATCGTCGTCGAGCAGCGTGCCGCGGCCGAGGTGACCGGATTCGGTGGTGTGACAACGGCTCCCGAGGGGACGCAGACGTTCAACCCGGCCTTCGATGTGACGCCGCCCGAGCTGGTGACGGCGGTCGTCACCGAGTTCGGTGTGCTGCGCGATCCGGCCGTGGCGCGGTCGGCTGTCGACGGTGCGGATGCGGTTGCCGCTGAGGCGATATCGGCGGGTGCGGAGATCGCGGGCATTGCGCGCGGCCTGTACGCGAACGGCTGGATGCCGGGCACGGCGGGCAATATCTCTGTGCGGCAGGGCGATACGGCCGTGATCACGGCCAGCGGCCTGTCCAAGGGTGAGCTCGGCGCGCAGGACATGGTGACGGTGGCCGTGGCGGATTCCCGGCCGGTGCGCGAGGATTCGCGTCGCCCGTCGGCGGAGACCACGATCCACACCGCCGTGTATCGCACGCGGGGCGCGCAGGCCGTGGTGCATGTGCATCCGCCGCATGCCACCGCGCTGTCGATCCGCGAGTTCGAAGGTGGCGTGCACACCACGCGTTTCACGGGCTACGAGCTGATCAAGGGCTTGGGCGGAGAGCGCCCGGATGTGATCGACATTCCGGTGTTCCCGAACCATGCCGACGTGCCGCAGATCGGCGTCGATATCGAGAAGTATCTGGTCGAGCATCCGGATGCGCCGCCCGTGCTGTTCATCGCGGGCCACGGCATCACGGCGTGGGGTGCGACTCTGGCACAGGCGCGCGATCGCGCCGAATGCCTCGAGGCCATGTGCGAATTGACGACTCTGACCGGACGGCGTGAACTTCCGTTGGGCGACAACTAGATCCGAGGAGGATCCTTCCGATGACTTTGCTGCAGATCATGTCCGACCGGGACGCCGCCGACGTCAAGCTGCGCACCGGCGATGACGCGGTGATCGCCGCCGAACTCAACAAGCGCGGCATCACCTTCGAGCGCTGGCCGCTGCTGGCCGGCCTGTCCGGCGACACCAGCACCGAGGACCTGCTGGCCGAATATCGGTCGCGCATCGACGAACTCAACGGCGACGGGCGCTACAAGTTCATCGACGTCGCCCGCATCCACCCCTCCGACGATGCGGAGTGGCCCGCCAAGGCCGAGGCCGCGCGCACCAAGTTCCTCGACGAGCACCGCCACGCCGAGGACGAGGTTCGTTTCTTCGCGCACGGTCAGGGCTGCTTCTACCTGCACCTGGGTGACGAGGTGCTGGCCACGGTGTGCACCGCGGGCGACCTCGTTTCGGTGCCGGCGGGCACCCTGCACTGGTTCGACATGGGCACCCGCCCCGAGTTCGTCGCCGTCCGCTTCTTCGAGGAGGAAGACGGCTGGATCGGTGACTTCACCGGCGACAAGATCTCCGGCGGCTTCCCGACCCTCGACGAGCTGACCGCGGCATGATCAAAGCTGTCGTCCTCGACATCGAGGGCACCACCAGCCCGACCAGTTCGGTCCGTGAGGAGCTCTACGGCTACACCCGCGACCGCCTCCCCGGGTGGCTGGCCGAAAACCAGGGCGGCCCAGCCGATCCCATCATCGACGCCACCCGCGCGCAGGCCGGCGAGCCGGATGCCGATGATGCGCGCGTAGCCGAGATCCTCATCAACTGGCTGAACACCGATGTGAAGTCCGAGCCGCTCAAGGCCGCCCAAGGCATCATCTGCGCCGAGGGCTTCCGCAACGGCTCCCTGCACGGCGAGTTCTTCCCCGATGTCCCGCCCGTCCTGCGCGCCTGGCGGGACGCCGGGCTGGAACTCTACATCTACTCCTCGGGTTCGGTTCGCAACCAGAAGGATTGGTTCGCCTTCGCCCGCGGCGGCGACCTGTCCCCGTTGATCAGCGGCCACTTCGACCTCTCGACGGCGGGCCCGAAACGCGAGGCTTCCTCCTACGAGAAGATCGCCGGCGCCATCGGCGTCCCCGCCGACAGCATCCTCTTCCTCTCCGACCACCCGGACGAAGTGGACGCGGCCGTGGCCGCAGGCTGGCACGCCTTCGGTGTAACCCGCCCGGGCGAACCGAACGCTCCTCGCCCCCCGCACCGTTGGATCAGCGACTTCGCGGACGTCGAACCGAACTAGGTTGCGCCGGAACGCAAGTGACTCGTGACATGTCGCGCTCGCAGCGCCTGCGCACCCATAGCGCTGTCTCCACGGCGCTGGCGCTGCACAGCGATGATGCGTTGCGCGAGCTCGTGGATGCGGCCACACCGCTCGGCATCGGCATCGGCGGGAGGTCGGCACTGCTGCAGATCGCCGGAACCCCGGTCTTCGTCAAACGAATACCCCTCACCGACCTCGAACGACAGCCCGAACACGTCCGGTCCACAGCGAACCTGTTCGACTTGCCGATGTTCTTCCATTACGGTGTCGGCCTCATCGGCGGGGCAGGTTTCGGGGCCTGGCGCGAGCTCGCCGTGCACGCCATGACGACGAACTGGGTACTTGCCGCCGATTACGAGGGCTTCCCCCTCATGTACCACTGGCGGGTGCTGCCGGACACGACCCCGCTACCGGCCGAACTCGCCGACATCGACCGCGTCGTCGCCTACTGGGACGACCGACCGCAAGTGCGCCGCCGAATCGAGGCCGTCCGCGACTCTTCGGCAAGCATCACCTTGTTCCTCGAATACATCCCGCAAACCCTGCACGACTGGCTCAACACCCAGATCGAGGCAGGCAGTGACGCCACCGACCGAGCCTGCGCCATGGTCGAGCGCGAACTGGCAGCCGGTCCCGCATTCATGAACAGCCATGGGCTGCTGCACATTGACGCACACTTCTGGAACATCCTCACCGACGGTCGACGCCTCTACTTCAGCGATTACGGCCTCTCCCTCTCCTCCGAGTTCGACCTCTCGCCGCAGGAAGTCACCTTCCTCGACCAAAACCAAAGCTACGACCAAGCCTTCACCTCCACCTACCTGGTGAACTGGCTACTCACCGCCCTCTACGGGCTACAAACCCGCGAGACACGCGCCTCAACGGCGGCCGCCATCGCCGAAGGCCTGCCACCCCAAGACATCCCCGACGGAACCGCCACGATCCTCACCCGCCACGCGCCCGTCGCCGCAGCAATGACCACATTCACCCGCGCGTTCCAACAGGACACCCGCACCACCCCCTACCCCGACGAGGAGATCCGCCGCCTACTGAACGGCAAAGATCTTCATAGACAAAGTCTCCCGGAGTACCCCGAAATCTGAGGGAGATTTTCGGCGTCACATACCGTCAAGGCCGCATGTCGACCACATCGACCGGCTGCCCGTGATAGAGCTTCGGCTCGTAGGTGAACACAACGGCGCTCACCGCCCGCGCTTCATGGACGACGGCTGCGATCTTTACACCGGCGAGAGTCGGTTCGGTTGCGGCGGAACCGATGTCGAGGGCACTCTGGCCGAGAGTCAGCACGGTCAGCGGGCTTTCGGGGTCGTTGAGTAGGAACGACAGCTCTCGTGCATCGTGACCGAGTTCGGCGGCGGCTGCGGTCACCGACAAAGCGGTGGTCAGCACGAGCCGTCCGTCGAGTACCGCGTCGAGGACGATGGTCTGTGCGCGGCGGGTTAGGTCACGTTCGTAGGCGGTGAGGGTGGTGCTGTCGAGAAGAATGATTCCGGCAGCAGCGCTCACGCTGTCTCCCCTCTGCGCAGCTGGTCGGCGCGCGCGAGCACTGCGCGGGCTTCCACCTGGTTCTTGGCGAATTCGGGAGAGTCGGGGTCGATGCCCAGGCGGCGCATGGCGCGCTCGGCGAACTCGTCACGATGTTCGTAGGCGTGACGAGCGCCGGGCAGGTCGATGTCGAGGGCGGCTCGGAGCCGGCTGAGGGCGTACTGGTTCTGTGACATCCCGGCCTGCGCGGCGGCGCGCTGCAGCAGGTACTTGTCCGTTTCGCTGAGGCCTCGTAGCGGGAAGTTCGATGATGTCATGACGTCACTCTACTCGAGCTGACCCTCCGCGGCACGGGTATTGATCCAAACGATCGGTATTTCGGCTGTCAGTCTCGGGAGCCGGCGAATTCACTGTGTCGATCGATGAATGGCATTCCGGCTTCGATCATCGGTCGAGATTGTTTTGGGGTGGGTCGAACCGTTGGGGGAGCAGGTTCGTGTTGATGGCTGCGGGAAAGGGGTTCGGGGCCTTACTCATTGCTGGATCTGTGCGTAATCAGTAGCTGCATGTCGGGTTTATTCGGCGTGCGCAGAACAGGATCGTATTTCCGGGTGGGTCGGAAAGAAAGGTTGACAATGATATTCCGTGATCGACGTCGAAATGTGGGGCGGCACGCGCGTGCTGGGGGTCCGCGGTGAGCGGGGCAGTGGTCGAGGGCTGGCTGCGGCCGGTGCGGCGGGTGCTCGATCCTGGCGATGAGGTCGACTGGAATCGGCTGGCTGCCATGGAGAACGAGCTGGGCGCGGTGCTTGCCGCGTGTTCTGTGGATCTACCCGATGGGGGCGAGCGGTCGCGGCGGCTGCAGGCTGTGCGGCTGGCGATGGTCGAACGTGGGTTTCTCGACACGATGACCGGCTCGCCGCTGTATGGGGTTCTGGCACAGTTCATTTGCGGATACCGGGACGTGGATCTGCGGGATGCGGTGACCATCGGGCACGGGCGGCTCATCGACCGGTACGGGTGTCCGGCGCTGCGCGATCGGTGGGGGGCCGCGCGTCGCGGCGGGTGAGTTGGTCGGTGTGGCCACCACCGAACCGCACGGCGGTTCGCGGCCGGCTGCGGCACGCACCTGTGCCACCGCTGGTCCGGGCGGGACGTGGCTGGTCAGCGGGCGTAAGACGTGGATCAGCCGGCTCACCGAGGCGGCGGTGTTCATCGTGTTCTTCCAGGATCCGGGCGGGCGGCAGGCCGCCGCGGCGATCGATGCCACCGAGCCGGGGCTGCATCGGCGGCCCGTCGCACCGGCGGGTCTGGCCGGCTGGACGTGGGTGTGCTTGAACTCGATGCGGTACCTGTGCACCCCGGCCGCGATGTCCTGCTCGGGCACGGAATGTCCTTGCTGCGCAAGCATTTCACGGCATACCGCCCGTTGGTGACCGCGACGGCGCTCGGGGCCGGTGCGCGGGTGTTCGATACCGTCACCGCTCATCTCGAGCACCGGATGTCCAGCGGGGAGATCACGCAATCGCGCGACTCCGCTCTCATCACTCTCGGCCGGGCGCACGCCCAGCTGACGACCACGCTGCTGGGCACCACGATGGCCGCGCAGCTGGCACACGCCGAGGCCCGACCGGGCCGAGCAAGTGGGCTGGGAGATGAAGGCCCATGGCATCGACACCACCTATCAGGCCGTGACCGAGCTCGCGCAACTGCTCGGAGCCGCCGGTTACCGGGCGGACTCACCGGTCGCCAAGGCCCGTCGCGACCTCGGCGCATTGCTCATCGCCGATGGCATCCACGACACCCTCTATCGCAGTGCCGGCAAACACCACGCGAGTCGCCCGCCGGTCAGAACCGAAATTCCGCAGCCGGCAAGCCGGTCGGTATAAACCTCCGAGGGAGATCACGTTCACCATGCATCAATTCCTCAATATCAAGAAGTCCGTGGGCATCTGCGCCGATTTCTGGGATGTCACCAAAAAGGCTGGGTTGTTCGGAATTCCGGTCACCGGACTCGGTGACGGCAGGCATCGAGCGGTCGCCGACGGCCACGAGTTCGTCAATATGTCTTCCTATTCGTATTTGGGTCTCGACACCCACCCCGGTCTGGTCGAGGCCGCGGCCGCGGCGGTGCTCGCCGAGGGAGCGCTCAATACCTCGGCCTCCCGCATGCGGCTCCGGTTCGGTCTGCTCCAGGACGCCGAGACGGCCTTGTCGGAGCTCTTCGATGTCGAAGCGGTCACCGTCAATTCCTGTGCCGCCGCGGCGTGGACGAGCCTGCCGCTGATCGCCTCGGGCCTGCTCACGAACGACGTCTCGCCGCTGATGGTGTTCGACAAGAACGCGCACTTCTGCATGAACGCGATGAAGCCGAACGTGGCGGACGAGGCCGAGATCGTCACGATCCGCCACAACGACCTCGACGCCTTGGAGGATCTCTGCCGTCAGCACCGGCAGGTCGCGTTCGTGGCCGACGGCGTGTACAGCACCGGCGGCCGCGCACCGATCGCCGAACTGCTACGCCTGCAGGACAAGTACGGCCTGTTCCTGCTCTTCGACGAGGCACACAGCATCTCCACCGTTGGACGGTACGGGCGCGGGGTGGTGCTGGAAACGATGGGTGCGATGAACGACCGCACCGTGATCATCATCTCGTTGAACAAGGGCTTCGGCGCCTCCGGTGGCGCGATCTTCCTGGGCCCCCGCGGTTCCCAGGGACGGGTCGACACCGCGCTGCGCAGCGCCGCCCCACTGATGTGGTCGCAGCGGATCAATACCGCGGGCCTCGGCGCCGTGCTCGCCTCCGCCGGACTGCACCGGACCGGCGAGCTGATCGAACTGCAGAATCGCCTGCAGGACAACATCACTCTGTTCGACAGCCTCGTGGAGACCGCTGAGCGGGGTGACGGCCTGCCGATTCGGTTCGTGGAAGTCGGTTCCGAAGAGGGCTGTGTGGTGCTGGCGCAGGATCTGTTGCGCGCCGGCTTCTTCGCGCCGCCCATCTTCTTCCCGATCATCGGCCGCGGTCGCGCCGGATTGCGCGTGATGTTGCGCGCGAACATGTCGGCCGCGGAGATCGAAGAGTTCTGCGCGCTGATCAATACGCTGTTGCAGCGCGGACCGGTCGCCGTGGGCGCTCGCGAATGAAACCCACCTTGATGCTCGTCGGCGGCGCCCGCGCCCGCGCCTTCAGCGTGGACCAAGCCGAATCGGTGCTCGCGCAGGCCGCCGCCCGCGGGGTCCGCACGCTGGTCACCGCCGGCGCGCCGGTCCTCGCGGCCACGCCGACGATCGTGGCCGCAGCCGATGAGGCTGCGGCCGTGGGCTTCTCCGCGCCGGAGGAGATCGCCGCGTGGGCACGCCGGCGCGTCGCGGCAGGCGAGAACATCCACGCGGTCTTCGCCCTGCTGGAGATGGCCCAGGTCGCCGCGGCCGAGACGGCGGCCGCGCTCGGCGTTGCGGGCAACCCGCCCGCAGTGATCCGCCGGACACGCACCAAGGACGCCTGCCGGGCGGCGCTGGCCGCGGCAGGCTTCCCGCAGCCCGCCGTCCGGCTGTGCACGAACGCCGAGGATGCGAAAGCCTTTCTGCGCCAGGCCTCGTGGCCGTGCGTGGTCAAACCACGCGACGCCATGGGCAGTACCGGGGTGAGCCTGATCTCCGCGGCCGCCGATCTGCCCGCGGCGCTGGCATTGCTGCCCGAGCGGGACGAGTTCCTCATCGAAGAGTTCGTAGCCGGAACCGAATTCAGTGTCGAGGGGTTCTTCCAGGATGGTCGGCCCGTCGTCCTCGCGATCACCGCGAAGGAGACGGTGCCGCCGCCGTTCTTCGCCGAGATCGCGCACACGCTACCCGCGGACCTGCCCGAGCAGCGGCGCCGGGAGATCGAGAGCACGGTGTCCGCGGCTCTGCTCACCCTCGGCCTGCATTTCGGTGCGTTCCATGTCGAGGTCTGGCTGACATCGACCGGCGTCGTGCTCGGCGAGGTGCACAGCCGATTCGGCGGGGTATGGATCCACAAGATGCTCGAGTACGCCATCCCCGGTATCGAGTTGTTCGGGCCGATCATCGACGACTTGCTGGACCTGCCACGGACTCCCGGCCCGACCGGGCCCACTCGGGGTGCGGCGCTGCGGCACCTGACTCCGCCACCGGGCCGGATTCTCACGATCGAGGGCTGGGACGAGGTGTGCGCGCACCCCGCGGTGCTGCACGCGGAACTCTCGGCCGGGCCCGGCGACGTGATCTCCCCGCTGCGCTGTGCCGGCGACCGGGTCGGGCTGATCGTCGTCGGCGCGGAGACCGGAACTCGGGCACGGGAACTCGCCGCGGACCTGGCCCGCTCGGTCCGGTTCGTCATGGCCGACAGCGTCGTGCCCGAAAGGTCGGTGCGCCGATGACCATCCACGCCAGGCTGCGTCGTTGGACCTCCGGGATACTTCCGGACGGCGGCACTGCTGTCCGCGGGCTCGCGCTCGCGACGCTGGTGAGCACGATCGGCTACGGCATCTATCTCACCGCCGGGGTGCTGTACTTCACCCGGGCCGTGCATCTGCCCGCAGCTCAGGTGGGTATCGGTCTGACCTTGGCGGGTGCGGTATCGCTGGCGGCCGGGATTCCGTTCGGTCACTTGGCCGATCGGTGCGGCCCGCGCTCGGTCTACGCGCTGACGCTCGCCTTGGGCGCGGTGTCGATGGCGGGTCTCTGTCTGGCACACGTGTTTTGGACATTCCTGCTGTCCGCGAGTCTCGGCGCCGCCGCGCAGTCGGCGGGACAGGCGGCGCGCGGCCCGTTCGTACAGGCCTACGGCGGGGAGCGCCCGGCCGAGTTCCGTGGATATCTGCGCTCGGTCACCAATGTCGGCATTTCGGTGGGCGCGCTGCTCGCGGGCTGGGGTATCGCGGTCGACACCCGCCAGGCGTACCTGCTGCTGATCGGGGGTAGCGCCGTCACCTACGCGTCGGCGGCGCTGGTCGTACTCTTCCTGCCGCACCTGCCGCCGCGGCCGCACGCTTCCGGGCAGCGCTGGGTGGCGTTGCGCGATCGTCCCTACCTCGTGTTGACCCTGCTCGACGGCGTGATGGCGATCCAGTACCGCATGCGATCGGTGGCCCTGCCGTTGTGGCTGGTGGACCAGGTGCTGGCGCCGAAGTGGTCGGTGTCGATGGTGATGCTGATCAACACCGTCGTCGTTGTCCTGTTTCAGGTTCGAGCGAGCCGCGGCGTCACCACGCCCGCTCTCGGCGGCCGCGCGTTTCGCCGCGCGGGCTTCGCCTTTCTGCTCGCTGCCGCGCTGATCTCGACCATGGCCGGCGCCCCGGTGTGGTTCGCCATGGCGCTCCTGCCGATTGCGGTGATCATTCACACGGTCGGGGAGATGTGGCAGGCCGCAGGCGGTTTCGAGCTGTCGTTCGCCTTGGCTCCGCGCGATGCGGTCGGCCAGTACCAGGGTCTGTTCGGCATGGGTCTGGGTCTCGGGATCACCCTCGGCCCGGTCGTGGTGATCGCGTTGTGTATCGGCTGGGGGATGCCGGGATGGTGGGTCCTCGGCGCCCTGTTCGCCGTGACCGGTCTGGCGGTTCCCCCGATCGTCCGCTGGGCCGAACGGAGCCGGCCGCACCTGGAGACACGTGGGGCGGGAGTCGTTGGCGCTCAGGGGGAAAGCGCATAGTCTGCGATCGTGAATCGAATTGCGGGGCTCGGGCTTGCTCTTCTTACCTGCTCGGTCGGTGGTCTTGCGGGGCCGGCGCGGGCCGATGCGCCGGCACCCCTGTTGTCGCCGGGGCCCAATGTGTACAGCGGTTATGGGGCTGTGGCGCCGTCGTTCTCGGTGCTCAGGGCGCGGTGGACGCAGCCTGCCGTGAGCTGTCCGTCCTCGTTGGACGGGGCGATCGGAGGCCTGTCGAACACCGTTCAGACCGGGTCGTCGATCTTGAAGATTCCGGGGATGGCGGCGCAGCCGGACGGGGTGATCGGGACTACGTTCGTGCCGCACGTCGCGACCTGGATCGGGATGGTGGGCATGAATGGGCCCTCGGATCGGACGCTCATACAAACCGGCACCGTCACCACCTGCGAGGATGGGGTGGCGCATCCGATGGGGTTCTTCGAGACGCCGTCCTTCGATAATCAGGCGGGGGAACCGGATCTGGATGCGGATGTCCCGGGGACCATGTGGGAGACACCGGCCACCGATCCCGGTGATGCGATCGAGGCGACCGTGACCTGGGATGGCAGTTCGTCGTACCGGCTGGTGGTCGCGAACACCACGAAGGGGTGGAAGTACGGTGCGACGTTCCACAGTTCGGTGGTTCCGACCGGTGCGCTGACCGTTCTCGAGTCGATTCCGCACAATGTGCCGGGGTACAGCCCGGTGACCTTCACCGATGTGACTGCCGACGGAAAGCCGTTCGGGGCCTACGAGACTCACACGTTCAATATCGACGGCCCGGACATCGCGCCCGGCGCCCTGAACGACAAGTCGTTCACCGTACCCTCGCCGTAACAGGCCACACACGATTCGGGCCCGTTCCCTTGTGGGGAACGGGCCCGAATTCGGCTGGGGGAGTAGGTGATCAGCCCACTGCAGCCGCGCCTGCGGCGCGTTCGATGAGGTATTCGACCAGGGTCATGAGCACGTTCTTGGATGATCCGCGATCTCGCGCGTCGCAGAGCAGGACCGGAATGCGCTCGTCCAGGTCGAGTGCGTCACGCACTTCGGCCGGGGTGTAGAGGGGTGCGCCTTCGAAGCAGTTGACCGCCACGGTGAAGGCGACATTGCGGCGTTCGAAGAAGTCGATGGCCGCGAACGAGCCGTCGAGCCGGCGGGTATCGGCCAGCACGACCGCGCCCAGTGCGCCGCGCGCCAATTCGTCCCAGAGGAACCAGAATCGGTCCTGTCCGGGGGTGCCGAACAGGTAGAGGACCAGGTTGCGGTCGATGGTGATGCGCCCGAAGTCGAGGGCGACCGTGGTGGTGGTCTTGCCTTCCACGCCGCGCAGATCGTCCACGCCCGCGGAGAGTTCGGTGATGAGTTCTTCGGTGCGCAGCGGAGTGATTTCACTGATCGCCGACACCATGGTCGTCTTGCCCACACCGAAGCCGCCCGCGATGAGAATCTTCACCGAGGCGGCCATGTGCTGGGTATCAAAGTTTTCGGATGCCATCGAGTACCGCTCGCAAAATGTTGAGGTCACTGGGCGCCGCCTCGGGCGAGGCCGGTGCCCGGAACTTGAGGATATTGTCGGAGATCAGGTCGCCGACAAGGATTTTCGTGACGGCCAATGGCAGTCGCATGGCGGCCGAAACCTCCGCCACCGACAGTGGCAACCGGCACAACCGAACGATGTCGGAGTACTCCGGTTCGACACGTCGCAGCGGTGGGGCCATGTTCGGCACCACCACCACTGTGAGCATGTCCAGATCGTGTCCCGCTCCCATGGTCCGGCCGCCGGTCCGTGCGTAGGGACGCACGAGCGGGCCTGCGGCATCGTCGAACCACTGCTGTTCCCCCGGCCGCGGCATCATGACAATCGGGGGTTGACCTGTCCGGCCAGGTGATGGCGCGGGGTGGTGGACAGGTAGGTGCCGACACGTTGCACGGTCAGGTTCATCTCGTAGGCGACCATGCCGAGATTGGCCTGTTCATTGGCCTGCAGGGCGAGGCAGGCGTGACTGCCGGCGGCGGTCACGAAGAGCACCGCGCGTTCGAGTTCGATGACCGCCTGGCGGACGCCGCCGCCGTCGAAACGGCTGCCCGCACTGCGGGCCAACCCGTAGAGCGTGGAGGACATGGCGCCGAAGTGCTCGGCGTCCTCCCTGCTCATGCCCGAGGAACGACCCAGCAGCAGTCCATCGGTGGAGTGCACCACCGCATGACGAACACCCGCGAGCCGATCGACAAGATCGTCGAGTAGCCAGTTGAGATCACCAGCGTTTGAGGTGGTCACCGTCGCCTTCCTGTCTGTCCGAGAATGCCTGTGACTCAGGCGCGAACGCACCGGGCTCGGCTCGGCGGCCCTGCCTGGTTCCGTTTTCGATGGCGGAGAAAAGGTCTCGGGCCTGCTCGGCCGAGCGGCTGGGCTGGTCGGACGATTCGGTGACCGTCTGGTCCTGCGCCAATTCCGGTGCGAGACTTGCCTGCCGGCGCCTACGCGGTAGCGCGGGCCGGGCGTCGGAGCCAGTGTAATGGGCTCGCCCGAATTCGCGCGGCCGGAAACCGTTTTCCGAGGCCGACGGCGCCGGGTCC
Organism: Nocardia sp. NPDC020380; assembly: GCF_044386975.1. Lineage (NCBI taxonomy): Bacteria > Bacillati > Actinomycetota > Actinomycetes > Mycobacteriales > Nocardiaceae > Nocardia > Nocardia sp. NPDC020380. Next base: position 279,284 of record NZ_JBIRVQ010000009.1, on the reverse strand, counting down.
TCGATGCGAGGCGGGAAGATCGGCTCCGGACGCGAGTGGCGCGGTTCGGTCGGCGGCTCGTACGGCGGCAACGGCTGGGACTGGAACGAGGGCAGCAGGGGCTGCGACTGGAACGACGGCGGCAGCTGTTCGGCCGGAGGTTCGTAATGGTTCACGGCGGCTATCCCGGTCGAGGTGTCGAACCTGGAGGTCGGTGGAATATAGGTGGGCAGTGGGGCTTGCAGCTCCGGCAGTGCGGGGCTCGGCTCCAGCTCCGGCATCCGGTCCAGTTGCCTTGTCACCATCGGCATTTCGCCGGTGCGGCCCGCGGGGACCATGAGGCCCGAGGGCACCAGGACGATGGCGCGCACGCCGCCGTAATCGGATTCGGCGAGCCGCACCGAGATACCGTTCCGCACGGCCAGCTGCGCGACCACGAACATGCCCAGGCGGGAGTCCTCGGACAGCGTGCTGACGCCGAAGTCCGGTGGGTTGCGCAGCATGTCGTTGATGCGGGCGAGTTCGGCCTCGGGCATACCCATGCCCTGGTCGATGATCTCGATGGCGACGCCCTTGCCGACCACATTGCCGCGCACCTCGACCTGCGACTGCGGCGGCGAGAAGTGGGCGGCGTTGTCGACGAGTTCGGCCACGAGGTGCACGAGGTCGGCGACGGCGCTGCCGGCGACGGCCATCTCGGGTAGCCGGGCGATCTTGACGCGCGTGTAGTCCAGTGCCTCACCGACACCCGAGCGCACGACCTCGACCAACTGCACGGGATTGCGCCACTGCCGGCCCGGCTGACCACCCGCGAGAATGATGAGGTTCTCGGCATTGCGGCGTTCGCGGGTGGCGAGGTGGTCCAGGCGGAAGAAGATCTCCAGCAGGGCCGGATCCTCCTGCTTGGACTCGGCCTCATCGAGCACCTCGAGCTGGCGGTGCACCACGACCTGGCTGCGGTGGGCGATATTGAGGAAGACCGCCTTCACACCTTCCCGGGTGCGGGCCTCGGTGATGGCAGCGGTCACGGCGGCGGCGTGGGCGTGCGTGAACGCCTTTGCCACCTGGCCGATTTCGTCGGTGCCGAAGTCGAGCACGGCGGCCTCGGTCTCGGGGTCGACCGGCTGGCCCTCGCGCAGCTTCACCATCATCTCGGGCAGGCGCTCGTCGGCGAGGACGAGGGTCTGGTCACGGAGGCGCTTGAGGCGGCGGATGATCCGGTTGGCCAGCACCAGCGAGACGAGGAAGGCGCCGATGGCGACGACCAGCATGCCGCCGCCGGCGAGCGCGGAGTTGCGGGCGTTCTCGTCGGCCACGTCACGGGCGGTGGCCAGCGAGTCCTTGCTCTTCTTGTCCCACAGGTCCAGCAGCGCCTCGTTGACCTTGTTGACCGTGTCGGTCCACTCCTGCGGCGTGAAGGTCAGTGGCGCAACGGCTGCCGTGGTCCCGGCCTTGGGCGGCGCCTGGGTGATCGGGTCCAGCGCGCGAGCCATCAGCGTGTTCTCCATGCCGATCAGCTTCAGCCAGTCCGCGTTCTTGACCAGCGCCTGCGCCGCGGCGTCGCCGCTGTCGGCGCCGGCCATATTGCCCATGTTGACGCGGTAGGCGCCGATCACGCGGGTGAACTCGATCGCCAGGTCGGGCGGCAGGGTGCCGCCGTTGATCAGCACCTCGGCCAGAGCCGCGGCGCGCGAGAGCATTTCGGAGGCGGACACCAGCAGCAGCGTGTCCGCGGTCTGCATGGCGATGTCGGGGTTGGGCGCGGTGGTCTCCACGGCGCGGGTGCCGACGGAGATCAGGTCGAGCAGGTGACCGTAGAAGTTGTAGGCGTCCGAGATGGGCAGGGCGTTGCCGTCGACCTGGGTGCGCACCGCGGCCAGCGACTTGCTCAGGGTGAGGAAGCCGCCGACGTCACCGGTGACGGCCTGCGGGCCCAGATCGTTCATCGACTGGGTGGTCGACGCCATGCCGCGCAGGGCGGCATCGAGGCGCAAACGGGCCTGCGCCAGGCCCTTCGGGTTCGGGTCGTCCCCGGCCAGCTGGTCCATGGTGAGCTGGCGTTCCTGCTGGGTCGCACTCACCAACTCCTTGGAGAGCGGTGTGGCGGCGGTGAGCGCATTCGCCCAATCTCGTGCGTGTGTGCCCTCCACCACCAGGTATCCCGCGCCACCCACACCGATCACGAGCAATGCGAGGCTCGGGACGAGTGCGATGGCAAGAACACGGGTCCGGACCCCGAGCCTCGCTCTGAACATCGGCACAATGTAACGGGTTCACATCCAATTTGCCGAACGTATCCCATTGGGCGGTCCCGGATTTGACGGATTCAGTTATGCGTGTTGCGTAATGATGGTAGTCACCCGCCCGCTCTGGCCAGCAGATATTCGACTAGCGTCAGCAGAACCTCTTTGCAGGAGCGGCGATCTCGTGCGTCACACGTCATGATTGGGACATGCTCGTCGAGATCGAGCGCGTCGCGAACTTCGCCCGGTGTGTAGACGGGCGCGCCCTCGAAACAGTTGACGCCGATGCTGAATCCGATGCCGCGGCGTTCGAAGAAATCGATGGCCGCGAAGGAGGCGTCGAGGCGGCGGGTATCGGCGAGAATGACCGCGCCGAGCGCGCCGCGTGAGAGCTCGTCCCACAGGAACCAGAAGCGGTCCTGCCCGGGTGTGCCGAACAGGTAGAGGACCAGTCCCGGATCGATGCTGATCCGGCCGAAATCGAGGGCGACCGTGGTGGTCGTCTTGCCTTCGATGCCGGTGAGATCGTCGATCCCGCTGGAGTTCTCGGTGATGACTTCCTCGGTGCGCAGCGGGGCGATCTCGCTGATGGCGCCGACCATGGTGGTCTTGCCGACGCCGAAGCCGCCCGCGATGAGGATCTTGACCGATTGCGCCAGTGGCTGCGGTGCCACCGGCTGGGTCGCGTTACCGAACATGCCGCGGCTCAGCCGAAATCGCCGGGGCGGCGCGGGGAGGTGGACAGGAAGGTGCCGACGCGCTGCACGGTCATGTTCATCTCGTAGGCGACCATGCCCAGGTTGGCGTCGGCGCCGGTCTGCAGGGCCAGGCAGGCGTTCGCGCCCGCGGCCGTCACAAAAAGGACCGCTCGGTCTAGTTCAATGACCGCCTGGCGGACCGCGCCGCCGTCGAAACGGTGTCCCGCACTGCGGGACAGGCCGTACAGGGTCGAGGACATGGCGCAGAAGTGCTCCGCGTCCTCGCGGCTGAATTTCGAGGAGCGGCCGAGCAGCAGGCCATCGGTGGAGTGCACCACCGCGTGGCGGACGCCCGCCAGTTTGTCGACGAGATCGTCGAGGAGCCAGTCGAGTTCACCAGCGTGGGAGGTGCTCACCGTCGTCTTCCTGTCGGTTCGATATGGGTCGATCGAGTGCGCCGGGCTCGGCGCGGCGACCCTGGCGGGTGCCGTTCTCGATGGCGGAGAACAGGTCTCGTGCCTGTTCGGGGCTGCGTTCGAGGGGCTGCGGCGCGCTACTGCGTGCAACGGCCGGATCATGATCATCAGCCGGAACCGGATCAACTAGCAAGTCCTGCGCAAGTTCCGGTGCGAGGCTGGCCTGCCGTCGGCGGCGGGGTAGCGGGGGCCGACCTGCGGGTTGTGACGGCACCGCGCGTCCGTTGGCGGGCGGGTCGGTGCGGCGCGCGGACATGTCCGCGACGACCGGGCGATGTGCCGTCCGCTGGATGGGGGCGGGCGTGGGTTCGGCGTCGGCGCGGGTGTCCGGGCGCAATGGCCGGGGCAGCGCCGTGCTCGTGGTGTCCGGTGCGAGAAGCGCTTCGGGCGGATGCAGGTACTCCGCTCGGCGCGGGCGCAGCGATCGCGGGGCAACCGGGTCGCCGGCGGAGATCTCCCCGGCGATCACCGTGGCCGGGACCAGTACGATGGCGCGGATGCCGCCGTAGTCGGAGTCGGTGAGGCGCACGGAGATGCCGTGGCGCGCGGCCAGCTGCGAGACCACGAACAGGCCGAGGCGGGAATCGGCGGACAGGCTGGTCAGGCCGAAATCCGTTGGCGCGCCGAGCAGCTCGTTGAGGCGGTGCAGCTCGGCGTCGGGGATGCCCATGCCCTGGTCGCTGATCTCTACGGCGACACCGCGGCCGACCGTCGAACCGGAGATCTCCACCCGTGACTGCGGCGGCGAGAACGACGCGGCATTGTCGATGAGTTCGGCCAGCAGGTGGATGAGGTCGCCGACCGCCACGCCCGCGATGAAGGCCTGCGGCAGCCGGGCGGTGCGGACCCGGGTGTATTCGAGGGTCTCGCCGACCGCGCCGCGCACCAGATCCATGAGCGGCACCGGGTTCCGCCACTGCCGGCCGGGGCGCCCGCCTGCGAGAATGACCAGGTTCTCGGCATTGCGGCGCTCGCGGGTGGCGAGATGGTCGAGCAGGAAGAAGATCTCGAGGAGCGCCGGATCCTCCTGTTTGGACTCGGCCTCGTCCAGGATCTCCAGCTGGCGGTGCACCACGACCTGGCTGCGGTGGGCGATATTGACGAAGACCGCTTTCACGCCCTCGCGGGTGCGGGCCTCGGTGACAGCCGCGGCGACGGCCGAGCCGTGGGCGTGGCCGAATGCGGCTGCGACCTGGCCGATTTCATCGTGGCCGAAGTCGAGCGGGGGAGTGTCGGCCTGCACGTCGGCGGCGGTGCCGGTCGCCAGCCGGCGCATGGTCTCGGGCAGTTCGGTGTCGGCGAGGGCGAAGGTGCGGTCACGCAATCGCTTGAGCCGGCGGATGATTCGATTCGCCAGCACCAGCGCGACCAGGATGGCGATCAGGGCGACCGCCACGATGCCGGCGCCGGCCAGCACGGATTTGCGTGTGGTGTCGGCCGCGGCGTCGCTGGCCAGGTGCTGCACCTGCACGTTCTCGCTCTGCCACAGATCGGCCAGGGCCTGGTCGACCGCCGCCGCCACCCGCTGCCAGTCCGCCGTCGACAGTGGCAGCGACTGGAACTGGACGGGCGTGGTGCCGAGGGTGCGGGGGAGTGCGTGCTGGGAGAGCGCGGCCTCCATGGCGCCCAGTTGCTGCCAATCCGGGCTTGCCAGGAGCTTTTTCACGACGGCGGCGCCCTCGGTGTCCTGATCGACGAGGATGGCCTGGATGCGGGTGCGGTAGTAGCCGGTCGCCTGCAGGTAGTCCGAATCCAGTTCGGGCGGCAGGCCGTTGCCGTCGGTGAGTGCGGCGCCGAGTGCGTAGGCGCGGCTCACGGCCTCCAGGCATTGCAGGACTTCGGCTGATTCGGCGAGTTCGGTGGTGGTGGCGGCATCGGGGGCGCTGTGCTCGGCGATGTGCACGCCCGCGAGCACCAGGTCGGGCATGCGGTTGTAGAAGGCGTAGGCGTCGCCGAAGGCGAGGGTGCCCGCGTCCACGGCGGAGCGGATGCCGACCAGCTGCTCGGCGAGTGCGGCGAAGGCATCGGTGCTGTCGCCCATGGCTTTCGGGCCCATCTGCTGCAGCCGTGACTGTGCGGGCGCCAGGTGCTCGAGCGCCTGGTCCAGCCGCTGGCGGGCGGCGACCAGTTGCTGGACGTCGGAGTCGGCGCCGGCGATGCGCCAGAGCGTCAGCTGCCGTTCCACCTGAACGGCTTGTACCAGTTCACGGGTCGGGCCGATGGCGGTCTCCAGCTCGTCGGCCCAGGTTCGTGCATGATGGGAATGGTTCACCAGGGTGCCCGCCGCACCCACGCCGATGACCACCAGCGCCACACTCGGCACGAGCGCGATTGCCAGAATCCGGGTGCGGACGCCTAGCTTCGGTAAACGCATTGCGGCAATGTTGCCGCCTTCCGTCCCGGAAATCAGTGTGAGTCCTTCTGTGCGGGAAGGCATTTGACATTGCGGCTGCTGCTGCCGTATGCCGTTGATAGCCACTTCCTCGATCGTTCCGAATGGAAATAGTTCACCTGCGAGAAAGCTGTGAGACAGCTGGGAGTCGTAAGTGGGCAAATATCCAGCACTAACTTCGGCCGCGCCCGGTACAGCGGGCCGCGCGCGCAGTTCCGCGCCGCGATGACGGAGGAGACGAAGTGCAGCACAGGAAACGCGCCTGGTTCGGCGCGGTCGCGACCACCACGGCCACAGTCGTGGGCGCGACCCTGATCGCGGGATGCGGATCGGACACCAAGGCCGACAACGAAGTGCGCAACATCATCTATCTGCTCGGCGACGGCATGGGCCGCACTCACGTCACCGCCGCCCGGCAGCGCTTCGCCGGCGCCAACGGGCGCCTGGCCATGGAACAGCTGCCCTACCTCGGCGCCGTCGCCACCTACGCGGTGGAACCCAACAGCGCCAAGCCATCCCTGGTCACCGACTCCGCCTCCGCGGCCACCGCGTGGGCCTCCGGCGTCAAGACCTACAACGCCGCCATCGGCGTGGACGCCTACGGCAAATCCGTGCCGACCCTCATGGAACAGGCCAAGGCCGCCGGCTTCGCGACCGGCAATGTCAGCACCGCCGAGATCACCGACGCCACCCCGGCCGCCATGTTCAGCCACACCCTGCTGCGCGGCTGCCAGGGGCCGGTCTACAGCGAATCCTCCTGCCTGCCGAAGAAATCCGACGGCGGCTACGAGGCGGCGCCCGCGGACAAGACGCTCATCACCCCGATCGCCGAGCAGATCGCGCGCAACAACACCGCCGATGTGATCTTCGGCGGGGGACTTGCGCGGTTCGAGCCCGATGACCAGAAGGCGCTGCAGGACAACGGGTACCAGGTGCTGGGCAGCATGGGTGATCCGGCATTGAAGGCGCAGACGGCCGACAGCCAGAAGGTCGCCACCGCCGCGGATCTGAAGTCCGTCGGCGGGCAGAAGGTGGTCGGGCTGTTCAATCGCGGGAATCTGACGGTCACGAACGCGCGCAACGCGCTGCCGGACACCGCGCCGCAGAAGCAGGAACCGACGCTGGCCGACATGACCACCAAGGCCATCGATCTGCTGTCGAGTCGCAAGGACAGCAAGGGCTTCCTGCTGCAGGTCGAGGGCGCGCAGATCGACAAGCGCTCGCACGCCAATGACGCCGCGCAGACGCTCGACGAGGTCAAGGCCTTCGACGACGCCATCGCCGCGGCCATGGACTTCGCCAAGAAGGACGGCCACACCATGGTCGTCGTGACCGCCGACCACGAGTGCGCGGGCTTCAACATCATCGAGAAGGGCACCTTCACCAACGCCGAAGCCGTTGCGCCCCCGGCCAATGCGGACTCCGGCAACTCCGCCAACAACAGCAAGCCGGCGCGCGATGCCAAGGACAATGTGAAGGATCCGGTTCGCTCCGGCGGATTCGTCAATGGCGCGGGCGCCAATGACCCCCGCAACTTCGCCCCGGCCACCTTCCGGACGCCGGACGATCCGGCCGACGTCAAGGACGGCTCACCCGAGGCGAGCCTGTGGCTGACCTACCTGTCCGGCAACCACACCGGCGCCGATGTACAGATCTACGCCTACGGCCCCGGCGCGGACGTGTTCGCGACCAGCCAGGAGAACACCTCCCTGTACACCAAGATGCACAAGGCGCTGCTGCCGTGAAACGCACAGCAGCTGCGCGAGCAGCTGTTTCCGCCCCACTCGTGATCGCGGCCGTCCTGGTGACGGCCGCGGTGACGGCCTGCGCCCCCTCGCCGGCCACGATCGCCACACCGACCGTGAACTCCACCGCGGCGCCCTCGCCCGCACCGGTCGCCGCTCCCGCTGCCAGCGTGGCAGCGGGGCCAGGGGAGATACGCCTGGCCCCAGGACCTTTCACCGATCGGGTAGCGGTCACCGCCACCCGTCTCGACGGCCCGACAGTGCGCGGCAAACTCGCGGTAACCACCGAAGTGAGTGAGATTCTGGCGCTGGAAGTGCACGCCGCGTTCTACGACAGCACCGGAAACCTGCTGGGCACAGCCATCTTCCAGCACTCCGACGAGGGCCACGCCGCCGCCGGCCCCCACACCCCGCACGACGACGGCCTCGATTTCGAAATCACCGCACCCCCGGCGACCGCGACCGTATCGGCCGCGGTCCTGTCGATTCCAGTACTGGTGAACGAGTAGCGGCTGTGAAAGCTCTACCAGGAACTCCAACCGCCCCAATGACGATGCCAGCCCCAGCCCGGGTGCCATCCCCAGCCTGACCACGGCCACATGAACCAGCCGAACATGTCGTGCCTTCTTTCCCTATCTCAACCCTTTCAATCCCTCGCCCATCGTCCCGTGTTCAGGCGCACAGTCCGATGCATTCCACGCTAATCCGCCTGGTCGGAATGTCCATGCCCCTTACTGCAACACCTTGCCTGCGGCGTGGTGAGCGGGCCGGTGGATTGTCATCCCCGCTAAACGCGGGGAATGAGAATTGCCCACAGCGGCAGCAGGATCAGGGCGGCGATCGTGGATTTTACGACGGCCGAGGCGGCGAGATCGGCTTCGGTGTCGTAGGTCTGGGCGAAGATGAAGAGGTTCTGGGGGCTGGGCATCGCGGCGCGGATCACCGTGTAGGCGAGCCAGGGGCCGGTCAGGTGGAATCCCCAGTGCGCGATGGTGAAAGCCAGCAGGGGGAAGGCCAGGCATTTGAAGGCGATGAGCCAGTATTCGTCGCTGGTGGCGCCGTGCAGTCGGAGGCCGGCGCCGCCCAGGTGCAGGCCGAGGGCGAACAGTGCCACGGGGGAGGCCGCGGATCCGGCCATGGACAGACTGTCCAGGATCCAGTGGGGTGCGGGTATTTTCGCTGCGTTCGCGGCGATCCCTATCCAGCACGCCAGGACCAGCGGGGTCGTCAAGGCCGCCCATAGTGCGCGCGGCACTGCGCCTCTGGGTCGCGGACTGTCAGGACTGCTGTCGTCAGGCGCGGATTCCATGATGGCGATGACGATCGTGGTCAGCACGCAGACCTGTAACAGGATGACCGGGAAGATCGGGGTCACGTCACCGAACAGCAAGGCGAAGACGGGGATTGCCACATAGGCGGTATTGACCTGGCAGGCCGCCATGATTCGCAAGGCCGTCTCTCGGCGGTGATGCCCTGCAGCTGGGCGACCGCTGCTATCACGCCGGCCGAGACGACCGCGGTCGCGGCATACGCTCCGAGTGCGGGCAGGTTGAACACCCGGCGCAGGTCTGCGATGTAGAGGCTCTCCATCAGGAATGCGGGAATCAGGAAGCGGAACGCGAACTCGCTGAACGCTTTCGAGGTCTCCGACGAGATGATCCCGCGGCGCGCAAACAACGCACCCGCAAGGAAGACGAACGCGACGGGGACGAGTTTGGCAACCATCGACAAGAGGCCGGGCACCGCTCCGACCCGGCCTAGCTGTCGGCGGAGAACACGGTATCGGGCGAGATCAGTCCGGCAGTAGTGGGCACGTAATGCCAGACCTCACCGCGCTGTCCAAGCTCAGCGACGCATTGGCTTTCACAAGAAGAATCCTAACAACGATCATGCCGAGTGCACTGGCATGTTGCCGGGAATCTCGGTGGCGCGCAGGGCGGCTCGAAGCAGGTGCGGCAACGGCCCACCGGGGCGTCAAAAAAATTTTGACGGTCGGGTACGCTCGCCGCATGCACGATTCCGAATGGTCCGATGCGGCCAGGCTGGCCCAGTGGCTGGAGTCCACTTCGCCCTCACCGCGCGAAGGAGCCGGAGAGGACCCGGCCGCGATCGTGCGGCAGGTGCTGGATCGATTGGCCGACGGGGAAGTCGAACTGCCGCATCACGTGGTCTACGGCTGTGTCCTGCTGCTGACGGCCGCGCGCACCGAGCTGGATCGGCTGGAGTTGGGGCTGATGCGGGCCGCGAGCGAACACGGCAACAGCTGGAGCTGGATCGCCGAGACGTTCGGTCATCGATCGAAGCAGGCCGCGCATGCGCGGGCCAGTGCGCTGCATCGCCGTTTGGAATACCGGACTCTCGACGAGGAAGAATCCTGATGAAGCTACGTCTGGAACGTAATTGCCTTGCCGACGCGGTATCGGTGGTCGGGCCCGCGGTTCCTCGACGGCCATCGACGCCGGTTCTTGCGGGCATTCTGTTGCGGGCAGAGCCGGATTCGGTGTCTGTCGCAGGATTCGACTACGAGGTCTCCTCGCATGCCACGATCGGTGGCGCGGTCGTCCATGAGCCGGGTGCCGCACTGGTGTCGGGGCGCCTGCTCACCGAAATCGCCAAGGCTCTGCCTGCCGAACCCGTCGAGCTGTTCGACGATGGTGAGCGACTCGAAATCGTCTGTGGCCAATCGCGATTCGCGCTGCCGCTCATGACTGTCTCCGATTACCCCGAGCTGCCCGGATTGCCTCCGGCGGCAGGGGTCCTCGACCACGAGGACCTTCGTGAGGCCGTGGCTCAGGTGGCGGTTGCGGCGGGACGCGACGATACGTTGCCGATGCTGACCGGAGTGAATATCGAGTTCCATCCGTCGTTCGTGCGGCTGGTGAGTACGGACCGGTTCCGCATCGCCATCCGTGAACTCGACTGGGAGCCTGCCACTCCGGTGGACAGATCGGTGCCGACCAGCGTACTTGTCCCGGCCCGCGCGCTGGCCGAGACAAGTAAGACGCTGTCGGGCCCGAGACTTGAACTCGCCTGTGGCCCAGGCGCAACCATCTTCGGCCTGTCGAGCGGCGGCACACGCCATACGATGCGAACGCTAGACCTGCCTTATGCGCCCTATCAGCGGTATCTCGAAACCGCCCACACGGCAACTGCGCGAATCGATTCCGCCGCATTGGCCGACGCGATCAAACGAGTGTCCTTGCTTTCGCCCAGAGGCACACAGGTGCAACTGACCTTCGCCTCGACAGCGGTCCGCCTGTCCGCCGGCGGCAATAACGAGGGCAGTGCCGAGGAGACCGTCGGCTGCGAATTCGACGGTGAGCCTTTGGTAGTCGTTTTCAACCCCCGCTACTTGCTCGACGGCCTTGCCGCCGCCCGCTGCAAGGCCGTGGAGATCACCCTGAACGGGCCGACCGGAGCCGCCGTCCTCCGCGCCGCGGACCGTGGCTCCGATTCCCCGCGGCGCGACGGCCTCATCTATGTCCTGATGCCGGTCCGCCCACCAGGCTAGGCGCGATTATCCGATCGCTGGTGCGAGGTATTCCAGCGAATAACCAGCGCCGGACGGGGTTACGCGGGCGACGCCCGGTGAGTCCAGGTGGGCGCCGGCGACGAAGTGGTTTGGGTGGATCAGTTGTTCGAGGAGGGCTGCTCGCGAGGCGCGGGCCTGGGGTTGGTTGCCGTCGAACTCCCAGGACACGTTCGGCTGATCGAATTGCAGGGTGGGAACGTGCACGGTGTCGCCCCAGACGAGCAAATGGCCGGTGCCGCTGCTGATGTCGTAGACGGTGTGACCGGGGGTGTGGCCCGGCGTCGGGATCGCGGTGGTCCAGTCGTTGATCGCGACTTGCTCCGACACGGGGACGACCCGGTCGCGGATCGGCTCGAGCCGGCCCGTGAACACCGAGGTGTCGCCCGCGCCGATCCACACGCGCTCGAGGTTGGCGAACGCCTCTGATCCGTCCGGTGTGATCAGGCCGCTCACGTGGTCTTCGTGGTTGTGCGTGATGGCCACGTCGGTGATGTGCGTGCGGTCGATTCCCGCTTCGTCGAGGGCGTCGTAGATCAATCCCATGGTGGGGTCGTGCCAGTTGTCGGACGCGCCGGTGTCGATGAGCAGCGATCGCGTGCCGTCGGTGATGAAGAAGGCGTTGACCGACAGTCGCAGGTTGTCGCCGACCAGTGGCACCGCGGCCGGTAGTTCGTCGAGCGGGCACCCGTGCTCGTCGCGTAGCCGGGTCGGCGGCATGTCGATGTACCCGTCTCGCAACGAGATCACCCGCAGATCACCGAATTCGAATGTGGCATGGTGCCGGCCACTCGAGATCAAACGCATGGAACCTCCGTATATCGCGTGTCTCCGATAGAAGACTAGCTCTTCTTTAGAAGAAAGTTAGACTGTGGGCCGCGAAGGCACCCATCGATCGAGGAGCGCAGTGGTCGAGCAAGACGGAAACGCGGCCGAGCCACCGCACGGTGACGACCTGGCCGGCGCGTTCGGCGGCAATGTGCGGCGACGCCGTGAGGAGGCGGGCCTGACGCTCGAGCAGCTGTCCACGCAGTCGTCGGTCAGCCGGGCAATGCTTTCCAAGGTCGAACGCGGTGAGAAGAGCCCGACGATCGGCATTGCGTCCAGGATCGCCCACGCACTCGACGCCTCGCTCTCGGACCTGATCGGCGGGCCGGGCCCTGCCACCTCGGGCGTGGCCGTCGTCATGCGCAAGAACGAACGCCCTGTTTTCCGTGATCCGGAAACCGGTTTCGAACGGCACATCGTGTCGGCCGCGCCGGGCGCGGGACCAGGCGAGATGGTGATGCACTATCTCCCCGCGCAGGTTTCGACCGGTCTGCTGCCCGCGTATCCGCCGGGTACGGAGAAACAACTCGTGGTGCTCGCGGGCACCCTCACCGTCGCGATCGGCGGTATCCACGAAACCCTGAACGCCGGCGACTCCCTGTTTTACCAGGCCGACGTGGACCACGGTTTCGCCAACCGGACCGACGCTCCGTGCGAATACCTCATGGTCATCTCGCGCAGAACCTGACCGGTCACAGCGCTTTTCGAGATTGCCGCCGCGGCGTGCTAGGGTTTCGGCGATTGTGATCTATCGGTAGGAGGTGAGTCCCATGAACGCAGTATCCGTAATGGGTGCTCCCCTGCAGTCCACGATCATGCGACTGACCTAGTCGCCACCGGGAGTGCCCGCCAGGCAATTCGCGAAAGGCGACTCCCATGAACACAACCCCTTCTGCACCTCGCCCCATCGGTGACCGAGCATTGGTCCTCGGCGGCGGCGGATCCGCAGGCAACGCGTGGTTGATCGGCGTAATCGCCGGCCTCTTCGATTCCGGCCTCGATCCGACCGAGGCCGACCTGATCATCGGCACCTCGGCCGGCGCAACCGCCGCAGCCCAGATCACCGGCACCAACCCGCCCCAACTTTTCGCCGACATCCTCACCGCCGTGCCCCCGCAACGGCCCGCCCCAGGCGGACGCGGCCCCGTCGCGCCGGTAGCAAACCACATGGAAATAACGACCGAAATCATCACCGCCGCACAGGATCCAGCCGACATGCGCCGCAGAATGGGCGCAGCAGCACTCGAAATGGACGCAGCCTCCGACGGATCCAAACAGGCACAATGGCGCGCAACAGTCGCCACCCGCCTCCCCAGCGCTGACTGGCCGAACCGAAACATCCTGATCACAGCAGTCGACGCCCACACCGGCGACCCGGTCACCTTCACCCGCGACAGCGGAATCACCCTGGTAGACGCCGTCGCCGCCAGTACTTCCAACGGCTTCGGCGTCCCGCCCTTCGAAATCGGCGCCAACCACTACATCGACGGGGGCTACCGCCGCAACGAAAACGCCGACCTGGCAACCGGATACAACCGGGTCCTCGTACTGTCCCCCCTCGGCGGCCGAACCCGCCACCCCGCGGAATGGGGCATGCAACTCGCCACCCAGGTAGACGAACTCCGCACCACCGGCAGCACAGTAGAAACCATCCTCCCGAACACCGACTCCCTCAACGCATTCGGCCCCAACCTGATGGACTTCTCCCGCCGGGCACCATCCGCCCAAGCCGGCTACGACCAAGGCAAAGCCCTGGCCGACCACCTCACCGAATTCTGGTCCTGAGGCCCCAGTGGTGAGTTAGCAAGCCGCCTCGGATCTTTCCGGTCCGAGGCGGCTTTTCGGTCCGGTCGGTAAATCAATCGACAGCGGCCCCGGCAGCCCCCTAGAGTTCCGCTCAACTTAGTGATCCGGGGGGAACACCATGAGACAGTTCATCTTTGCCGCAATCATCACCGCCACCGCAATAGGCGGCGTCACCGCAGAAGCAGGCGCCGCCTCCGCGGCAGACCCATGCACCCGCGGCTACCAAGGCCAGGCCTTGGCGACCTGCGAATCCCACCTCCATTACTGCCAACGATTCCGCGGCGAGGCCTACGCCGCCTGCATCCAACAGCTCCACTGACGGACACCCGATGCCCTCGAGCCGACATTTCCGGTCAGGAGGGTGAGGGGAAAGGACGGGATCGGGCGGTTGGGGGCTGATGATCTTGGGGCGGGGTAGATTGTGTGTACCCGAGGGTAACTTGTAACGAGGAGGCGACGATGCCGGTGCCGGCAGCTGCGGTGTTCGAGCGTTTGCGGACGTTCTCGGCGGTGGACGCGAGCGTGGGGCATGACGAGCGCGCGATTACCGAGGTGTTCAGCGGGGACACGTTGGGGAGCGTGCCGGTGGGGACCGCGGCGGATGTCGAGGCGGCCGTGAGCAGAGCTCGGGTGGCGCAGGCGGGGTGGGCAGCGCGGTCGGCCAAGGAACGGGCCGAAGTGTTCGAGCGGTATCGGGCGCTGGTGGTCGAGAATCGCGAATACCTCATGGATGTGGTGCAAGCCGAGACCGGTAAGGCTCGGTGGGCCGCGCAGGAAGAGATCATGGGGTTGATCTTCGCGGCTCGGTACTTCTCGCGGGTCGCGCCCAAACTGCTTGCGCCGCATAGTGTTCCGGGGGCATTTCCGCTGCTGAATCGGGCTTCGGTGCGGACGGTACCCAAGGGTGTGGTCGGGGTGATCGCGCCGTGGAACTATCCGATGCTGTTGTCGGTGGGGGATTCGATTCCCGCGATGCTGGCGGGTAATGCGGTGGTCGTGAAGCCGGACAGTCAGACGCCTTACTCGTCGCTGGCCAATGCCGAACTGTTCGCGCGGGCGGGGGTGCCGAAGGATCTGTTCCAGGTGGTGCCGGGACCCGGCACGGTGGTGGGTACGGCGATCGTCGAGCAGGCCGATTACCTCATGTTCACGGGGTCCTCCGCCACCGGGCGGACGCTGGCCGAGCAGTGCGGGCGGCGGCTCATCGGGTTCTCCGCCGAGCTGGGCGGCAAGAATCCGATGATCGTGACGCGGGGCGCGGATCTCGACAAGGCCGCGAAAGCGGCTGTGCGGGCCTGCTTCTCGAATGCGGGGCAGTTGTGCATCTCGATCGAGCGTATGTACGTCGAGCAGTCGGTGGTCGCGGAGTTCACGCAGAAGTTCGTGGATGCGGTCAAGGCGGCGAAACTCGGTGCGGCCTACGACTTCTCGGCCGATATCGGCAGCCTCATCTCCGAGTCGCAGCTGGAGACCGTGACCAAGCATGTCGCGGATGCGGTGTCCAAGGGCGCGAAGGTGCTCGTCGGCGGGAATGCGCGGCCGGATCTCGGGCCGCTGTTCTTCGAACCGACCGTGCTGTCGGATGTCACCGATGCCATGGAGTGCGGACGCAACGAGACCTTCGGCCCGCTGGTATCGATCTACCCGGTCGCGGATGTGGAAGAGGCCATCACCCGCGCCAATGACACCGAATACGGTCTGAACGCCAGCGTTTGGGCGGGCAGGAAGGCCGAGGGTGAGCGCATCGCCGAGCGCCTGCACGCCGGAACGGTGAACGTGGACGAGGGTTACGCCCCGGCCTGGGGTACCACCGGCGCGCCGATGGGCGGCATGGGCATCTCCGGCGTGGGCCGCCGGCACGGCACGGACGGCCTGCTGAAGTTCACCGAGCCGCAGACGGTCGTGGTCACCCGCTTCATGAACCTGGACGCACCGGCGTTCCTGCCGCAGGACAAGTGGCAGCCGCTGCTCATGACGATCGCCCGCGGTATCCGTTTCCTGCCCGGCCGCTGACACGGTGCGGTGTGCGGCAATTCGTTGCCGCACACCGCCGTTGGACCCGATTTCCGGCGTGCGTACACTGTACCCGTCGAAAGGACGACCAATGCCGCAGAATCCGCTGGCCACCCCCGGCCCCTGGGACGACATCGCCGATGACTACGACGAGGTGACCGTCCGGACCCTGCGGCCGTTCGCCGCGCGAGCCCTCGAACTCGCCGATCCCGCCCCGACCGCGCGCGTGATCGACATCGCCACCGGCCCTGGCACCCTCGCCCTCCTCGCCGTCCCGAAGGTCCGCGAAGTCGTCGCGGTCGACTTCGCGGAGTCCATGATCCGGCGCCTGCGGCACACCGTCATGCGCACGGGTGCCACCAATGTCCTCACCGGCATCGGCGACGGCCAGGACCTGCACTACCCGAGCAACCGCTTCGATGCCGCATTCTCGATGTTCGGCGTCATCTTCTTCCCCGACAAGGTAAAGGGTTTCGCCGAAATCCTCCGGGTACTGCGCCCCGGCGGCGTGGCCGTTGTCTCCAGCTGGGCCCCGACCGCACAGTCACCCTTGATGACCCTGCTGTCCGAGACCTACCAGGCCGGCATCCCCGGCTACGTGCCCCGCAAGCCGGACCCGAACGGCCTGGAAAATCCCGAGATCCTCGAAAAGGAACTCGCCGCAGCGGGTTTCACCGACATCAGCGTGGAACCGTTCAGCGGCTCCTACACCTTCGACTCCGTCGAACAACTCTGGGACGCCGCCTCCCGCGGCAGCGCACCGATGAGCCTGCTCCGTGCCCGCGTCGACGAGGCCACCTGGAAAGCCCAGGAGCAGGCCATGATCGAGTACCTGACTGCGAACTACACCCCGGGTACGGCTCTCTCCTCCACGGCCTTGCTGGCCAAAGCACACAAACCGCTCTGACCGCTGGTTCAGACGGCGCGGCCGGCCCGGAGAAACCGGCCGCGCCATCGCTCATCCGGCCAGGTCCGCGCCGCGCGGCGGAGCTGGAGCCGCTTCCAGCGCTGCCGCTTCGGCATCGGTGAACAATCTGGACCGGATGATGAATCGGACTCCCTCGGGTGCTTCGAGGGAGAAGCCGCTGCCGCGGCCGGGCACCACGTCGACGGTGAGATGGGTGTGGCGCCAGTATTCGAACTGGTCGGCACTCATCCAGAACGAGGTGTCCGGGAAGAGGCGGCCGAGCAGGACATCGGCCGCGCCCACCCGGAATTCGCCCAGTGGGTAGCACATGGGTGAGCTGCCATCGCAGCAGCCGCCGGACTGGTGGAACATCACCGGCCCGTGGTGGGCGATGAGTCCGTTGAGCACGTCGGCCGCGGCATCGGTGATCGTCACCCGCTGCACGGAACCTGATTTCATCTCGTCCCCTCGCTCAGGTGCGCACGCTCGGATGGAAGCGATTGCGGCTCAGAAGAAACCGAGCTTCTTCGCCGAGTAGGAGACGAGCAGGTTCTTGGTCTGCTGGTAGTGATCCAGCATCATCTTGTGGTTCTCGCGACCGATGCCCGACTTCTTGTAGCCGCCGAACGCGGCGTGTGCGGGGTAGGCGTGGAAGCAGTTGGTCCACACGCGACCGGCCTTGATGGCACGGCCCATGCGGTAGGCCGTATTGCCGTCGCGGCTCCACACACCGGCGCCGAGGCCGTACAGGGTGTCGTTGGCGAGATTGATCGCCTCCGCCTCGCTGTCGAAGCGGGTCACCGACACCACCGGGCCGAAGATCTCCTCCTGGAAGATCCGCATGTCATTGCGGCCCTCGAAGATGGTCGGCTCGACGTAGAACCCGTTCGGGTAACCCTCCACCTTGCGCATCTCGCCGCCGGTGAGGACCTTCGCGCCCTCTTTGCGGCCGATATCGATGTAGGACAGGATCTTTTCGTACTGGTCGTTACTGGCCTGCGCGCCGATCATGGTCGAATCGTCGAGCGGGCTACCGCCCTTGATGTCCTTGGTGCGCTGGATGCAGCGGGCCATGAATTCGTCGTAGATGGACGAATGGATCAGCGCCCGCGACGGACAGGTACACACCTCGCCCTGGTTCAGCGCGAACATGACGAAACCTTCGACGGCCTTGTCCAGGAAGTCGTCATCGTGGGCGAGGACATCGGGGAAGAAGATGTTCGGGCTCTTGCCACCGAGTTCCAGGGTGACCGGAATGATGTTCTCGCTCGCGTACTGCATGATGAGCCGGCCCGTGGTGGTCTCACCGGTGAAGGCGACCTTCGCGACCCGCGGGCTGGACGCCAGCGGTTTGCCCGCTTCCACGCCGAAACCGTTGACCACGTTGACGACTCCGGGCGGCAACAGATCGGCAATGAGCTCGATGACCAGCAGCAGCGAGGCCGGGGTCTGCTCGGCGGGCTTGATCACGACGCAGTTGCCGGCCGCCAGCGCGGGCGCCAGCTTCCAGGCCGCCATGAGGATCGGGAAGTTCCACGGAATGATCTGCCCGACCACACCGAGCGGTTCGTGGAAGTGGTAGGCGACGGTGTCGGCGTCGATCTCGGAGATCGAACCCTCTTGCGCGCGAACGGCTCCCGCGAAGTAGCGGAAGTGGTCGACGGCCAGCGGAATATCGGCGGCGAGGGTTTCGCGGACCGGCTTGCCGTTCTCCCAGGTTTCGGCGACCGCGAGCTTCTCCAGATTCTGCTCGATGCGGTCGGCGATCTTGTTGAGAATATTGGCACGATCCGTCACAGCGGTGGCACCCCAGGACTCTGCTGCCCGGTGCGCGGCCTCCAGGGCCAGGTCGATATCGGGCGCGGTGGATCGTGCCACCTCGCAGAAGATCTCGCCGTCGACAGGGGAGGGGTTGTCGAAATATCTACCCTCTATCGGGGCTTTCCACTCCCCGCCGATGAAGTTGTCGTAACGGCGGTTGAAGCTGACAACACTGCCCTCGGTGCCAGGTTTGGCATAGATCATGGCGCGGCTCCTGATCGCATCTGCGGTGACGCGGGTCACTATGAACTGCGAAGGTTGGCGGAAGGTTGGCGTTCGGTTGGTGAAAAGTTGGTGAGTCACCGACGCGTGGATCAAGATCGCAGCGCGGTGTGCAGACGCGCCGCGGCGAGGGCGCGACGGCTGTCACCGCGGGCCAGCAAATGCAAGGCGTGCTCGTGTACCTCGATATCGTCCGGGCAGCGCTGCCCGAAGCGCAGGGCATGGTCCGGGTTGCGGTCGGCGAGCACGGCGGTGCGCAGGCAGACGTCCAGATGCTCACGCCATTGCACGATGCCGGGCACGTCCGAATCCGGTAGCAGCGGACCGCGATACAGCCGCACGGCGGTGGTGAGATCGCCCGCTTCCAGCGCGCTCAGCAATTCGACGGCATCGCAGGCCAGGGGCTCCACGAGCATGTAGCGGCGATCGGCGATGCGGCCGTCGGTGGCGCGTCGCAGACGGGAGACATCGGCCTTCAAGGTGCTCGAGGAAACCGAGCGGTCGCCATAGATGGCCTCGTGCAAGCGTTCCGGCGTGAATCCCTCGGGCTCCAGCGCCAGCAGCGCCAGGATCTCGAGTTGCCGCGGGCGCATGGGTAACTGCTTGCCCTCTTTATATAGCCTCGGCACGCCCAGGCATTCGAGCCGCGTGCGGTCGGTGGGATGCGAGGACTCGCTGCGTAACCGGGACTCGATGGCGGCCACCAGGGCGCGCACAGTAGTAAGGATGAGCGGATGCGAGCGATCCCAGTACGTGGATAGGTCCAGCACGCCCAGTTGCCGCCCGTCCGCGGCGCGGATCGGCGCGCAGTAGCAGACCCAGCCGTGCAGCGCCTCGACCAGATGCTCTGCGGCCCAGACTGTTGCGGGGCGACCGGTATGCAATGAGAGCGCGACACCGCTGGTGCCCATATAGGGTTCGTCCCAGCACCCGCCGGGTGCGAGATTCACCTGCTCGGCCCGCTGCCGTACCGACCGGTCACCACAGCTGAACAGCACCGTGCCCTCGTCATCGGTCACCACCGCGACCATGCCGGCATCCTCGGTGATCGATCGCAGTTCACCGGATAGCTCGGTCACGGGATTACGTAAGGGCGAATCCGCCCACCGCGCACCCAATTCGTCCCGATCGGTCGCCGGCGCCACCGCCCGCGCCGGATCCACCGTGCGCAGCGACCGCTCCCAGGACTCCACCACCTCGTGGCGCAGCACCAGCTCGCCCTGCGCCCGCCCCATGGCCGTCGCCCACCGCGCCCATGCCTTCTCCAACTCCGCACGCTGGGGCGAAGGGGCAGGCAGCTGTGTCATGGCGCAAACTCCTCGCAGCGCAGCCGGATCAGCGAATACCCCATGATGGCGCGCCCCTCCCGCCCCGCGTGCCGCATTCGCCACACTGGGTCCGTTAATTCCTCCGGAGTCGCTTCGCAGCCTTCGCCCCGTCCTGCCACCGGCCCGGATCCGCGCCGGATTCGACTGGTAGACAAGAAAGATGGTGCTTCCCTTTCGCTTCGGCGTGAACATGATGCTGCCGCAGTCCCGCGGCGCCTGGATCGAGAAATGCCGCCGCGCCGAGCAACTCGGCTACGACGTCATCGGCGCGCCGGACCACCTCGGCCTGCCCGCCCCCTTCCCGGCCCTCATGCTCGCCGCCGACGTCACCGAACGCGTCCGGCTCAACACCTTCGTGCTGAACACGCCCTTCTACAACCCCGTCCTGCTGGCCCGCGATGTGGCCGGACTCGATCAACTCACCGACGGCCGCGTGGAACTGGGCCTCGGCGCCGGTTACGTCCAGGCCGAATTCGAGGCCGCCGGAATCCCGTTCCCCACCGCCGGGCAACGCCTCACCCACCTCGAGAACACGGTCACGACGCTGCGCCGACTGTTCACCGACCCCGAGTACCAGCCGCAACCGGCCACGCCAGGCGGTCCGCCGATACTGATCGCGGGCTGGGGTGAACGCATGCTGCGCCTGGCCGCCGAACACGCCGACATCATCGCCTTCACCGGCGGCGGCACCGCCGACGACGGCCGCATCATCGTCGCCGACTCCGCCACCACCGAGAAGAAGACCGATTACGCGCGCGGCCTGCTCGGATCCCGCGTCGGCACAGTCGAATTCAATATCCTCGTCCAGGTTGTCGCGACCCATGCCGAGCACGAGGAGATGCTGAAGTCGATCAGTGCCCGCATGCGCTCCGACTTCCCCGACGATCCGGACGGCCTGCCCATCGCCCTCCTCGGCTCCCACCAGCAGATGGCCGAAACCCTCATCGAACGCCGGGAACGCTTCGGCTTCAACTACATCACCGTCCTCGAACCCAATATGGACAAGCTGGCCCCAGTCATCGAACTGCTCAAAGCCGTTTGAACCGAGCCGGGTGAGGCATTGCGCTGGGGAATGACGAACTCGGCTAGGAGGAAACGGATGTCGGGTGTAGTGACGGTGATCGTTGTCGTGGTGGTGGTCGTGGTGCTGGCGGGGATCGGGCTGGCACTGCGGCCCCGCATGCGCAGCCGGCGGCTGCGGGAGAAGTTCGGTCCCGAATACGACCGGACGGTCCAGGAGGCGCCGAACCGGCGGGACGCGGAGCGCGAGCTGAGCGAGCGCGAAAAGCGGCATCAGCAGCTGGAATTGCGCGACCTGTCTGAGGACGAACGGCAACGGTACGGAACGCAGTGGGCGGCGACGCAGGAACGGTTCGTCGATGATCCGGTCGCGGCGCTCAGCTCGGCCGACCAGCTCGTGACGCAGGTGATGAGCGAGCGCGGCTATCCGACCGACAGTTACGACCAGCAGTTGGCCGACCTTTCGGTCGAGCACGCGCGGCCGCTGGGACGGTATCGGACCGCGCACGAGATCGCCGGGCGCGCCGGGCGCGGAGAAGTCTCCACCGAGGACATGCGCTCCGCCATCGTGAACTACCGCGCCCTGTTCGTCGATCTGCTCGACGGGAACCAGCACGACGCGAACCGGAACGAAGAGCAGAGCAACGGCCGCCACCGGACACCGCAGAACTGAGGACCAGACATGAACATCGAATCCAGCAACGACATCGACGCCGTGCCGAACACCGTGGCCGCGGAAACCGAACCCGCACAGGCCGAACTCGCACAGACCCGCGACATCCCGCCCGCCAATGGTGGCGCGCAGGATCCGGGGGAGTTGCAGCGACTGCGCGAACAGTGGCGAGAGGCGCAGGGCAACTTCGTCGATGACCCGCGCGCGGCGGTGTCACAGGCCGACGAACTCGTCGAGCAGGCCCTGCGCCGGCTCACGGAGAGCTACGCCCAGCGCCGCGAAACCATCGAAAATGGTTGGTCCCACGGCGAAAACACCGATACCGAGGCCCTGCGGCAGGCGCTGCGCGGTTATCGCGACCTTTTCGATCAGTTGGTGGGCACGGCGTCCGGCGCCACGAACATGTAGGACTTCTCCTCGACCCGCTGCTTGATCCGCCACTCACCGGCGACCCGCACGAAGGTGTCGAGGTACCAGAGCCCGCAGAGCATGAGGTTGCTCTTCCCGTCCGCACCGGTCACCAGCATGGGGTTGTGACACATGGTGCGGGCGGTGGCGGTGTCACCGTCCACACGGATGGACGAGTTGCTGATCAAGTGTTGGAAGGCTGCGAAATTCGGCATGACGGTGGCCAGGAACTTCTTGGTGGACTCCAGGTCACCGGCCGGCCCGCCCATCGCGGTGTAGTCGATGTGGGCGTCGGGGGTGAAGATCTCGTCGAGCAGCTCCCACTGCCGGGTATCGACCGCGTGCGAGTAGCGGACCATGAGGTCCTCGATTTCCAAGCGGTCCGAAATCTCCTGCAGGGACAGCATGCGGGCCTCCGAGTAGTGCCTATTCACAATGTGGAACGGTGCTGAAGCGTACGACGTGGCACGACTTCGCCGCCGCGGTTTGAGCATTCGTTCAAATGCGCAAGACGTTCGTCTGAGGCTCTCGTACTAGGGTTGCGGCCATGGGAAATCGCGAGGATCTGCTGGCCGGGGCACGGGAATGCCTGTTCGAGAAGGGCTATGCCCGCACCACCGTGCGCGATATCGCGACCGCCTCGGGCGTCAGCATGGCGGCCATCGGCTACCACTTCGGATCCAAGGAAGCCCTGCTCACCGCGGCGCTCGGCGAGGCCACCCGGGAATGGGGTACCGAACTCGAGCAGGCGCTCGGGGATTCGGCCGGGGCAGCGGACCGATTCGCGGCCCAGTGGGATGCAGTCCGCCGGTCGATTGCCACGAACCGGGGTCTGTGGGCTGCCACCTTCGATGCCCTGTCACATGCGGAGACCCGCGATCGGCTGGCCGGTGATACCCGCGAATCCCGCGCGGGCCTGGCCCGCCTGTTCGGGGACGACGACGAGAGCGCCGGCGCGGTAGGGGCTCTCTATCAAGCTCTGCTGATCGGCGTTGCCGCTCAATACCTCATCGACCCCGGCACCGCCCCCACGGGCGCCGAGCTGGCCGAGGGCCTGCGCCGCATTCAGCGCTGAAGCCGCCATTCGCCGAGGTAGGTGCTGTTGGTGCCGTCGTCGACGTGCACGCAGTACACGGGTTGGCCGGCGGCATTGACGCCGATCTTGTCCCGCTTGTAGTTGCACAGTTCCTTGGCCTCGTGTGTGCCGGGTGCGACCGGGCCCGGGTTGTTCCACGTACCTCCCGAACACAACAGTCGCGTGCCGTCGGGGGCGAAGGTGAAGGTGCCCTGTGCGTCCGCGTCGCACGACACGCCGACGGCCGGTACCGCGGGGGCATCGGTGGTGGTAGTCGTGGTGGTGGTTGTCGTCGTGGTCGTGGTGGTCTTGGACGTGGTTGTGGTGGTGGTCTTCTGGACCGTCGTGGTCGGCGCCACGGTGGTGGTCGTGGTCGGCAGCAGCGGCGCCGAGAGCTGCGCGGTCATGGTGACCGGCACCATGGGCGAGCTGATGATCGGCGCGGCCCGCTGGGTACTGCGGTGCACCAGCAGGATTCCGGTCGCCGCGACCAGCACCATCAAGGTCACCGACAGGCCGATGATCGCGTAGCGGCCAGCCCGTCCGGGCCTGCGCGCAGGTTGCACCCGCTGCACTTCAGCAGCCGGTGCAGGAGGTACATAGTCGTCCGGGATCGCCTCGAACACGTCGGTGTCCTGCGTCCATATGTCGTCCCACCGGCGATATCCGGGTGGCATCGGCGTCCCTTCTCAATTCACTACTTCGCCCGCCATCGGTACACCTTCGTCCATGTTCCGTGCAACATGAGGCCCCGGTGCGGCACCGGGCCGCGGTGTGCGGCAAGGTGGGCTGGTGCCCAGCATTGCATTGCAGCGAGTGTGCGTCGGACACGGGGACACACGCTTGCTCGCCGATGTGGACGCGACGTTCGCGGCGGCGCGGTGTACCGCGGTGGTCGGGCCCAGTGGCGCCGGCAAGACGACGCTGCTGCGGCTGCTGAATCGGTTCGGCGAACCGGACAGCGGCCGGGTGCTGCTGGACGGGCAACCGCTGACCGAGCTCGATGTCCTGGATCTCCGCCGCCGGGTCGGTCTCGTGCAGCAGCGTCCGATCCTGCTCACCGACACCGTAATCGAGGAGGTCCAGGTCGGACAGCCCCTGGACGCCGAGCTCATCGGTGACCTGCTGGTCCACGCCGGCCTGCCCGCGGAATTCGGGGCACGCCGGTGCGCCGAGCTGTCCGGTGGTGAGGCGCAAAGGGTGTGTCTCGCACGGGCACTGGCCGTGCGGCCGGAGGTGCTGCTGCTGGACGAGCCGACCTCCGCGCTGGACGGTGACTCCGCGGTCGCCATCGCGGCGCTGATTCGCACCCATGTCTCCGAGGGTGGCAGTGTGGTGTTGGTCAGTCACGATTCGGCTTTCGTCGCCGAGGTCGCGGACGAAGTGTGGACACTCGCGCAAGGACACCTGACACGCGGCGCGACGGCGCGGGAGCAACAAGGATGACCACAGCGGCGATCAGCGGGGATGACAATTCGGCGGCCGCTGTGACATTGATGGGAGCGCGGCCGTGACCCAGCAGCTGGCGGTACCGGACTGGCCGGGAGTGGCCGCATCGCTCGTACTGGTGGCCGGTACGGCTGCAATCGCATACCGCGAGCAATTGCATCTGACACGCGATCTGCTGGTCGCTGCGGTACGTGCCGGTGTGCAGCTGGTGGCGGTCGGCGCGATCTTGCTGATCGTTTTCCGGCACACCGGTTTACCGGGCGCGCTCGCCTGGGTGGTGCTCATGGTTGTCATTGCCGGGCAGGTGGCGGGTCGGCGCGGGGCGGGCCTGCCGCATGCGAACCGGTCGGCAACCATCGGTGTTGCGTTCGGTTCCTCGATAACGCTGGTGACGCTGATTCTGTTGCATGTCATCTCGACTCAGGCGCGGGTGGTGGTGCCGGTGGGCGGCATGATCGTGTCCTCGGCCATGCAGTCGACCGGAATTGCGCTGCGCCGCTTGGTGGAAGACGTGCGCCGGGCGCGCGATGCGGTGGAAGCGCGGCTGGCGCTGGGGCTTTCGGCACATCGCTCGTTCCTGCCGAATCAGCGGTCGGCCCTGCGCACCGCGCTGATTCCCGCGATCGATTCGACCAAGGTGGTCGGGCTCATCAGCCTGCCGGGCGCCATGACGGGTCTGATTCTGGCGGGTGTGGATCCGCTCACTGCGATCCGCTATCAGATCGTGGTGATGTATATGCTCCTGGCGGCAACGACTCTGGCAGCCCTCGCAGCAACCCGGGTGGCGGAGCGCACCCTGTTCGATGGCGCGCAGCGGCTGGTGGTCCTGCCGGATTTGACTCGGTAACGGGTCAGGGGGCGCAACTTCTATCCCGGTCATCAGGTCGCAACCGTGTTGCGGGCGTGTCCGAAATGTCTAGTTGGTTACGATGGGATGGGTAAAATGGTTGAGGGATAGGTAGTTTCGATGGAAGCGATCGAATTCTTCATGCCGTTCGATCCGGAGGGGGTCAACCCGGCTGAGGCCGAGGCCGAGGCGGGTATGTGGGCCTGGCTGGAAGCCTATGACCTGGTCCCTTCCGAATTGACACGGCGTCGAATGGAGCGAACCCGGCCTGCCCGGATGTATGCATTATGGTGCCCGCGGGCGCAATCGGACGAGCTCACGCTGCTGACGCAGTACACCGCATGGGCTTTCATCGTTGATGACCAGTTCGATATCGAAATACCGGACCCGGAGCGCTGTTTGGATGCGGTGCGGTCGCTGGAAGCCGTCCTGGACGGCATCCGGCCGGTCTCCGGAGTGCTGGCGGCGGCTTTCGAGGATCTCTGGGAAAGGCTGTGCCGCGGAAGGTCTCCCGACTGGCGGGAGAGTGTGCGCAGCGAAATCCGGGCCTGGCTGTGGACCTACTACACCGAGGCCGTAGGGCGACTGTCCGGCAACCTGCCGGATCTGGAGACCTACCGCGCGCATCGACGAGACGGCGTGGCGCTGTTCGTCTTTCTGGATATCAGTGAGATCGCCGAGGGTGTGGACATGTCCGCCGCCGCCCGGCACCTGCCGGCCATGCGCAGCCTGCGCGAGGCCGCGGTCGAACACATGGGCCTGTTCAACGACGTGCTCTCGATCGCCTCGGACGAGGCCTCCGGGTATCTCTACAATTCGGTACTGCTCGCGGAATACCACTTCGGGCACAACCGGACTCGAGCCCTGGAACTCGTCAACGGGATGCTCACCGAGTGCATCCATCGCGTCAGCGAGGCATTGGATCGGCTACCGGCGGAGCTGAAGGACGCCGGTCTCACCGGTCGGGAGCGGGACGAGACCCTCGCCACCGCACGCAATTACACGCTCTACGTCAGAGCGAACCACGATTATCACTATCAGGCCGCACGCTATACCAGCGCCCCGCAAGAGGCGCTGGAACATGGACTGCCACTCACCTGAAGTGGCCGAAAACCCGGCGTTGCCGAACTGAAACCCCCACACAACCCCGAGCGTCAGGGTTGCAATGGGACCATGAGCTTCTTCTAAGCACGGCCGTCCGATCGCCACTGCGGGGTTGCGGGGCCGCGCCAGAGAGAGCGGGGCCGATTATGCGAGCATCGAAACCGACCATTTCCACTGTGCGACAAGGACCGGACGGCAAACGGCGCTGGGGCCTCTCCCGCGCGGCCGAGGCCACCCTGGCCGGCCACACCGAAACCTGTCCGCGGGCACCGGAATCCACACCGCGCCCACACGACGGGTCCGTCGAACACCGGGCGCGCAAGCAGCTCATCGACGCCCGGCGCGCCATCGAACCCATACTGCGAGCCGCCGTCGCCTCCCTGTCCGACCCCCTGGATCGCCTGGCCGGATACCACTTCGGCTGGTGCGATCCGCAGGGTGTGCCGATCGCCGGCGGCACCCAGGGCAAGGCGCTGCGTCCCGCTCTCACCTTCGCCGCCGCCACCGCCTGCGGCGGCAGCACCGAACAGGCCGTGCACGCCGCCGCCGCGGTGGAACTGCTGCACAACTTCTCACTGGTCCACGACGATGTCATGGACACCGACCCCATGCGGCATGGGCGGCCCACCGTCTGGCGGGTCTGGGGTGAAACCAATGCCACCCTGCTCGGGGACGCCTTACAGGCACTGGCGCTGGCCGTACTGTCCGACGGGGCGCCGGAAACCGTCACCTCCGAGGCCGTCATCCGGCTGGCCCGCGCCACGGTCACGCTGTGCCGCGGGCAGTACGAGGACTGCGCCTTCGAAGGCCGGCCGGTGGTGAGTGTGGACGAATATCTGACGATGGCCGCGGGTAAGACCGGCGCGCTGCTCGGCTGCGCCTGTGCGCTCGGGGCGCTGTGCGCGGGCGCCGATCATCGGATGGTGTCGGCCATGCACACCTTCGGGATCGAGCTGGGGCTGGTCTTCCAGTTGGTCGACGATGCCATCGACATCTGGGGCGATCCGGCCGTGACCGGAAAACCCGCGCACAGCGACCTGATTCATCGCAAGCAGTCGTTCCCGGTCGTCTGTGCCCTGACCTCCGATACCGGGCCGGGTCGTGAACTGGCCCGCATCTATCACGGCCGGCACCCGATGACGCCGGCGCGCGCCGCCCGCGCGGCCGACCTCATCGAGGAGGCGGGTGGTCGCCAGCGCACCCTGCGTCGTGCGGCCACCGCGCTCGAGTCCGCGGTCGAGGCGCTGCCCGCCGATACCGCGGCGGACGATCTCATGGCGCTGGCGCACCTGGTGGCCTACCGGGACCGCTGACCGATCCGACCGCAGATCCGCTGCCGCGCAAGGTAATCGCCGCGGCAGCGGATCTGCGCCGGTCTGCTCACCGGCGTGCGTCGGCGGTCGACTGCATCTCCGACAGGCGATGGGTGTTGGCGATCAGCACATCGGTGACCTTGCGCAACCAGCTCAGGATCGCGCGCAGTTCGTCGGCGCTGTACCCGGCGGCGGCCGTCCCCATGTCCGCACCGAACGGTACGAAGATCTCGGCCAGCAGGGCATCGTGTCGTTCGTCGGGAACGAGTTCGACGATCACCTTGCGGCGATCCTCCGGGTCGCGGACGCGGCGGGCGTAGCCGGTCTTCTCCAGTCGGTCCACCAGACCCGTCACCGCGCCGGTGGTCAGGCCCGTGTGCTCGGCGATCACGCCCGCGGGCACGGGTCCGAGCCGGCGCAGGGTGTCGACGCATTTGTGCTCGACCGCACTGAGCCCCATCAGTTTTCCCACCATGTCGTGGAAGTTCACCATCGCGCCGGCGAACTCGCGGCCGAGGTAGGTCGCGGCCTCGGCGTCGAGGGAATCGTCTTGCGTCATGTTCCCAATGTACCTTAGTCTCTGGTTATCTTAGTTACTAAGCCAATCAGGCACTGAGCTAAATTCTGGGGACTTCCGATGTCCGATATCCGAGCACTCGGCAGAGCCAAACCGCTGGTCACGGCGATCGCCAATGCAGCGGTCGACCTGCTGTTGCCGTACATCGCACTGATCGTGCTCGCGCCGACGGGTCTGTCCGCCGCGCTGCGCCTGACCATCGGCGCGGTGCTGCTGGCAGGGAAGGCCTTCGGCGGACCGCTGGTCCGCGGGCAGTTTCGCTGGCGGCTGGCACTGGTCGCGACCGCGCTGCCGGTGGCGGTCCTGATCGGCGTGCACGCGGCCGGTTTCCGCGACACCCTGGCCATGCCGGCTGCCGCGGTGGTGAGCGGGGTGATCTGCCTCGGCGATCTGATTCGCACCTGGCTGCGCGACAAGGCGCACCGCGTGGACGGATTGGCGATGCTGATCCTGTCCGAGCTGGCGGCTTCCATCGTCCTCAGCTCGATCAGCGGCGATGCCCGGTTCGTGCTGGCCAGGGCCTCGTTCTACACGGCTGTCGCCGGCGCCTTCTTCCTCGGGAGCGCGGTCTCGTCGCGGCCGTTCATGCGTGAGGCACTGAAACCGGTTGCCACCCAGGGTGATCCGATCCGCACCGCGGCCTTCGATCGATGCTGGTCGGTCTCCCGGCGGTTCCGCCTGGTCTACCGGGGTGTCACCGCGGGCCTCGGGTGCGTGTTCCTCACCGATGCCGCGCTGCGGATCGTGATCATCTACAGCCACCCGGCCGGCTCCCTGATCGCCTCGGGGCTGACCAGCCAGGTGCCGGGCATTGTATTGCTGGTGTCCTGGTTCCTCATCGGCCGCAAGCTGGTGGTGCCGCGGGCGCTGCGCATCCTCGAGGCCGAGGTCGCCGCCGAGCAGACCGGCGGCGACCGTGATCCGCTCAACGGCGATTCCGCCGTCGCTGCCTGAACCGAGACTAGGTGCCCCCGGCCGGCTGCGCCCCGGGGGTCGTCGGCGTATCGGCGGCGCCGAATCGAATCCCCTTGGCCTCCTTGCCGATCGCGGTCAGGAAGATGACCGCGACGAAGACCGGGACGGCGGTCACCGCCAAGGCGAAGGGGTAGCCGTGAGATTCGGCGAGCCGCTCCTGGATCGGAAGGTTCAGGGAGGCAAGCAGATTGCCGAGCTGATAGGTGACGCCCGGGTAGAAGCCGCGGATGGCGTCCGGGGACATCTCCGAGAGGTGGGCGGGGATGACGCCCCAGGCGCCCTGCACCGCGACCTGGATCAGGAACGAGCCCAGGCACAGCATGGCCGCGGTCTTCGAGTAGGCGAACAACGGCACGATGGGCAGGCCCAGCACCGCGCAGAAGATGATCGTGTAGCGGCGGCCGTAGCGCTGCGAGAGGCTGCCGAAGATCAGGCCGCCGAGGATGGCGCCGATATTGTAGATGACCGCGATCCACTTGGCCGCCACCGTCGAAAGTCCGGCGCCACCATGGGAAGTCGCCGACAGGAAGGTCGGGTACACGTCCTGGGTGCCGTGGCTCATCCAGTTGAAGGCCGTCATGAGCAGCACCAGATAGATGAACCGGCGAATGACGGCCGGGCTGGTGAGGATGTCGCGGACGCTGGTCTGGGTGACGCGCAGTTTCTCCTTGGACTGCTCCCACACCTCCGATTCACGGACGCGGGCGCGCAGGATCAAGATGATGAGCGCGGGGATCACCGACAAGCCGAACAGCCAGCGCCACGACAGGCCCAGCCAGTTGGATACCAGCAGCGACGCCAGCGTGGCGAGCAGATAGCCGAAGGAATAGCCCTCCTGCAGCAGGCCGGAGAAGAAGCCGCGGCGTTCGGCGGGGATCTTCTCCATGGCCAGGGCCGCGCCCAGACCCCATTCACCGCCCATGCCGATGCCGTAGATCATGCGCAGGATCACCAGGACGGTGAAGTTCGGGGCGAAGGCGCACAGGAAGCCGACGAGCGAATACATGCCGACGTCGACCATCAGTGGTATTCGGCGGCCTATTCGGTCGGCCCACAGTCCGAACAGCAAGGCTCCGACGGGACGCATGATGAGGGTGGCGGTGGTGATGAATGCGACCTCGCCCTTGCCGATATGGAAGGTCTTGGCGATATCGGCGTAGACGAGGATGACCAGGAAGTAGTCGAAGGCGTCCATCGTCCAGCCGAGTTGGGCGGCGATGAACGAGTTGCGCTGGTCCTTGGTCAGTTTCGTGCGCTGCATCGTCGACATGAGTTCGTGCCCCTCTCGGCTGTCGACCACGCTGCGCCACCGAAAGTTCCAACCGGTCCGAACTCACACCGGCGCAGC
Organism: Nocardia sp. NPDC020380; assembly: GCF_044386975.1. NCBI lineage: Bacteria > Bacillati > Actinomycetota > Actinomycetes > Mycobacteriales > Nocardiaceae > Nocardia > Nocardia sp. NPDC020380. Next base: position 248,508 of record NZ_JBIRVQ010000009.1, on the reverse strand, counting down.
AAACGCATTCATAGTGGACCTTCAGCGCGGACCCCTGGTGCAGTTTGCCGTAATTTCGGCCCGGCCGCCGATCAGCCGAACCAATCCTCCTCACCAGGTGGCGGCACATGGCGAAGTTTGTCCGGATTTCGCACGGCATGAATGGCGACAATGCGACCGTCGTCGATGGTGAAGGAGAAGACCGCCATCTCCGGACCATCGGCGATCACCAGTCCCGGCCGGCCGTTGACCGGCACGATCGCACCGGATCCGCGGGTTCCCGCGGGCCGGGCACGGGCGGAAAGTGCCCAGCCGGTGAGCATTTCGGCCACTGCATGCGCGCCCAGCACCGGGTGCAGTACCGCGACCGCCTTGCCGCCGCCGTCACCGGTGAAGGTGACGTCCGGATCCAGCACGCTCAGCAGCGCGCCGAGCTCACCCGCGCGCCAGGCGGCGCTGAAGGCCACCACGACCCGAGCGTGCTCATCGGGGGTGGGCGGGAACCGTGGTGTGCGCTCGCGGACGTGACGGCGTGCCCGGGAAATCAACTGGCGCACGGCCACCGGTGAACGGCCCACCACCTCGCCGACCTCGGCGGCGGGCATGCCGAAGACCTCGTGCAGGACGAAGGCGGTGCGCTCGGCCGGGGTCAGCGATTCCAGCACTACCAGCAGGGCGGTGGTGACCCGCTCGTCCTGGGTGACGCGGTCGGCCGGATCGTCCTGGCCCACGGCGGGTTCGGGCAGCCAGTTGCCGGTGTAGCGTTCGCGGCGGGCGCGGGCCGAGGTCAGCTGGTCGAGCGCGAGCCGGCCGGCGGCGTCCAGGCAACCCGCCCCGGCGCGCAAGGCGCGACCGGCCTGGCCCGGCAAGGGAATCCGCAGCGGGAGGAGTGCGCCGTGATGCTGTTGCCGCCATTGTCTCGACAGCTCGGTCAGGGTGAGGGCCTCCGGGCCACCGATATCGGCCAGCTTGCCCGCCGGGCCGGACTCCACTGCGAGTACCAGCTCCTCGGCGACCGCGGCGACGTCAACGGGCTGGAACAGGGCCCTCGACCGCGGGGTGATGCGCGCCTTGGCGGCGGCTGCCCGCACCCGTGGCCAGATCCGCAGCACGATGTTCGATGCCCGGCGTGACCTCCTCGGGCCGGGTGCGGCTCACGATCCGCACGGATGTCCGCGATCCACCAGCCGGGCCACGACCATCGCGCCCAGGCCGCCGGTTCCACCGATCACTGCTACTCGCATGACGAGCTCCTATTCGTTCGTATTCTTCGGCAGTGCAAAGAAACTCACGCCGACCACCAGCAACAGCGCGGCGGTATACCCGAGGACCAGGGCGAAACTGCTGGATGAGGTGTGCCGGTGATCGAGCAGGGTGAAGAACACCACGCCCGAAACCGCGACACCGACGGCCAGTCCGAGCTGCTGTGCGGTATTGAGCAGGCCCGACGCCGACCCGGCCACGCGAGCGGGGACCTGACCGAGCAGCAGATCGATGACCGGTGCGACCACCAGGCCCAGCCCCAATCCCGAGCATGCCAGCGGTGCGGCCATCTGCCAGGAACTGACCGCCGCGCCGTAATGCCAAGCGACCCAGGCATATACGCCGAACCCGGCGGCATTGATCAGTGCACCGGCGACCAAGACGCGGCGACCGAAGCGGGGGACCAGTCGCTCCGCGGAAGTGGACGCGCCCAGGCCGGCGCCCAGCGCCACGATGGCGGAGGTGAACCCGGCGTGCATCGGCGACCAGCCCAGCCCGGCTTGCATATACAGCGTCCACGCCAGGAAGAAGCCGCCCAGCGCCAGCCAGAACAGCAACCAGGCGAACAGTCCGACGGTGAACGCTCGTGAGCGGAACAGGCTCAGTTCCACCAACGGCACCCGGCCGCTCGACGACAACCGGCGCTGGTAGGCGAGGAAGACCGCGAACACGAGTGCCGAACCGGCCATCATGACGAATATCCATGCGGGCCAGCCGAGTCGGCGTCCCTCGGTGAGTGGATAGATCAGCAGGAACACCGCCACGATCGACAGCACCACACCCCACGGGTCGAGGCGTGTCGGTGCGGTGGAACGGGATTCGCGCAGTACGAACCAGGCGGCAATGGTCGCCGCGAGCCCGAGTTTCGCGCTGGCGCTGCAGGGTGGGGCGCTGGCCGACATCCTCGATCGGCGGCGGCTGATCCTGTTCACGCAGGCCTGGCAATTGCTGGTGGCGGCGCTGCTCGGGGTGCTCACCCTCGCGCACGCGGTGAATCCGGCGCTGTTGCTCGCGGCCACGCTGCTGCTGGGTATCGGCGCGACGCTGGGCATGCCGGCGTTCACCGCGGTGACCCCCGAGCTCGTGCCGTCCGGGCAACTGCCCGCGGCGATCGGGCTCAACTCCATGGGCGTCACCGCCTCGCAGGCAATCGGACCGGCCATCGGCGGCTTGCTGGTAGCGGCGGTCGGTTCCGGGGGAGTGTTCCTGCTGAACGCGCTCTCGTTCCTGGGAGTGCTTGCGGTGGTGTATCTCTGGCGCCGACCGGTCGCACCGACCACGCTGCCACCGGAACACCTCACTACCGCGATCCGCACCGGCCTGCGTTACGTGGCGAATGCTCCCGAGCTGCGGGCGGTATTGATCCGTACGGCCGCCTTCGTCCTCTGTTACGGCGCAATGCCCTCGTTGCTGGCTGTCGTCACCCGAGTTCGCTTGCACCAGAGCGCATCCATGTACGGTCTGCTATTGGCCGCGCTCGGTGTCGGCGGAGTCTGCGGCGCCCTCGTGCTCCCGCGCGTACGCGGCCGCTTCGACCCCGACGCCATCGCGTTGCTCTTCAGCCTGCTCTACGCGGCCTGCATGCTGATGATCGCGCAGCTGACCACCTTCCCCCTCGCGCTGCCAGTGCTTTTCGTCGCGGGCGTCGCAGGCATGGGCGTCATGTCGACCCTCAATATCGCCGCACAATCGGTGCTGCCCAGCTGGATTCGCGGCCGCGGCCTGGCAGTCTTCCAATTGGTTTTCCAGGCCGGCTATGCCCTGAGCGCCGCGGGCTGGGGCGTCGTGGCCACCGTTGCCGGCCTCCCCACGGCGCTCACCCTCGCCGCGCTGGCCTTGGCTGCCCAGACAATCCTCAGCCGCCGCTACCGCCTGACCGCATCCCAATCGGTAGATGTCCGCAGCGCCCACGTCTCCGAGGCCTACACCCCGATCACCCTCGCCCCCGACGACGGCCCCATCCTGCTCACCGTCGAATACAGCATCCCCGAGGACCGCCAGCACGCCCTGGACGCGGCGATCCCCGATCTACGCCGAGCCCGCCGCCGAGACGGCGCCATGCACTGGGCCTGGTATGCCGACCCCACCAACCCGACCCGCCACGTGGAAGCCTTCCTCTCCCCGTCCTGGGTAGAACACCAGCGCCTCGCTCAACGCCTGACCGGCACGGACGCCGCTGCCCTGCAACGGATTCGGTCCCTCCACGACGGCGACGACGAACCGTCGATGACCGCACTGGTGAACTATCGAACGGGAGAGAAGAGAAGTTATCTGTAACCGCCGGTTACAGGTACTTTGTGGGATTCCCGAGAAATGGCGTGGCCATTGAACCTGGATGCTACACCAGGTTCGCGCCGGCCGTGAAACCGTCAGTGGTGGAGTTGGTCTACTAGGTCGTCGCTCTGGATCGATCGCTCTCGGCGGTTGCGGAGGACGCTGGTGAGGAAGGCCGCGGCGATGATGATCACGCCGATGAGGCCGGTGAAGAGCTGGTCGAGGTGGTGGCCGGTGGAGTAGAGCAGCAGGAGGGCCAGGGTGCCGATCGCCCAGTGGGCGCCGTGCTCGAGGTAGATGTATTGGGCGAGAGTGCCTTTGCGGACCAGGTAGACCGTGATGGAGCGGACGAACATGGCGCCTACCAGGCCGAGGCCCAGGGCGATGATGATCGGGTCCGCCGTGATTGCGAAGGAACCGATCACACCGTCGAAGGAGAACGAGGCGTCGAGGACTTCCAGGTAGACGAAGAGGAAGAAGGCGGCGCGGCCGGTGGCCACCGTGGCGCGGGCGGGGCCGGGGGTGTCGTCGGTGTCGAAGTAGTTGCCCAGGCCGTCCACCACGAAGTAGGTGATCATGCCGAGGGCGCCGGCGACCATGACCACATCGGCCTTGTCGTCGGGGGCGATGATTCCGGCGGTGAGGATGAGTACGAACAGGGCCACCACCACGGCGAACATGTCGAAGCGGCCGAGGCGGGCCAGGGGGCGTTCCAGCCAGGACAGCCAGGTGATCTCGCGTTCGGCGCAGACGAAGTTGAGGAAGAGCAGCAGCAGGAACATGCCGCCGAAGGCGGCGATCTTGGGGTTGGCGTCGTTGAGCAGGGTCACGTAGCTGGCCCGGCCGTCGGGGAAGTACGCGGCGCCGTTCGCGGGGGGATTCAGGGCGAGGTCGAGGGCCTTGAGCGGGTCGAGGTGGGCGCCGATCGAGACGACCGCCAGCGGGAACAGTAATCGCATGCCGAAGACCGCGATCAGCACACCGACCGTGAGGAACATGCGCTGCCAGACAGGGCTCATCCGTTGCAGCACAGTCGCATTCACGACCGCGTTGTCGAAGGACAACGACACTTCCAATACACCCAGGATCGCGACCAGCGCCATCGCATGGGGTCCTCCATAGATCAGCGCTATCAACAGCGCCACCGCAGTGACCACAAACGACAGCCCGAAAACTCGCATGACCACGACGATGCCTTTCGTCCACCACCAGCCTCGGTGACCGCTCAGGGACCTGCACCACAAGTGGTCGACGCCGGAGCCCTGTGCTGATTGTGACAGCCCGTCGCGCGCCCCGACAATCGTTCTGGTGTGTCGGGGCAACGTTCGGGCAGCGCTTCGGCACCCGGAACGGACAGTGCGGTCGCGGATCGGCAACCGCAACGGCCCTAGTCGCGCAGGTCGTCGGCGTGGCCGTCCACGAGTCTGGCCAGGTCGAAGCGGGTGAGGGTGGGATGCGCCACGGTACGCGCGGGAGTGGTGCGGCGAGTTTGCTTCTGGTGCAGGGCGAGCCAGATGCGGTCGCGAGTGACGGGAAGCTCTGTGAAACGGATTCCGGTCGCATCACGGACGGCATTGGCGAGAGCGGGGTCGGCGGAAATCCGGCCGTGGCCGAGCGTGGGATTCATGACCTCGCCCGCATCGGCGGAGGACACGCTGCGCAGGATGCGCAATTCGCCTGAGTCGGGATCGACGGCGACCTGGAACAGTCGGCCGTCGAGCGCGACCGTTCGGGACGTACCACCGAAATGGCCGTCCGCGGAGAGTGTTTCGCCCTCGATTGCCGCGATGGCATGCAACACCGCCAACGAGATGTGTCGCGTGCCCGCCAGTACGGCATGCTCGGACAGCTGGCATACCTCCGGCGCCACGCCGAGCTGCTTCGCCGCGCAGGCCAGCAATCGTGCGGCTAGGGCGCGACTGGCCAGCAGAGTCGCCCTGCCCGCCACCACGATTCCCGTCGAGCCGAAACCTGCGGTGTCGTAACCCGTCGCATCGATGTCGGAGCGGCGAACCGTGATCTGCTCGACGGTGGTGAACAACTCCCGGGCCACGATCTGCTGCTGCACGGTGGTGGTGCCATCGCCGAATTCGGCGCCGGCGACCGCGAGATCGTAGGTGCCGTCGGCGAGACGGGTGAGCCGGGCATCGGCGAAGTGACCGTGGGGCGGGGTGGCGGCGGTCATGGAGAGTGCGAAACCGGTTCCGGTGAGCCAGCCTTCGGGCGCGGCGGGGAACGGGTCTGCCAAGGCGGTGCGGATGACGTCCATGCGCAGGCCGTGGCCGACCACATTCTGCGCGCGGAATTCCAGAGGATCCATGTCGACGCGGCGGGCCAGTTCGTCCATCACCGATTCCACGGCGAACATCACTTGGTCCAGCCCATGACCCCGGAAGGCGGTGGAGGGAACCGTATTCGTGTAGATGGCGTACCCGTCGAGCTTCGTGCTCGGGCAGCGGTACATGCCGAAGGGTTCACGACGGAGTCGAACATGACACCGAGCCCGTGGTTTCCGTACGCACCGATGTCGGCGACGATGCGCGCCTGCAGGGCGGTGAGGCTGCCGTCGCGTTTGGCTCCGGCCTTCACCCGGACGGTGAACGGGTGGCGGGTGGCGGCGCCGGAGAGCTGTTCCGCGCGGGTGTATTCCAGTTTGACCGGACGCTTCAGGTGAATAGCGGCGAGCACCACGATGTCCTCGAAGATCATCTCGTGCTCGCTGCCGAATCCACCGCCGGCCCGGTCCGGCAGCACCCGCACGCGATCATGCGGCAGATCGTGAAGATCGCACAGGGCGCGACGGGTCAGGAATGGGGTCTGCGAGCTGGTGCGCACCACGAGGCGGTCGTCCTCGTCGTAATAGGCCACCGCGCTGCGGGTTTCGAGACCGGCGTGCTGCACCCGCTGGGTGCGGAAGGTCTCCTCGTACACGACCGCTGCCTCGCCGAAGCCGGATTCCACATCGCCGACTTCGTCGTGCGCCTCGCCTGCCACATTGATCCCGGGGCGCATGACCTCCTCCAGATCCAGAACATGTGGCAGCACTTCGTATTCGACCACGAGCCGACGGCAGCCCTCCGCTGCGGCGGCCTCGGTGTCGGCGACGACCGCGGCGACGCGCTGTCCGATGTACCGGACGACGTCGTCGAGGGCGCGGGTGTCGTGGTGGGTGAAGACCGCGTGCACACCGGGCATTTCCAGCGCGGGTGCGGGGGTTTCAGGTGCGGCTGCGGTGCGCAGAACAGCTGGGTGCCGCCGCCGACGTAGGCATCGCCTGTCCGCCAGCCCGTGAAATCGCGGGCATCGGCCTGCCATCGGCGCCGGCACACGAAGATCCGATCCGGCCGCGCGGAATTTCGGATGATCCACCAGCGCTTCGCTCATATCGGGCAAAGCATCTACCATGCGGTGTCGGCAGTCGGGCGTGCGAAGGGAGCAGATCATGCGGATCGATGAGCTGCTTCGGCTGGAGACGCTCGGATTGGAGCTGGTGTGGGGTGAACCCGAGCTACTGCGGCAGGAGATCAGCGGTGTCACCGCCACCGACCTGCTCGACCCCAGCGAGTACGTGCAAACCGGTGAAGTGGTGCTCAGCGGGCTGGTCTGGTGGACCGCCCGCGGCGGCAAGCAGCGGGCCGACCGCTTCGTGACGGCATTGCGCCGGGCGGGGGCGGTCGCACTGCTGGCCGGGGTCGTGCGGCACAACGGGCTGCCCGAGGAGATCGTGGAGGCCTGCCGCGAGAACGGGATCGTGCTCGCGGCGGTGTCGGCGGAGACCACCTTCCGGACCATCACCGACGAGATCTATCTGCGCCGCTGGGGTGCGCTGACCGCCTCACCGCATTCATCGCTGCCCGATCATGTGCGGCGCGCGCTGGATCGGCTGATCCGCGAACAGGCGCCGGCCGGCGAGGTGCTCGATCGGATCGCGGCGCAGCTGGGCGGGCTGCCGTGTGCATTGGTCACCGCCAGCGGGCGGACCATTGCGCGGTCTTCGGGCGCGCCGGTGCAGCCGCCGGCCGCGATCGTGCGCGGGTTGCGGCGGGAAGCGGCGAATCAGCCGGTGGGACGGGCGGATTCGCCCTATGACACCTGGTATCTGCACCTGCCCGGCCCGCAGGCGCCGCCACGGCTACTGCAGGAGGTCGCGGGGATGCTGCGGCACTATCGCGATGTCGCGGTGGAGGAACAGGATCGGCGCGATCAGGCCATGCGGGAGCTGGTGACGCAGCTCGATCGCGGCGATATCGAAAACTCCTCGGCCACCGTGGTGCTGCCGGATTTCGGCTGGGTGCCGCAACGCGTCGTCACCGCGGTCACCACACCGCATCGACCCGGGGCGGCCGCGGCCGCGCTGCGGGAAGTGCTGGCGCATCTCGGCACCGAGCCGATCGCGGTCGGGGTGCACGGGCGGCAGGCGGTCGCGGTGGTGCCGGAGATCAAAGATGTTGCCACGCATCTGGTTTCGTTGCATGATCTCGTCCAGTCGTGTGATCCGGAGACGGAGTTGCATCTCGGGCTGGGCGATCCGGCCGATGCGCTGACCGGGTTGCGGGACAGTCTGGTGCGCAGTGCGCACGCGTGCCGGGCGGGAGCGCATCTGGGTCGCGCGGTCACCACCGTCGCGGACCTCACTACGCTGGGCGGCTTGCTCGCGGGGGTGCCGCATCCGGTGCGGACCACCTTCAGCAGGGAGGTGCTGGGCGAGCTGCTCGATCCGGAGCCCTCGCGCGCCGAACTGCGGGCGACGCTCGAGGCGTTCCTCGACCACAACGGCTCCTGGACGCGGACCGCCGAGGCGCTGTTCCTGCACGTCAATACCGTGCACTACCGGATCGAGCGGGTCGAGAAGCTCACCGGACGCGACGTGTCCCGCCTCGACGACCGCATCGACCTCTACGCAGCCCTGCAGGCCCTCGACGAGGATCAGAGCCGGCGGATGCGCGCCAGCCAGGCCGCCACATCGACCAGCCCGGCGGGGGAGATCTCGAGCCCGGCCACCGATTCGGGCGCGCCCTCGGGTACCCGGCCGCGATAGCGGGCGGGCCGCAATTCCTCCAATTCCCAGCCCTCGGTGAAGGATTCGCGGATGACGGTGTCGCTGATGCGCGGACCGAAACCGGGTTCGGCATCGGAGAGAGCCAGCACGTGCAGCAGGCCGCCGGGCCTCAGGACCGCGTGCAGGTTGCACACGTAGACGGCACGGGTCTCGGGCTCGGTGCCGAAGACGTGGAACAGAGCGCTGTCGAGGATGGTGTCGAAGGCGGGCGCGGAACCCGGCGGATCACCCGCGAAATCCGGGCGGGCCTCCATGGCGAGCGCATCGGCCTGCTCGAATCGGACCGCGGGCGCGCCCTTGGCGACCGCATTGGCGTGAGCGTAGGCAACAGCGCTGGGAGCCAGGTCGACGCCGAGGACGTCGTAGCCGAGGCCGGTCAGCAGGATGGTGTGCTCGCCCGCGCCGCAGCCGGGTTCGAGGACACGCCCGCGGATCGTGCCGGTCTTCTCCAGTTCGATGATCGCCGGCTGGGGTTCGCCGATCACCCAGGGCGCAGTGTCGTTGTCGTATACGGCATTCCAGATTTCGGCTCGGGTCATGCCTACCAGCCTGCAACCTCGAGTCCACTCGAGGTCAACGATTTCCCACCTCGCAGGCCGCTCACCACAGACAATGTGAGCCATGGTCAAGCCCTGTCTACTGCTGCAGCTGCGACCCGAACCGGCAGCCTCCGATCAGGAGTACCACGCCATCCTCGACGCGGGCGGGCTCCGGGCGGACGAGGTGGCACGCGTGGAGATGAACCACGGGTTCCCGGACGTCGAGCTCGACGACTATGCGGCGGTGATCGTGGGCGGCGGGCCGAGCAATGTGAGCAGTCCGGAGGAGAAGAAGTACCCGTATCAGCGCGAGTTCGAGCCCAAGCTCAAGAAGCTGCTCATCGATGTCGTGCGCCGGGACTTCCCGTATCTGGGCGCCTGCTACGGGTTGAGCATGCTGGCCGACGTGCTCGGCGGGCGAGTCAGCGGTGAACGCTACAGCGAGACCGCGGGGGCGCAGACCATCGAATTGGCCGACGCCGCGGACGAGGATCCGCTGTTGGGCGGGCTGCCGCGCAGCTTCCGTGCGTTCGGCGGCCACAAGGAGGCGTGCCAGGACGTGCCGCCGGGCGCGGTGCTGCTGGCCCGGTCGGCAGGCTGCCCGGTGCAGGCGATCCGGGTCGGTGAGAATGTGTACGCGACCCAGTTCCATCCCGAGCTGGACGGTCACGGGCTCGCGCTGCGCATCGAGATCTACCGGAACGACGGGTATTTCGATCCCGCCGAAGCCGACTATCTGACCGAGCTCGGGCATCGTGAGACCATCACCGTCCCGCAGGAGATCCTGCGCCGCTTCGTGATTCGCTATCGCGACGGCGCCTGACCGGTCAATTCTGGGCCGAGAACTCGGTGACGTAGTCGAGGAACATGGCCGCGGCGGGTGAGAGCGGTGTGGTGCGCAGTGCCACACCGTATTTCAGCTCGAGGCCGGGCTCGAACTGGCGGATCTCCGCACCCAGCGTGGCCGCCGACTGCGCCGAGCGGCGGGCCAGCAGGGTGCAGCCCGCCCCGGCCAGCACCATCGGCGCGAGCGCGCCCGGGCTCTCCACCGTCACCATCGGCCGGGGCGCGAGGCCATTGCTGCGGGCCTGAGCCATCATGAGCGCGGCGCCCGGGCCCAGGTCCATCGGCATCACCAGCGGCAGGTCCTGGAGCAGGCCGTAGGGGACCGTTTCCGGCAGATCCGAGCCCGGCGGCGCGACCAGCCACATCTGCTGCAGGCCCAGCGGCCGCACCTCGATGCCCGGGGTCTGGCCGACGACGCTGTAATCGGTGAGGTAGAGGAAGGCCAGCTCGGCGGCCGATTCGGTGAGCAGTTGCACCACCTGGGCGTCGTCGTGCACCTCGGCGATGACGCATTCGATCAGCGGATGCTCCGATCGCAGCCTGCCCACCTGGCTCGCCAGCACCTCGAAGGTCAGACCCGCCGGGGCGGCGATATCCAGGCGGCCGCCCTCGAGGCCCAGCACGGCACGGACGCTCTCACCGGCCACCGTGAAGCCGCGCAGGATGCTGCGGGCCGGCTCGACCAGGGCACGGCCCGCGGCGGTCGGTGCGGTGCCGCGGGGACCACGGGTGAACAGCGAGCAGCCGAGCTCGCGCTCCAGCGTGCGCACGGTCTGGGAGAGCGACGGCTGGGCCATGTAGAGCGCCTCCGCGGCCTTGGTGAACCCGCCATGATCGACCACGGCCAGGAAAATCTCGAGATGACGTCGCTCCATGAGGACCGATTCTTCCAGCGCTGCGGGCATATCCAGCTCAGGGCATAGTCCGGGACTATCGGGGCGATAGGAAACCGGACTTTGCGGCCTGTTCCGGAGTGCACGTTCCATGGAGGCATGACGCGTATGACGAGCGAACCCGGTACGGCCGTGCCCACCGACGAGGCCCTGCCGAGTCTGGTGGAAGACCCGCGGCCCTACATCCCGGTCGTCGATCCCGATGCCTCGCTGCCTTCCAATCCCACCGAACAGGTGTTGGAGTTGGGGCGCCGGCACGGGCCGTTGTATGCGCGGCGCAATCCGCTCGGTGGCTGGACGGTCTTCGCGGGCTCGTTCGATCTGATCGACGATCTCAGTGACGAGACGCGATTCTTCAAGCAGCCCGGGCCCGCACTGGTATTGCTGCGGCAGGGCACCGGCGACGGACTGTTCACCGCCTACAGTGATGAGCCGAATTGGGCCAAGGCGCACAACATTCTGCTGCCTGCCTTCTCGCTGGGCTCCATGCGCACCTATCACCCGGCCATGCTCAAAGTCGCGAAACGATTGGTCCGCAGCTGGGATGACGCCGCCGCGGACGGCCGTGAGGTCACGGTCACGGGCGATATGACGCGGACGACCCTGGACACCATCGGGCTGGCCGGGTTCGGGTTCGACTTCGAATCCTTCACGCGCACCGAACCACACCCGTTCGTGCAGGCCATGGACCGCAACCTCGCCTTCACCCAGCGGCTGGTGCAGAACCCCGCGGCTATGGGGGACACCGGCGCTTTCGAGACCTACCAGGAGAACTCCGGCCAGCAGGCCGACATCGTGGACGAGATCATCCGGGAGCGGCGGGCGGCCGGGGATACCTCGACCGACGATCTGCTCGGGCTCATGCTCAACGCGATCGATCCGGCCAGCGGAGAAGCGCTGTCCGACACCAATATTCGCTACCAGGTGATCACCTTCCTGGTGGCCGGGCACGAAACCACCTCGGGTGCGCTGTCGTTCGCGCTCTACTACCTCGCCAAGAATCCGGCCGTGCTGCAGCGCGCGCAGGCCGAGGTCGACGCGCTGTGGGGTACGGATCCCGATCCGGAACCGACCTACACCGACGTGGGGAAGCTGCACTACATCCATCAGGTGCTGGAAGAGTCGCTGCGGTTGTGGCCGACCGCGCCGGGATTCCGGCGCGTGGCGCGCAATGACACGCTGCTGGCGGGACGGTATCCGCTGCGTGCGGGTGACGGGGTGCAGGTCATGACGCCGCTGCTGCACCGGGATCCGGTGTGGGGCGACAATGTCGAGAGCTTCGATCCGGAGCGGTTCACGCCCGAGGCCGTGGCCGCGCGGCCCGGGAACGCGTTCAAGCCCTTCGGCACCGGTGAACGGGCCTGCATCGGGCGGCAATTCGCCCTGCACGAGGCGGTGCTGGTGCTGGGCATGCTGGTGCATCGGTATCGGTTGCTCGATCACAGCGACTATCGGCTGAGTGTGCGGCAGACGCTGACGGTGAAGCCGGAAGGGTTCACGCTGAAGCTGCGGCGGCGGACCGCCGAGGAGCGGCGGATCCCCGTCGTGCAGCCGGAAGCCGCGGTGCGGCAGCCGGATTCGGTGCGGCCGACGCGGGTGCGCGCGGGTGTGACCTTGACCGTGCTGCACGGCTCCAACCTGGGTACCTGCCGCGAATTCGCACGCGATCTGGCCGGGCTGGGGGAGCAGTTGGGGTGCGCGACCACGGTGGCGCCATTGGACAGCGTCGCCGGGCGGCTGCCAGCTGACGGTCCGGTCGTCATTGTCGCCGCTTCCTACAACGGTCAGCCCACCGACGACGCGGCCGAATTCGTTGCGTGGCTGTCCACCGATCCTGCGATCGCACCGGATGTCCGTTATGCGGTACTCGGTGTGGGCGACCGCAATTGGGCCGACACCTATCAGCGGGTGCCCACGCTGCTCGACACGCGGCTCGCCGAACTCGGCGGCACGCGGTTGCTTCCGCGCGGACAGGTCGATGTGTCAGCCGATCCCGCCGGGGATCTCGAGGCCTTCCAGACGGCACTGACCGAGCGGTTGCTCGAGGAGTACGGCGACCCGACCGCCACCGAGGGAGCCGATCGGCGCGCTACCGGGCACGGCTACCGCGTGGTCGAATTGCACGGGACCGCAACCGATACCCTCGCCACGCATCATGACGTGCAGGCCATGACCGTCACCGAGGTCTTCGATCTGTCGGATCGGAAGCATCCGTTGCACCGGATCAAGCGTGGCCTGAAGCTGCGACTGCCCGAAGAGGTCGAGTACCGCACCGGCGATCACGTCGCCGTGCTGCCGGTGAACGATCCCGAGATGGTGACGCGGGCCGTCACGGCATTCGGAGTCCGGCCGGACAGCCTGCTCGGCATCCAGGCCGAAGGCGTTGCGGGGCGCGCACTCCCGATCGACCGCCCGGTCACGGTGTCCGAATTGCTCTCCCGCTATGTGGAGCTCGGCGATCGACTGTCGCCGTCCCAGCTGCGTACCCTTGCCCGGTACAACCCGTGCCCGCCCGAGCAGGCTCGGCTGTTGACACTGGCCGAGCAGGGCGGCACGCTGCCCACCCTCGTCGAGGCCGCCGAGCAGTACCCGGCCTTCCACGGCCAACTGTCCTGGCCGGTCCTGCTGGACCTGTTGCCGTCCACGCGAATTCGCCACTACTCGGTGTCGTCGACACCGAAGGTCGACGCCCGGCACATCGAACTCATGGTCTCGGTGACCTCGGACGGCGTGGCCTCCCGCTACCTGGATCGCCTCCGCCCGGGAGACACCGTGCTCGCGGCCGTCCAGCCCTGCCGCGAATCCTTCCGCATCGCACCGGACACCGGCACACCCGTCATCATGATCGCCGCGGGCACCGGCCTGGCTCCCTTCCGTGGCGCCATCGCCGACCGCTCCCTGCACGCCGCGGCCTCGCACCCCCTCGCTCCGGCAGTGTTCTACTTCGGCTGCGCCGCACCCGATGTCGACTTCATGCACCGCGACGAACTGACCGCCGCGGATACCGCCGGCGTGGTCAGCCTGCGTCCGGCGTTCTCCCGCGCCGACCGCGAGTACGTCCAGGACCGCATCACCGCCGACGCCGAGGAGATCTGGAAGCTGCTCGAGGACGGCGCCGCCGTCTACGTCTCCGGTGACGGCCGGGGCATGGCCCCGGCCGTCCGCGCCGCCGTCGAAGAGCTCTGCACCCGCTTCACCGGCGCGACCGCGCAGGAGGCCGCCGCCTGGCGGCAGCAGCTCTGCGACAGCGGGCGCTATGTCGAGGACGTCTACGCCGGGCGCTGAGTCCGAGTCCGATTCGGACTTGTGGCTCAGAGTGATTGCGAGCGGGCGCGCCGGACGCTACAGCGTCACGGCGCGCTCGCGCAGGCGCGCTAGGGCCGCGTTGTCGGGCCATCGGCGTAGTTCGAAGCGCGGCGGATGTAGCCCCGGAACCGGGACCAGGCCCAGGATCTCGACCACGGCGTCGAAGGGGACCGTGCAGATGAGGTCGATCTCGCCGTCGTCGTCACGGCGGACGAAGAAGACGTAATCGGTTTCCGGGAGCAGGTATTCGACACCTTCACCGCACACGGTGGTCGTGGCCGGGCCAGTCGGGGTGTTGCGGAAGTCCACCGGGGCGACGTAGGCGGGTTCGATGTCGGTGAACGGCTCCAGGTCCAGGTCGGTATCGATTTTGTCGGTGAGGAAACGGGTTTGGGCCGCGTATTCGGTGGCGGCGAGGCCGGCTCGCGCGCGCAGTGCGAGGGTCCGGGCCGGGTGGGTGGGCAGTTCGTCGAGGGGGACGACGGTGCCGTGGTCGTCGATGGTGTAGCCCTGCGGGGAGATGTGGCGGGCGGACTCGTGGTACTGCTCCTCGACGGATTCGTAGACCTTCGCGAGCAGGTCGGGGTCATCGGGAACGATGAGCAGGGTGTCGTCGTCGGGGATGAAGGCGACCGGACGATGCCCGTCGCCGGCATAGCTGGCCAGCCAGCCCGGAACCAGCAGCCACGAGCCGAAATAGGAGTCCCCGGTGTCGATGAAGCGGATGAACTTCGATGGGTCCGGTGCGCCCGGACGGGCGACCGCGGCCAGGTTCTTGCGCGCCACGGCGAATACCTCCGCCGGATCGATGTTCCACTCGCGTACCCGGTCGAGGGATACGTAGGCGCGGGTGCGCGGCAGGTCGAGCACCACGAACTCGCTGACGAAGGGCAGGGCGGGCCGGGCCAGCATGCCCATGGTCGCGCCCTCGTCGATGCCGTAGGTCACCGGACGTAGCACCGAGCGCAGCAGCGGACGTGCCGCCGCCCAATCGTCCGGAGTGATCTCCGAACCGGTCATGGCCTCGAGGAAGCGATCGATCATCCGCTCCCGGTCGGGCTCGGGCGCACCCTCGCATTCGTGGAAGAGGTTGCCCAGGTAGATGTTCCGGCCATCGCTCCGACGGACCGAGAACTTGTCCGGGTCGTATTCCACATCGGCTATGCCGAGTGCGTCGAGCCGTCCCAGCACCACCTCCGCGAACAGTCCGCGTTCCATGCCCGCCCCTCCCGGATTCCTCCGCATCGATTGCCTGCGGAGAATTCTGGCGCAACCCACCGACAAGGAGGGGCGGATGCGGTCAGCTGAGGGTGTAGGAGTCGCGGCTGAGGCGGAAGCCGTGGCCGCCGGGCTGGTTGTCGCGGCATTCGACGTAGTCGACGGTCATGCGGCACAGCATGTTTCCGAGGATCTGCTGGTCGCCGTATGCGAGTACGGGGGCGTTTGCTTGGACTGGCCGGTCTGTGTGGCAGTGGAGTTGGGTCGTCGCGCCGGCGTCGACGGAGAACTCGTCGCCCCAGTTGCCGTGGCAGTCGGCCGGTTTGAGCGGGGGTGTGTAGGTGAAGTCGGCGATCTGGCACAGGGCGGACGAACCGGTCATGGGGCAGGCGATATTGCCGGTCGGGGACTGGAATTGGATGGTTTGCGGGTCGGCGTGGGCTGTCGCGGCACCGAGTGCGAGCGCCGTGGCCGACAGACAGGTCAGGGCCGCCACCCTGGATTTGAACATGGCTACAGGCTGGCAGCGGAACCTTTCGAAACCCTTTCAAAGCACAATGACAGCGTGAACGACACCTTGAACGCCGGCCAGGAAGCGCGGCTGCGCGAGAGCATCGGACGGCAGACCCTGCTCACCACCCTGGGCATCCGCGTGGCGGACCTCGCTCCCGGGCGCGTCACCCTGGAACTGCCGTTCCGTGCGGACCTGTGCCAGCAGAACGGTTTCGTGCACGCGGGTGCGATCACCACCCTCGCCGATTCCGCCTGCGGTTATGCGGCCATGTCCCTGCAACCTCCGGGCCGCGACATCCTCACCGTCGAATTCAAGGTCAACCTCATGAGCCCTGCGATCGGCGAGCACTTCCGTGCGACCGCCACCGTCGTCCGCTCCGGCCGCACCCTCACCATCTGCACCGCCGAGGTCACCGCCGACACCGACCCCACTCGCCCGATAGCCCTCATGCAAGCCACCATGATGGCGATCGGGGAGCCGGAGGCCGCATAACGCCTACGTTCTTGCAGCCGGTGCCAATTCACGTTGGGTGCGGGCGATGATGGTGTCCATGAGGTAGGCGGTCGCCCGTGGGGCGGCGCCGACGAGCCACTGGACGATACGCGCGGCCGGCGACGGGACGACCGTGGCGCGACCGCGGGCGGCGCCGATCAGCAGGGCTCGGGCGACAGCCTCCGCGGTGATCGGCGCGGTGCCGCTGAGGGCCACCAGTTCGGCGGGTTTGGTGGCGGCTTCGGCGGCCAGTTGCGGGGTGTCCACATCGGGAGGAAGTACCACTGTGACACCGACTCCGGTGGGCTTGAGTTCCTGGCGCAGGACCTCGCACAGTGCACGGACTGCGAACTTGCTCGGACTGTAAGCGCCATAACCGAAGCAGGGCAGCACTCCCGCCATGGAGGAGATGACTGTGATGCTGGCGCGTTCGGCAGCCTGCAGATCGGGCAGGGCGTCGCGGATCACGTGGAGTGCACCGAAGTAGTTGACTGCCATGTGCTTTTCGAAATCGCGGATTTCGAGGCGCTGGAAGTAGCCCGGTTTGGCGATTCCCGCGCACGCGATCACCGCGGCAATGCGGCCGTGATGATCACGTGCGAGTTCGAGAGCTGCCTGAATCTCGTGTTGCTGCGTCACGTCAGCGGCGAAAGCAGCCAGCCTTCCGGTGGCGGCCTCAGGGTGCGAAGCGAGCCCTGCGAGAGCGGGATCGGCGAGCGCGAGCACGCTCACCCGCGCTCCTGCCGCCAGCGCCAGCCGCGTCACCTCGAGACCGATGCCGCTGCTCCCACCGGTGATCACCACATGCCGTCCGGCCCAGTACTGCGTCACGTCGGCGGGCAGACCGAGACTACGCTGAATGTCCTTCATCTCCAGGTCCTTTCGTCGTGCTGTCCGGTATTCCCGGGTACCCGGACGATCTTGGGTGGCTCCCGGCAAAGCGGCGGCAGAGCTCTGACAAGATCACGTAAGAATCCGGGGCCGAGGAGGAAACCGAGTGCCTGACTTGCGGAAAGCATGTTCCGCGATCGCGATGGCGGGCCTGTTGACCGCTGCGTGCACGCACAATTCGGACACGCCGATCGTGTCCGTGACCGGGGAACCCGCCGATGACGTCCATGCAGTGTGCGGCCCTGGCGCTCGGCAGTGCGGGAATCTCCCTGGACCGGAGCATGCGGGTGGGCGATTCGAATCGATCGTTCATCGAGCATCTGCCGGGCGGGTTTCGCATGGGTGTGCGGTATCCGGCGATCGTGGCGTTTCCCGGGCGTGGCGAGTCCGACAGTTCGATGGAGCAGTACTCACAACTGGACTCGATCTCGGCGATTGTGCTGTATCCGCAGGGGCTTCCGGGCTACGGCGGGAAGTCGTCGTGGGAGGCGACGCCCTATTCGGGGCCGAGCGCAAAGGATTACGAGTTCGCGACCGCGGTCACGGACTGGCTGCGTCGATCGGACTGTGTCGACGCCGCACGGATCGACTTCGCCGGCAAGTCGGATGGGGGTGGGTTCGCGGCTTCCGCGGCGTGCACGATTCCGGAAGTCGCTGCGGTGGCGGCCATTTCGGCGGCGGTCTACAGCGCGTTCGGCCGGTGCACGCCGCAGGGGCGCGCGATCGCTCTGCTCACCATGCACGGGACCGACGATCCCGTCGTTCCGTATGACGGCGATCAACAGCGCGGGTTGATGAGCACCGACGCCTGGGTGGCCGAGTGGCGCGACCGCGACGGGTGCACGGGCAATCCCGACACCAGCACGCTGGGAAGTGATGTCACGCAATCGGTGTGGGCCTTGTGTGCGCCGGGCGGTGCGGTGGCGGCCTATCGGATCGCGGGTGGCGGGCATACCTGGCCGGGCGCGGTCGAGTGCAGTGGGCCCGGCCAGGTTACGCACACCGTCGATGCGGCCCAGGTGATGGCGGCGTTCTTCGCCGCGCATCCCCGGAGCTAGACAGCGGTTTTCAGGCTTTGCCGGGGGATTCGGTGACGGGCTCGGGGGTGGTCGGGGTCCAGCGTTGTTCGACGCGGCCGAGGCGCCAGACGAGCACGGCGAGGATCCAGACGACGACGAAGATGCCGGCGATGGTGAAGCCGGCCTTGTTGATGTCGAAGTTGTTCATGAAATCCCAGAAGCCGCCGTCGAGGTGGAGTTGCTGGGAGAGGACCTGGCAGAGTTCGATGGTGCCGATGACGAAGGCCACGAAGATGGACAGGCCGGTGACGATGAGGTTGTAGTAGACCTTGCGGACCGGTTTGGCGAAGGCCCAGCCGTAGGCGACGTTCATGAACATGCCGTCGATGGTGTCGAACAGGGTCATGCCGCCGGCGAAGAGCAGCGGCAGGGCCAGTACGGCGTACCAGGGCAGGCCCTGGGTGGCCGCGGCGGCGGTGGCGGCGAGCAGGAGAACCTCGGTGGCGGTGTCGAAGCCGATGCCGAACAGCATGCCGACGCCGAACATCTGGCGGGTCTTCGTGATCGACTTCATCAGGCGGCCGAAGAAGCGGTACATGAGGCCGCGGGACTGCAACTGGCGTTCGAGTTCTTCTTCGTCGAATTCGCCGCGGCGCATGGACCGGAAGACCTTGACGATGCCGGCCAGCACGATCAGGTTCAGCAGCGCGATGAGGTACAGGAACAGTGCGGCGCAACTGGTTCCGATGGTGCCGCCGATGGTCTCGTAGCTCGAGTTCGGGTCGACCATCGCACCGTAGACGGCCTTGGTGGCCACCACGATGCCCGCGCCCACCGCGACCAGGATCGACGAGTGCCCGAGCGCGAAGAAGAACCCGGTCGCCAGCGGTCGCTTGCCCTCCGACATGAGCTTGCGGGTGACATTGTCGATGGCCGAGATGTGGTCGGCGTCGAAGGCGTGGCGGGCGCCCAGCGTCCACGCTGCGAAGGCCACGCCGAGGCCGATTCCCAGGCCGTCGTACTTGAAATGGTGCGGCATGATAGCCAGGACGAAGATCCCCCAGCCCAGCACGTTCATGGCGAGGATCGCCGCCGCCATCAGGAAGAGCCGGAACCGTTCACGCGGGTCCAGAGTGTTTTTGAGCGCGGCCAACCGCGAGATCATGGTTGTCCTTCATCCGAGGAGCCTGTGTTCTCGATGGGATCCAGGCGACCGGACTCGTCCCCCGATCGGGGGCTTCACCGTTGCGGGACAGTGCCGGGCTCACACCGGACTTCGCTGTACCTCATCGGCCGCGGATACGGCCCCGCGGCAGACGAAAGTTAGCAGACGTCAATTATCTGCGCCGACCGGCACCGGCTCGGGCCGGGTCGGGGTGCGACGCAGGTAGATTGCCGCGGCCGCGAAGAGTGCCAGGGTGAGCCAGATGTAGGCGTTGTGGGCGAAGAAGGCGAGTGGTGAACTGCCGGGGATGTCGAAGACGCTGCCGTAGTGCAGGTCCAGAAGATCGAAGACGCCGCCGGAGGTTACGAGGAAGACGATCAGCAGGCCGGCGGGGGCGAGCAGGCCGCGGCGGCGGAAGGAGAGGTCGCCCAGGTAGATGAGCATGGGGGCGAGCCACACCCAGTGGTGGATCCAGCTGTAGGGGGAGACGACGGTGCTGGTCAGGCCACACAGGACGATAGCGGGAAGTTCGCGTCCGGTCCGGGACAGGCGGCGCGCGAGGACCAGGCAGGCGGCGGCGATCAGGAGAGCGGCCGCGAACCACAGCAATTGGGAGCCGGTGCCCGAGCTCAGGGTGCGCGCGATCATGCCGCGCAGTGATTCGTTCTGCGGGTTCTCCGGCACGCCGACACGCGCCGGATCGGCGAAGGCGCCGCTCCAGTAGGTCAATGAATCCTTCGGCAGCACAGCCAAACCGACCACCATGGTCGCTATCAATGAGCCGAATGCGGTGGCGGCGGCCCGGTATCGGCGGGTGACCAGCAGGTAGAGGATGAAAAAGGCCGGGGTCAGCTTGATTCCGGCCGCAATGCCGGTGAGTATGCCCTTCCACCTGGAAGAGTCGGGCAGTGCCATGTCCGCGCAGACGAGCAGCAGCAACAGGATATTGACCTGACCGAAGGCCATGGTCTCGCGGATCGGCTCGCACAGCATGAGCAGCCCGGTGATGGGCAGGCCCAGCCACAGCAGTCGCCGATCGCGGCGGTAGCCGAGGATCGCCAGTGCCGCCCAGACGGATCCGAGCAGCATGCCGGCATTGCCGAGCCCGCCCACCCAGGTGAACGCGTCCCCGTGCAGGGAAACCAGCGGTACGAACAGCAGGGCCGCGAAGGGCGTGTAGACGAATTCCCAGACGCCGCGGGTATGCCCGCGCAAAGGCGTGTCGTACACCGAGATTCCGGCGGTGACCCGATGTCCGGCGATCTGATAGGTGCCCAGGTCGACCAGGTGCAGCATGGTCCCGCGGGCGGCCAGTACCTGTCCGAGGTAGTACCAGCCCGCCAGCGCGCCCAGTATCGAGATCAGGCAGAGCACCGGCAGCGGTATCGTGCGACGCTGCGGCGCAACCTGATTCGGGGCCGCGACCTGCTCGATCGTCGACAACGACATCCACACCCCCACGAGTCCGGGCTACCGATAACCCGCCCCACCGTAGTGAGGATGGCTGCCGATCGCCACCCGGGGAGGTCAGCTCGCGGGCCTGCTCCAGGCGAGTACCAGGAACACCCGGGCGCGTTCGCGGGGATCGTCGAGGCGGCCGCCGTAGAGCTCGTGCAGCCGTCCCATCCGGTAGCGGACAGTTTGCGGGTGGATGTGCAATTCCCTGGCCATGGCCTGCCGATCGCCCATGTTCCACAACCAGCTGCGCAGGGTTTCCACCAGCCGGTCCCGCGTGCCCTGTGGCACCGATTCCAGGGGTTGCAGTACCTGGTCGCGCAGCACCTGCAGGAGGCGCTGATCGCGGTTGGCGATCACGGTGTCGAGGTGTTCGCCGACCCGGACCGGGCTGTCGACCAGTACTCCGGCCTTGCGCAGATCGAGCGCGGTTTGCGCGATGGTGAGTGCGACCGGCAGCAGGTCCAGGGTCAGGAACCCGCCCAGCACGACCGCGTGGCCTTTCAGCATCTCGGTCAGGTGGCGGGCCCGCTCGTCGGTGACGGGACCGGGCACGATGACCCCGGTCAGGTCGGGCCGGCGGATGGGCAGGGTGTTCATGTCCAGGCGCTCGACGATCGTGCTCGCCGGTGCGTCTTCGGGATCGGCGAGCACGAGGGCCGCGGTGCTCGGCAGTGGCCAGCCCGCGCGTTCGGCGGCCGCGCGTAGTCCATTGCGGTCGGTGCGACCGGACAGCAGGAGTTCGCCGAGTTCGGCGCGGCGATGCTCGCGCGCCATGCTGGATGCGGACTGTTCCAGCACGTAGCCGTGGGCCGAGGCGGTGGAGAACTCGTCGACGAAGTCGAAGACGGCCTCGGCCAGCGCGGCCAGTTGTTCGGGGCCCAGGTCCAGCTTCAACGCGGTTTCGGCCACGTGCCGCCACGCGGCCTTCGCGCCCACCTGATAGGCGCTGAGCAGGTCGGAGAGTTCGCTGCCGTCCTGGAACTGCTGGCGGCCGATCTGCTCGAACATCATGCGGGCCTGGGTGTGTTCGCGGCCGCGGCCGCGGGCGTGTTCGGCCATGTCGAGTAGGCGGTGCACGAACAGCACGCCCGCGTCGTCGACCTCGGGATGGTTCTCGTCGAGAAACTGGGCGAACTCGGGCCATTCGTGAACCAGCAGGTCACGGACTTCGTCGAGGAGATGCGGCATGGTTGCGTCGAGTTCCCTGGCGAGTCGTGCGAGCGCCGCCAGGGTCTCCGGAGATTCGTTCTGTGCCTTGGTCATTCGAATTCCTCCGAATATCATTATCACCCGGTGACAAAATCGACCGACCAAAATCACTCGACTGCTTGAAGATTCGGTCCGGGCAAAACGCTCATCATCGAGTGATGAGCGCGACAGTCGGAACTCGCCGCCTGCGAGCCGCCGAACAAGATGAAAACTTTCCGGTCGCACTGCGCTGCCTGCCCAGGGAACCCCGCCGTCACCTGCACGCAATCTACGCCGTAGCGCGCTGGATCGACGATGTCGGCGATCAGGCGGCCGGTGATCGAACCGCTCAACTACTCACGCTGCGAACCGATCTCGCGCGCATCTGGGCGGGCAGCCGGCCGCAGCAACCGGTGCTGGTGAACCTGGCTACCACGGTGGCCGACTGCCGGTTGCCGCAGGAACCCTTCCAGCAACTGATCGAGGCGAACCTGATCGATCAGCGCGTGCACCGCTATGCGACCTTCGAGGACCTCATGGGCTATTGCCGGCTCTCCGCCGATCCGGTGGGACATCTCGTACTGCAGGTGTTCGACCAGTCCACCCCCCAGAACACGGCGCTGTCGAATCGCGTGTGCTCGGCCCTGCAGGTGCTCGAGCACTGCCAGGACGTCGCCGAAGATCATGCGGCCGGGCGTATCTACCTGCCGCAGCGTGACCTCGACGAATTCGGGGTCAGCGCGGAACGACTAGGCACCGGCACGGATCCCGGCAGTCCGGCCGTGGTGTCGCGTCAGGTGGACCGGGCCACCGATCTGCTCGACGAGGGATCGGCATTGGCGGGCCGGCTCACCGGGTGGGCCCGGCTCGCGGTGACCGGATACATCGCGGGCGGTTATGCGACGGCCCGTGCCCTGCGCGCCGCGGACGGCGACGTGTGGACCCGTCCGGTCCGGCCGCGCCGCGCCGATGTGGTCCGGTCGATGCTGTCCCTGCTCACCAGAGGCAGAGCGGCGGCGACACGATGAACTCGATCGATACCGCATACTCGGCCTGCGAGCAGATCACCCGCACGGCGGCGAAGAACTTCTACTACGGCATCCGGCTGCTGCCACCCGACAAGCGTTCCGCGCTCTGCTCGCTGTACGCACTCGCCCGGAGAATCGACGATATCGGCGACGGCGACCTGGCGCCCGGGGCCAAGAACGAAGCCCTGGCGGCGGTCCGCAAGTCCCTGCACGATCCGGAGACCACTCGCGATCCGGTGATCACCGCGGTCACCCATGCGGCGCAACGCTATCCGGTCCCGCTCGGCGCGTTCGACGAACTGATCGACGGCGTGCAGATGGACGTGGACGGCGTCGACTACGCCGACTTCGGCGAACTCACCAGCTACTGCCGCTGCGTCGCGGGCTCGGTCGGGCGGCTGTGCCTGTCGGTCTTCGGCACCGGCACCGATCCGCGCGCACCACTGTTCGCCGATCAGCTCGGAATCGCCTTGCAGCAGACCAATATTCTGCGCGATATCCGCGAGGACCTGCTCAACGGCCGGGTCTACCTGCCGCAGGCCGAATTGGATCGATTCGGCGTCCGCCTGGAACTCGATGCCGGTGGCGCGCTGCGGGATCCGGACGGGCGGCTGGCCGCGCTCATCCGGCACGCCGCCGAACGCGCCGAGGACTGGTACTGCCTCGGACTGCGGTTGCTGCCCGAACTCGATCCGCGCAGCGCCGCCTGCTGCGCGGCCATGGCCGGTATCTACCGGCAGTTGAATGCCCGCATCCTGGCGAACCCGGTGGCGGTCTACGACCGCCGGATGTCCCTGTCCGCCTGGGAGAAGGCCGGGGTGGCTTCGACTGCGCTGCTGCGCAGTTCGGTGCTGGGCGCCACCCGATCGACGAAGTCCCGTACACCCGTTCCGGAGGAGCTCCGATGACGGTCACCACCCTGACAGGAATCGATTCCGGCCATGACGCGGTGCGGACCGCACTGCGCAAGGCCGTCGACGAACTCGACGATGCCATCCGGCCCGTGGTCGCCTATCACCTCGGCTGGTCCGATGAGCACGGCGAACCCGTGATCGCGGACAGTGGCAAATCCATTCGCTCCCGCCTGGTCCTGCTGGCCGCCAATGCGGTCGGCGGCGACGACGCCTGCGCGGTGCCGGGCGCGGTCGCGGTGGAGCTGATCCACAACTTCTCGCTCGTGCACGACGATCTCATGGACCGTGATGCCACCCGCCGGCATCGGCCTACCGTGTGGGCGGTCTGGGGCGATGCCATCGCGGTGCTCGCCGGTGACGCGATGCTCTCCCTCGCGCACGAGGTGCTGCTGAATTCCGGTTCCCCGCATACCGTTCCGGCGGCGCGCATCCTGGGCACCGCCACCCGCGACCTCATCCAGGGCCAGGCCGCCGACGTGGGTTTCGAGCAGCGCGACGATGTGAGCCTGGCCGAATGCATTCAGATGGCGCGCGGAAAGACCGGCGCACTGCTGGCGGCCAGCGCTCTCGTCGGGGGCGTACTGGCCGACGCCACACCGGATACCGTCACCACCCTGGGTGACTACGGCTACAACATCGGGCTCGCCTTCCAGCTGGTGGATGACTTGCTCGGCATCTGGGGCGAACCCGAGATAACCGGCAAACCGGTGTTCTCCGATCTGCGTTCGCGCAAGAAGTCGCTGCCGGTCACCTGGACACTGCAGGCGGGCGGGGACGCGGGACGACAACTGGCGCACTGGCTCGCGCGCCCCGGCGAACCCACCGAACAGGAAGTGCGCGAGGCCGCCGACCTCGTCGAGACCGGCGGCGGACGAGCCTGGGCGCAGGCCGAAGCCCGCCGCCGGGTGCGCGCTGCCGCTTATGCGCTGGCCGGTGTGCCGTTGCACGCGGATTACCGCCGCGAGCTGATCGACCTGGCGAACTTCATCATCGAACGGAGTGCCTGACGATGACAGTCACGAAGCCTGATCTCACCCCGGCCGATCCTGCCGCCTCCGCCTCGGAGGCGCTGTGGGCGGCCGTCGGCCACCTGCGTAACCAGCAGCATGAAAAGGGTTGGTGGAAGGGCGAACTCGCCACCAATGTCACGATGGATGCGGAAGATCTGCTGTTGCGGGCATTTCTGGGCATCTCGACGCCGGAGGTGACCGAACCGGCTGCGCGTTGGATCCGGTCGCAGCAGCGGGCCGACGGGACCTGGGCGACCTTCCATGACGGGCCCGGTGATCTGTCGACCACGGTCGAGGCCTGGGTCGCGCTGCGTCTGGCGGGCGATGCTCCCGAGGCCGCGCATATGCGGGCCGCCGCCGACTTCGTGCAGGCCGAGGGCGGGGTGGAGAAGAGCCGGGTGTTCACCCGGATCTGGCTGGCGCTGTTCGGTTTGCAGGAGTGGGACGATCTGCCCAACCTGCCACCGGAGATGATCTTCCTGCCGTCGTGGTTTCCGCTGAACATCTACGACTGGGGGTGCTGGGCGCGCCAGACCGTGGTGCCGTTGACCGTGGTCGCCACGTTGCGGCCGGTCCGGCCGTTGCCTTTCGGGATCGATGAATTGCGCAGTGGTGCGGCGCGACCGGCGCAGGAATCGATCACCAGCATCGCCGGGCTGTTCCAGCGGCTGGACGGTGTGCTGCACGGGTATGCCCGCCGCCCGATCGCGCCGGTGCGCAGTCTGGCCATGCGGCATGCGGCGGAATGGATTCTGGCCCGCCAGGAGGCCGACGGCGGCTGGGGCGGGATTCAGCCGCCGTGGGTGTATTCGCTGCTGGCCCTACATCTCATGGGCTATTCGCTCGATCATCCCGCCATGCGGGCGGGGCTGGCCGGGTTGGACGGGTTCGTCATTGTCGAGGACACGCCCGACGGTCCGATTCGGCGGCTGGAGGCGTGTCAGTCACCGGTGTGGGATACCGCGTTGTCGGTGGCGGCGCTGTTCGAAGCCGGTGTGCCCGGGGATGATCCGGCGGTGCTGCGCGCCACCGAGTGGCTGCTCAGTGAGCAGATCAGCGGCGGCGGCGACTGGCAGGTGCGGCGGCCGAAGCTCGAATCCGGCGGCTGGGCCTTCGAATTCGCCAATGACGTGTATCCGGACACCGATGACACGGCCGAGATCGTCATCGCGCTGCACCGGGTGGTTCCGCCCGACCCGCAGCGACTACGGGACGCGATCGACCGCGCCGCGAAGTGGACGGTGGGCATGCAGTCCCAGGACGGCGGCTGGGGCGCCTTCGACGCCGACAACACCTCGACCCTGCCGACCAAGCTGCCGTTCTGCGATTTCGGCGCGGTGATCGACCCGCCCTCGGCCGATGTGACCGCCCACGTGGTGGAGATGATGGCCGTACTGGGCCGGGCCGATGAGGAGTCGTGCCGGCGCGGGGTGCGCTGGCTGCTCGACAATCAGGAGACCGACGGTTCCTGGTTCGGGCGTTGGGGCGCCAACTATGTGTACGGCACCGGCGCCGCGGTCCCGGCCCTGGTCGCCGCGGGCGTGGATCCGTGCTCGAAGCCGATCCGTGCCGCTGTCGACTGGCTTGCCGGACACCAGAATTCCGATGGCGGGTGGGGTGAGGATCTGCGGTCCTACCGTGATCCCGCCTGGATCGGCCGCGGCACCTCGACCGCCTCCCAGACGGCCTGGGCACTGCTGGCGCTGCTGGCCGCCGCCCCGGACACCGAGGCCGTCGAGCGCGGCGTCGCGTGGCTGATCGAGACGCAGCGGCCCGACGGCGGCTGGGACGAGGACCATTTCACCGGTACCGGCTTCCCCGGCGACTTCTACATCAACTATCACATGTACCGGCTCGTCTTCCCGATCTGGGCGCTCGGCCGCTACCTGTCCATGCGACAGGAGCCGCGCCTATGAGCAGATCCGGAATCGTCTGCACCCCACTGCTTTCCGAGCGGGCGTCGCTCTGGGGCGCCGTCGCGGTGCCGGTGGTGCGGACCGGGCGCGGTCCGAAACACCGGCCGTCGTGGCCCGACTCGTCGCCCATCGCGGTCGTGGGCGTGGCGGGGGCCTTGAATCACACGCTGCGGCCCGGTGATCTGGTCGTGGCCCAGGAGATTCGCAGTGCCGCAACGGTATTGGCCAGTCCGGCCGGGCCGTTACTGCACAGCGCGCTGCGGAGGCGTGGGCTGCGCACGACGCTCGGCCCGGTCTACTCCGCCGAGCACGTGATCGACGGAGCGGACCGGGCGCGGCTGGGTGCGACCGGCGCGATCGCCGTCGATACCGAATCGGCCTTCCTCGCCGCCGCTGCCCCTATCGGGCAGACCGCGGTGCTGCGGGCCATTGTCGATACTCCCGCAGCCCCTTTGCTGCGTCCGGGTACGCCGTGGCGCGGGGTCCTCGCGCTCCGCGCGCTGCGGACCGCGGCCGCCGTGCTCGACGAATGGTCGGCCGCGGTGGGGGAGCACGAGGTGCTCATCGGTGCGTCCGTGCCGGAGCTGGCGGGCCGCACCGATCTGGTCCTCGTACTCGGCGCACCGGGCAACGCACTGCGGCGTCCGGCCGAAGTCGCCGCGGCCGACGGCGTCCGGGTGCAGGCGATCGGCAGTGTCGCCGCACTCGAATTGAGCCTGCTGCGCGGTGTCCGCCGCATCGGCATCGTCGCCGATGCCTCGGCGCCGCCGCAGCTGGCGGAAGAACTGATGAACGCCCTGTCCGGGCTGGGCCCGGTACAGGTCAGCGCGGTCACCGTGACCGACGAGCACATTCGCATCGACCCGCCTCGGGAGGTGAGTTGAATGGCCATGCCATTCCGTCAATCCCTGCGCTTGGGAACCTATCTCGTGAAACAGAAAGTCCTGCGCCGCGAAAAGTACCCCATTCTCGTCGAATTGGAGCCACTCTTTGCCTGCAATCTGAAATGCGCGGGCTGCGGCAAGATCCAGCATCCGCACACCGTGCTCCGCCAGCGCATGCCGGTGGAACAGGCGGTGGGCGCGATCGAGGAATGCGGGGCGCCGATGGTGTCCATCGCGGGCGGTGAACCGCTCATGCACCCGCAGATCGACGAGATCGTGCGGCAACTGCTGGACCGCAACAAGATCGTGTTTCTGTGCACGAACGCGGTGCTGCTGCCCAAGCACATCCACAAGTTCGCGCCGCACCGCAACTTCGCGTGGATGATCCACCTCGACGGACTGCGCGAACGCCACGACGCCTCGGTGTGCAAGGACGGCGTCTTCGACGAGGCGGTAGCGGCCATCCGGCAGGCCAAGGCCGCCGGGTTCCGGGTGATGACGAATACCACCTTCTTCGACCTGGATTCGCCGCAGGACGTCATCGATGTGCTCGACTTCCTCAACGACGAACTCGAAGTCGACCATATGCAGATCTCGCCCGGCTACGCCTACGAGAAGGCGCCCGACCAGGAGCACTGGCTCGGCGTGCAGGAGACCCACGAGCTGTTCGCGAAGGCGTTCGCGGAGGGCCGGCGGAAACGCTGGCGGCTCAACCACTCCCCGCTGTTCCTCGACTTCCTCGAGGGCAAGGTGGACTACCAGTGCACGGCCTGGGCGATCCCGTCCTATTCGCTCAAAGGCTGGCAGCGCCCGTGTTATCTGCTCGACGACG
Source organism: Nocardia sp. NPDC020380 (assembly GCF_044386975.1). Classification (NCBI taxonomy): domain Bacteria; kingdom Bacillati; phylum Actinomycetota; class Actinomycetes; order Mycobacteriales; family Nocardiaceae; genus Nocardia; species Nocardia sp. NPDC020380. The sequence continues at coordinate 219,820 of NZ_JBIRVQ010000009.1, read as the reverse complement.
GGTATGCGGCAACCTATCGGGAACTCATCGACGACACCGACTGGAACGCCTTCGGCCGCGGCAACGATCCGCGCTGCGAGAACTGCATGGCGCACTGCGGATACGAACCCACGGCCGTGGTCGCCACCCTGTCCTCGCTGCGGGAAACCATTCGCGCCGCGGTCAGCTAGGCCGAGGAGAACGCCATGACACTCGACATTTCCGGCCCCGGGGACCTCGCGGCGCTGCCCGCCGAGCAGCTCCCCGTACTGGCGGAACAGCTGCGTGCACGACTGATCGAGACCGTCACCGCGACCGGCGGACATCTCGGCGCCTCCCTCGGGACGGTCGAACTGACCATTGCCGTGCATCGCGTGTTCCGCTCGCCGGACGACGTCGTGGTGTTCGATACCGGCCATCAGTCCTACCCGCACAAACTGCTCACCGGCCGTGCCGCGGACTTCGACGGGCTGCGGCAGGCCGGCGGGATCTCCGGCTATCCCAATCGGGCGGAATCACCGCACGATTGGGTGGAGAACTCGCACGCCTCGGTCAGCCTGGCCTGGGCGGACGGGGTCGCCAAGGCGCTGGAACTGCGCGGGGAGCACGAGCGCACGGTGGTCGCCGTCATCGGGGACGGCGCACTCACCGGCGGGGTGGCCTGGGAAGGGCTCAACAACATCGGGGCGGCGCGGCGGCCGGTCGTCGTGGTGCTCAATGACAATCAGCGCTCCTACGACCCCACCGTGGGGGCGCTGGCCGCTCATCTGGACCGGCTGCGCCACGGCAAGTTCGATGGCGAGAATCTGTTCGAGGCAATGGGTTTCGTGTACATCGGGCCGATCGATGGGCACGATATCGGGGCGGTGTGCGAGGCACTGCGGGAAGCCGGGGCCCAGCGGCGGCCGGTGCTGGTGCACGTGCTCACCGTGAAGGGCCGCGGGTATGCGCCCGCGGAAAACGATGAAGCCGATCGCATGCACGCGTGCGGCGTCATCGATCCGGTGACCGGGCGGCCCCGCGCTGCCGCGACGCTGAGCTGGACCGATGTCGTCGAACGTGAACTGGCCGCGCTGGCGCGGGATCGTCCCGAGGTGGTGGCGCTGACGGCGGCCATGCGGTTGCCGCTCGGGCTGGGGGAGTTCTCGCGCGATGCCATCGAGCGGGTCTTCGATTCCGGGATCGCCGAACAGCATCTGCTCGCCTCCGCCGCCGGGCTCGCCTCGGCCGGCATGCATCCGGTCGTCGCGGTCTATTCGACCTTTCTGACGCGGGCCATCGATCAACTGCTGTTCGACATTGCGCTGCACGAACTTCCGGTCACGCTGCTGCTGGATCGGGCGGGGATCACCGGTCCGGATGGGGCCAGTCATCACGGCATGTGGGATCTGGCGCTGGGGACCTGTGTGCCGCATCTGCGGATCGCGTGCCCGCGTGATCCGGCGCGGGTGCGGGAACTGCTGCACGAATCCGTCGGTCATCCCGGACCGACGGCGGTGCGGTATCCCAAAGCCACTGCGGGCGAGGATATTCCGGCGCTGTCGCGGATGGACGGGATGGACATCCTGCATCGCAGCCGAAACCTTCCCCTGGACGTGTTGCTGGTGGCGATCGGGGCGATGGCCACGCCGTGCCTGGAGGCGGCCCGGCTGCTCACCGATCGCGGGATCGGTGTGACCGTGGTGGATCCGCGCTGGGTGTGGCCGCTCGAACCGGCCCTGTGCGCGCTCACCGCCCGGCATCAGCTCACGGTCTGCGTCGAGGACGGCATCGCCGACGGCGGGATCGGCGCGCATCTGATCACCGCGGGCGCGCGGGACGGCGGGCCGCGGGTGCACGCGCTCGGGCTGCCGACCGCGTTCCTTTCGCACGGTTCCCGCACTCGCATCCTGGCCGATCACGGGCTGACCGGCGACGGCATTGCCGCATCTTGTCTGGAACGGCTGTCCGCCTCGGTGCGGGCCCGATGATCCCGCTGTGAGGACCTCATGACTGTCTTCCTGTCCGAACCCACCGCCCCGGTGGTCAAACGCCGGCGGCACAGCCGGCAGATACAGATCGGGTCGGTGCCGGTCGGCGGCGACGCACCCATCTCGGTGCAATCGATGACCACCACGGTCACCGCGGATGTGGACGCCACGCTGCAGCAGATCGCCGAATTGACCGCTGCCGGTTGCGATATCGTGCGCGTCGCCGTCCCGTCGCAGGACGACTGCGATGTGCTGCCGATCATCGCGCGCCGGTCCGCGATTCCGGTGATCGCCGATATCCACTTCAATCCGCGCTACGTGTTCGCCGCGATCGATGCGGGGTGCGCCGGAGTTCGCGTCAACCCCGGCAATATTCGCAAGTTCGATGACAAGGTGAAGGAGATCGCGCACGCCGCCCAGGCAGCCGGGACGCCGATCCGCATCGGGGTCAATGCCGGATCGCTCGACAAGCGCATTCTCGAACGGCACGGTGGCCGGGCCACCGCGCCCGCGCTGGTCGAATCCGCGCTGGGTGAGGCGGCGTTGTTCGAGGAGCACGGATTCACCGATCTGAAGATCTCGGTCAAACACAATGACCCGCTGGTCACCATCCAGGCCTACCGGCTGCTGGCCGCGCGCTGCGACTACCCGCTGCATCTGGGCGTCACCGAGGCCGGGCCGCTCGTGCAGGGCACCGCGAAAACGGCCGTGACCTTCGCGATCCTGCTCACCGACGGTATCGGGGACACGCTGCGGGTCTCGTTGTCGGCGCCGCCGGTCGAGGAGGTGAAGGCGGGCCATCACATGCTGGCCGGGCTCGGGCTGCGCGCCCGCACCCTCGATATCGTGTCCTGCCCGACCTGCGGGCGCTGCCAGGTCGATGTCTTCGGGCTGACCCAGCAGGTCGAAGCCGCTTTCAAGGGGTTCCCGCATCCCCTCCGCGTGGCTGTGATGGGCTGTATCGTCAATGGTCCGGGCGAGGCCCGCGAAGCCGATATCGGGGTGTCGGCCGGCAATCACAAAGGTCAGATCTTCGTACGCGGACAGGTCGTCCGGACCGTGCCCGAATCGCAGATCGTGGAGGCATTGGTCGAAGAAGCGCTCGCGCTCGCGGCAGAATCGGAACAACCCGGCCATGACATCTGACGAAACACCCACTCCACCCGAGGGTTTCGACCTCGGGGCACTGCTGAAGGCGCGCGGCGGCGAACGCTACGCACTGCAGAATCGGTACCTGAATCCGCAGTTGAACCGGATGCTGCACACCATCGGCTTCGACAAGGTCTACGAACGCGGCAGCGGGCCCTACCTGTACGACACCGAGGGCAACGAGTACCTGGACATGCTGGCCGGATTCGGCGTTATCGCGTTGGGCCGCAACCATCCGGTGGTGCGGCAGGCGCTGCACGAGGTGCTCGACCTCGAGCTGGCTGATCTGGTGCGGTTCACCTGCGAACCGCTGCCGGGGCTGCTTGCCGAGCAACTGCTGTCCTACACGCCGCATCTGGACCGGGTGTTCTTCGGTAACAGTGGCACCGAGGCGGTCGAGACCGCCCTCAAGTTCGCCCGGTTCGCTACCGGGAAACCGCGAATTCTGTACTGCGAGCATGCCTTCCACGGGCTCACCACCGGGTCGCTCTCGGTCAACGGTGAGTCCGGATTCCGTGACGGTTTTGCGCCGCTGCTGCCCGACACCGCCATACCGTTCGGCGACTTGGCGGCACTCGATCGCGAATTGCGCCGCGGTGATGTCGCCGCGCTGATCGTCGAACCGATTCAGGGCAAGACTGTCCACGCCACACCGCCCGGCTACCTCGGAGCCGCACAAGCCTTGCTGCACAAGCACAAAGCGCTGCTCATCGCCGACGAAGTGCAGACCGGCATCGGCCGCACGGGCGACTTCTTCGCCTATCAGAACGAGCCGGGCGTGGAACCGGATCTGGTGTGCGCCGCCAAAGCCCTGTCCGGCGGCTACATTCCGGTCGGCGCCACCCTCGGCAAGGAGTGGATCTTCGCCAAGGTGTACTCCTCGATGGATCGAGTCCTGGTGCACTCGGCCAGTTTCGGCTCCAACGCCCAGGCCATGGCCGCCGGACTGGCCACCCTGCGGGTGATCGAGGACGAAGACATCGTGGCCAATGCCCGCCGGGTCGGGGACTCGCTGCGAGAACAACTGGCCGCCCTCACCGACCGCTACGAACTGCTGTCCGAGGTGCGCGGACGCGGCCTCATGATCGGCATCGAATTCGGCCGTCCCCGCTCGCTCCGGCTCCGAACCAGTTGGGCCGCATTGCAAGCCGCCCGCGTCGGCTTGTTCGCGCAAATGGTCGTGGTCGCCCTCATGCACCGCCACCGCATCCTGACCCAGGTCTCGGGCGACAACCTCGAGGTCATCAAACTCATCCCGTCGCTGACCATCGGTGAACGCGAAGTCGATCTGTTCGTCTCCGCGTTCACCGACATCCTCGACGATGCCCATCGCGGCACCGGCCTGATGTCCGACTTCGGCCGCGTGCTGATCAAGCAGGCCGTGGCCAACCGGAGCTAGGTAGCGTCCTGCACCGGATAGTCGATGACGACCACACCGCCGGTGGCGTAGTTGGCGACATCGGCGGACACCTGCTGCCCTTCCGCCGAGGACCGTGCTGCGGCCAGGGCGGCGGCGTCGGCGAAGTCGGCTTCGAAGACCGCGAAATACGGCGCCTCTCCCACGGCCGACGCCACGTCGAAGCTGTAGCGGCACGCAAGCAGACCGGGCCAATTCCTGACCAATGGAATGTGGGTGGTCACGTAGTAGTCGCGGAAGTGGTCAGGGTCGACGGGCTTCGGATACAGGACCAGCAGCCTATGCATGACGACCTCCACCCAGTTGATTTGTCATATGCGCAGGTTAGAGCTCGAGGTGCGGTCGGGGGAAAGCTCGATACGCGATAGACTCAGAACGAATGGTTATCAATCGGCAGGAAGGGCACATGCCACCGGACACGGTCAGCCTGCGGTACTTCCTGGTACTGGCACAGGAACTGAACTTCACCCGCGCGGCCGCCCGAATCGGCATCGCCCAGCCCGCACTCAGCGCCCGCATGCGCCGACTGGAGGCCGAACTCGGCACCAGCCTGCTGGTTCGCAACACCCGAAGCGTCGCATTGACCGCGGCCGGAGCGGCTTTGGCGGAATCCGCGCCACCCGCACTGGCAGCGCTGGACCGGGCCTGGGACACCGCCCGGCGGGCCGGAGCCGGCGAACTTGGCACGCTCCGCATCGGATACAGCCTCAGCGCGGGGGCCGAGACGGCACCGGCCCTGGTGGACAGGCTGATTCACAGCAGCCCGGGACTCGAGGTCGCCGCGGTCCCGATGGCGACACCGGAGATCTCCGCCGCGGTCGCCGCCGGCCGCATCGATGTGGGGATCACCCGCGGTGAACAGCCGGGTCGTGGCGTGCGCCGGTACCTGCTGCGGCGCATGCGCGCCGGGGTCCAATTGGCACAGCATCATCCGCTGGCCGACCACCCGGAGATCGAGATCGCCGATGCCGCCGCATATCCGCTGCGCCTCCCCGACCGCACCGCCAACCCCGTGATCCACGATCAGCTGGCCGCACTGTTCCGTGATACCCGGCTCAACCCCCGATTCCACACGCTCCCAGTCTCTTTCGACCTCTCTCACCGCGACCTGCGCGACGGACTCACCCTCGCCCCATCCGGTGAAACCGCGGTCGCGACACAACCGGCCGGTCTCACCTGGCGACCGCTACGGCACGCACCCGCCCTGACGTTCCACCTGGTCCTCCCACGCGAGCAGTCCCCCCTGCACCGCCGCGTCCGCGCCGTCGCCAAAACCCTGGCGCACGAACTGCACTGGCTATCGGACTGACACCGCGACCGCCTCGCGGGAGACGCGGGCTAGTTCGCGCCGATGCCGTCGCGGAGGAAGTCGCCGAGTTGTTCGCCGAAGGGTTTGGCGGTTTCGGTGTTGTAGTTGGTCCAGCCTTCGGTTTGGGCTTGGTTCAGGTAGTCGGGGAGGGGTTGGTGGAGTTCGGATTCGACTGCGTGGTCGTGGAGGCGGGTCATGGTGTCGCGGAGGGGGGTGTCGGTGGTGGCGGTGTTGTCGAGTTCGAGGGCGCCGTCGCGGGTGGAGTAGTTGTAGAGCTCGTATTCCTCGTCTTGGGTGGTGTCGATCTGGGATGAACCCTGGAGCCAGTGGGAGTAGCGGACGAATTTGGCGTCTGCCGTGCGGATTGCGACGAGGTGGCCGGGGGCGTCGTGGTTGAACCGGACTGCGGCCTCTTCGATGGAGTGTTCGTCGGTGGTGTGGATGATCCAGGGGCGGCCGGGGGCGTTGGGGTTGCGGCTGATGGCGGCGATATCGTGACGGCCGGCCAGGTGGGTGTAGCGGGGGTCGTTGCGCCAGGTGTTGCCGCCGGAGCCGATGGTGAGGAGTAGTGCGGAAAGGTCGACGCTGGAGGTCAATTGGGTGCGGGTGCCGGGGGCGGGGGTGTGGTAGCCGCGGGGGTCGTGGATGAAGAGCGGGACGTGGATGGCCTCGTCGTAGGCTGCGCCGCCCTTGCCGTGCAGGCCGTGGGAGCCGGCGTAGTCGCCGTGGTCGGAGGTGAAGATCACCACGGTGTTGGCGGCTACTTCCGGGCGGTTTTCCAATTCGGCGAGGACGCGGCCGATCTGGATGTCGACCTGCTGTTGGAACCACAGGTAGAGGTTGCGCAGGTCGATCCAGTCGCGGTCGGCGCCGGGCGTGTTGTACGGGGCCACACCGAAAGTCGCGGCTGAGACCTGCACGAGGGCCATTTGCAGGCGGGGTTTGCGGGAGAGCTGGTCGAGGGTTTCGTGATTGCCGGGTAGGTCGTCCATCCAGCGGGGAATGTTGTTGTCGGCCAGGGTGCGGCGGGTGAAGCGTGGCCACCATTGCACGTCGTGCGGGTTGACCAGCGATACCGTCGTGCACCAGGGGCCTTGCGCCGCATCGTTGTTGAACCAGTCGACGAACTGATCGACGATGCGGCCGTCCATCTGCAGGCCTTGTTCGGGCGCACCGTTCGGGGAGGGGTAGGTGCCGCCGTCGAATCCGAAACGGTCCAGGCCGCCGGGGGTGGTGTCGGCGTAATGGCCGAGATGCCATTTGCCCCACCAGGTTGTCCGGTAGTCCTGTTCACGCAGCATCGTGCCCCAGGTCGGGAAGCCTGCCGACAGGTCCGAGGTGGAGGTCGACAGGCAGCCGGTCTGATGCGAGTACAGGCCGGTCAGCATGACGCCGCGGGACGGCGTGCAGTCGTTGGCGGCGGTGTAGTGCTGTTCGAAGGAGACCGACTTGTCCCGCAGCGCGGCGATATTCGGCAGGATGGTGTCCAGGATGGCGCGATCCGGGAACCACATGGGGTGCGCATCTCGTCGACGATAACCACGAGGATGTTCGGCTTGTCGGGATGAGTGTCCATGCGCCGCTGGGCATTCGCCTTCGGACTGCCGGCCGCCAGGGCGGCGGTGGCCGCGGTGGCCATGGCGCCACTGCCGAGGAATCCACGTCTGCTGATCGACAAGGTCGTGCTGCCTTCCGGTCGGGTGATTGGTCAGTGCGCCGGAGTGGCGGTGATGAAGTCGTCGACCACGCTCGCGAGCTCCGGGCCCTTGTCCTCCTGCAGGAAGTGGCCACCGCCCTCGATCACGGTGTGCGGCCGACCGGCCGCGCCGGGAATCTTCTCCCGGAGAATGCGGTCGCCACCGGCGGTGATCGGGTCGCCATCGGAGAAAGCGGTCAGGAACGGCTTGTCGAAGCCGGCCAGTACCTCCCAGGCTTTCGCGTTCGCCGCGGCGGCCGGGTTGTCGAGGTCGGTCGGGACGAGGAGCGGGAAGGCGCGGGCGCCGGCCTTGTAGGTCTCGTCGGGGAACGGGGCGTCATAGCCCGCTTGCACCTCGGCGGAAAGCGTTGTGCGGCAGCCACCTCCGACAATGCTGCCGACCGGGAAGGTGGGCGTCTCCTGCGAGAATCGCTGCCAGGCCGCGAAGGCCTTCGTGAGCGGGCTGCCGCCGGTGGGCAGGCCGGTATTGGCCGCGACCACACGGGCGAAGCGATCCGGATGTTCCCCGACCAGCCGCAATCCGATGAGACCGCCCCAGTCCTGGCAGACCAGCGTGATCGCGGACAGGTCCAGATGGTCGAAGAGCGTTTCGCGCATCCATTCGACGTGGCGGGCATAGGTGTAGTCGGTGCGGTCGGCGGGCTTGTCGCTGCGGCCGAAGCCGATCAGGTCGGGTGCGATGCAGCGCCGCCCCGCCGCGACGAGCACCGGAATCATGGTGCGGTACAGGAAACTCCACGAGGGTTCCCCGTGTAGCAGCAGGACGACCTCACCGTCGGGTGGGCCTTCGTCGAGGTAGTGCACTCGCAGGGGAGTTTCGCTGCCGTCTCCGGCGGCGACCTCGGCGTAGTGCGGTGAGAACGGGAAACCGGGCAGGTCCGAGAAGCGTTCCTCGGGAGTCCGCAATACGTGCATGGTGCCGACCATAGAGTTTTTGCACTAAGCCTGCAACTTGTTCTATCGTCTCACCTCATGGACGGACGCACCGCACGCTCGGCAAAGAACCGTCAGGCGGTGCTCGACGCCGTACTGGCACTCATGGAAGAAGGCAATCCGCGCCCGACCGCGCAGACCGTCGCCGAACGCGCCGGAGTCGCGACCCGGTCGGTGTTCCACCACTTCGCCGACCTCGAATCGCTGTACCTCGACGCCGCACAGACCCAGATGACGCGGCACTGGGTCCCGCTGCTCCGGCCCGTCACCGGCGATACAGTGCAGCGCGTCCACGACCTCGTCGAGCTCAGAGCCGAACTCTACGAACGCATTTCGGGAACCCGGCGCGCGGCGCTGCTCCGCGAGCACGAATCCACCGTGCTCGCCGAGCGATTGGGGGAGAGCCGTGCCGCACTGCGCGCCCACCTGCGCAGCAACCTGCCCGAACTCGAGGATCTCGAACCGCCCGCACGGGAAGCCGCGTACGCGGCCGCGTCATGGGAGTCCTGGGAAGTCCTCCGCCGTCATCAGGGCCTGACCGTCGACGGTGCCCGTGCCGCCGTGGGTTCGGTGCTCACCGCCCTGCTGGCCGGCCGCTGAGCTCTCGGCTCGCGCGGCGATGATCGCGGCCAGTTCGGCGGGGCGTTCTTCCGGAATCCAGTGCGTCGCGTCCAGGATTTCGAGGCGGTACGGACCGGTCACGTAGGCCGCGGCCAGATCGGCGCCGCGGCGCACGAGGGCGCTGTCCCGGGTGCTCCATACGTGTGTCGTGGGAACGGTGATCTTCCGCAGCGCTTTCCGGGGGTCGACGATGAGCATCGCCCGATACCAGTTCAGGGCGTAGGTCAGTGCCCCGCTCTCCACGACGTCCTGGTGAACCCGATCGAACTGCTCCTCGTCCAGCTGCGACCAGGCCAGGGCCCGGGCGCGGCGCGCGGGATGTCTTGCGGCCGTGCGGAATCCGGCCTTCAGGACCGCCTCGGGCAACCAGGGTAGCTGGAATGCCGCCATATAGAAGGAGCGTGCGGCCTGACTGCTGCTCAGCATGGACTGCAGGAACGCCATCGAATGCGGCACCGATACCGAGGTGAGCGTGCGGATCAGCTCGGGGTGCGCGGCGGCGGTCGAACACGCCACGGCCGATCCCCAGTCATGACCGACCAAGTGGACGGGTTCGCCGCCGAGCGCCTCGATCAAGGCCGCCGTGTCACCGATCAGTGCGCTCACCCGATAGGCGAGGCGCCCACGCGGCCGGGCCCCGGGCGAATACCCGCGCTGAGTGGGAGCGATGGTCCGATAGCCGCGTTCGTGCAGATGAGGGGCGACACGGTCCCATTCCACCGCCGTCTGTGGGAAGCCGTGCAGCAGCACGATCGGGGTGCCGTCGATCGGACCCTCGTCGATCACGTCGAACACGAGTCCGTCATTGCTGAACGCCGTCAACCGTCTGCTCATGGATCCAGCCTGCTCGACGCGACCGCCGGGCGCATCCGACCGCGGTAGGAACTGTGTCTCCGCCCGGCGGGGTGTACTGCAAATGCAGTAGGCGCACGGCCTGCGCAGAGCCGATGCCGATTACCCGATGGGCCACGAAGGATCGGAGAGTCCGTCCCCGACCCTGATGGGAGCTGCATTCGTGGCCACACTTCTGTACCGGCTCGGCGACTTCGCCTTCCGGAAAAGACGGTATGTCGCCCTGCTGTGGATAGCGGCGCTGGTCGGGCTGGGCCTCGCCGCCGGTGCGGCGCCCAAGGCCGCCGATGACGGCTTCTCGATGCCCGGCACCCAGTCCCAGCAGGCCTTCGATCTGCTGAACCAGCGGTTCCCCGGCCCGAAGGCCGACGGCGCCAACGCGCGCCTCGTGTTCGTCGCGCCGCAGGGCCACCAGGTCAGCGAGCCGCAGTACAAGGCCTTGATCGAGCAGGCGATCGGCGAAGTGTCGGCGGGACCGCAGTTCGGGTCCGCGGCCGATCCCTTTGCGGCGCACGCGGTCAGCCAGGACGGCTCGACGGCCTACGCCTCGATCAACTACAGCGCCAAGAACTCCGACATCACCTCCGCCACCACGGACGTGCTGAAGGATGCCGCGAAACATGCGTCAACGGACGGCATGTCCGTCGAGATCGGCGGTAACGCGCTGCAGGCGAAGCCCGAATTGGGCGGCGCCACAGAGCTTATCGGCGTCGGGCTCGCCGCGGTCGTGCTGATCATCACCTTCGGCTCGCTGGTCGCGGCGGGGCTGCCGCTGCTCACCGCGCTCATCGGGATCGGCGCGGGCATGGCCGCCATCGTCGCGCTCGGCATGTCCACCACGACCACCACACTGGCCATGATGCTGGGCCTGGCGGTCGGCATCGACTACGCGGTGTTCATCGTCTCCCGCTACCGCAGCGAACGCGCACAGGGACGTGACGCGCGGGAGGCCGTGGCACGCGCCACCGCGACGGCCGGATCCGCGGTCGTGTTCGCGGGCCTGACCGTGGTGATCGCCCTGGCCGGGCTCTCGGTCATCGGCATTCCGGCATTGACGAAGATGGGTCTCGCGGCGGCCGGCACGGTCGCGGTCGCGGTGCTGGTCGCGCTCACCCTGGTGCCCGCGCTGCTGGGCTTCTGCCAGCGGCTCGTGCTGCCGCGCAAACTCCGCAGTCCCCAGCCGGTGCCCGTCACGGAATCCGTTGCGACGCCGATGGGTACACGCTGGGCGCGGTTCATCGTCCGCCGGCCGCTGCCGGTGCTGCTGCTGGGTGTCGTCGGTCTGGCGGTGCTCGCCGCACCCCTGCTGGACCTGAAAATGGGTATGCCGGGCGATGAATCGCAGCCGACGTCGACCACGCAGCGCCGCGCCTACGACGATCTGTCCCGCGCCTTCGGTCCGGGCTTCAACGGCCCGCTGACCGTGGTGGTCGACGTGCAGGGCGTCCCCGATCCGCAGGCGGCCGTACAGCGGGTCGCCGCAACGGTTTCCGGGACGCACGGCGTGGTGTCGGTCTCGCCCGCCCGGTTCAACCAGGCCGGTGACACGGCCATGTTCATCGCGACACCGTCCACGGGGCCGAGCGCCGACGCGACCAAGGATCTCGTCAACACCATCCGCGGTGAGGCGGGCGCCCTGAAGTCCGATACCGGCGCGACCCTGCTGGTCAGTGGCACGACCGCGATGAATATCGATGTCTCGCAGAAGATGTCGGATGCGCTTATCCCGTATCTCGCGGTGGTGGTCGGACTCGCGTTCCTGCTGCTGATGGTGGTGTTCCGGTCGCTGCTGGTGCCGCTGAAGGCCGCGCTCGGGTTCCTGCTGTCGGTGTCGGCGGCGCTGGGCGTGATCGTGGCCGTGTTCCAGTGGGGCTGGCTGGCCGATCTCATCGGCGTGCATCAGACCGGTCCGGTGGTCAGCATGATGCCGATCTTCATGATCGGAGTCGTGTTCGGTCTGGCCATGGACTACGAGGTGTTCCTGGTCACCCGGATGCGGGAGGCATATGTGCACGGTGAGTCGGCGCACGAGTCGATCGTGACCGGGTTCCGGCAGAACGCGCGGGTCGTCACGGCGGCCGCGGTGATCATGATCGCGGTGTTCAGCGGGTTCATCGGAACCAGCGAGGCCATGATCAAGATGATGGGCCTGGGCCTGGCCGCGGCCGTGTTCTTCGATGCGTTCGTGGTGCGCATGACCATCGTGCCGGCGGTGCTCGCACTGCTCGGTGATCGGGCGTGGTGGCTGCCGCGCTGGCTGGCCAAGATCCTGCCCGCGATCGATATCGAAGGCAGCGGGCTGGCTCAGGAAGCGGCCGAAGAGGAACGCGAGGCGGTACCGGTCGCGCCGTGAGCCCGGCCGGGCCGGGCATCATGGCTGGTAACCGAGGAAAGGGTGAGACCGCATGATCGCCGAATGGAGAGAGCGCGCTCGGTGCCGCCCGCATGTGGTCGATGCCCTGCTCGTGGCGGTGACCTTCGCGCTCGCGATCCTCGGCAGCATGAGCACCCCGCCCGTGCACGGCGGCGAGATCCATTTCAACCGCACGCCCTCGGTCCCGGTCCTGGTGCTCGCCGCGGTGGCCTGCCTGGCACTGTTCTGGAATCGGGAACGGCCCCGCACCGTGGCGGTGGTTACCACGGTGTGCGGCACGGTGATCGGCGCGATCACCGCGCCGCTCACCCCGCTGCTGCTGGGGTCGGTCACCGTGGCCCTGTATGCGCTGGCGACGCATACCGATCGCTATACGGCACGCACGTATTCGATTGCCGCCGCGCTCGTGCTGGTCGTGGTGTCGGTGGCCTTCGGGAAGGACGTGTCGCTGGCCGGGCCGGCGATCGGGCTCGGGGCGTGGGTGCTGCTGGCCGGGGCCATCGGTGATGCGGTCCGCAGCCGCCGCGATTATGTGGCCGCTGTCGAGGCGCGGGCCGAGCTCGCCGAACGCACCCGTGAGGAGGAGGCCCGCCACCGCGTCGACGAGGAACGCATGCGCATCGCCCGGGAGCTGCACGATGTGGTCGCCCACCACATGGCTCTGGCCAATGCGCAGGCGGGCGTGGCCTCGTATCTGCTGAGCACCCGGCCCGATCAGGCACAGCAGATGCTCACCCAGCTCGCGGAGACCACGTCCTCGGCGCTGCGGGAGTTGAAGGCCACCGTCGGGCTGTTGCGGCAGTCCGGGGATGCCGAGGCGCCGCTCGAACCGGCGCCGGGCCTGGACACGCTGCCCGGTCTCGTCGAATCGTTTGCGGGCGTGGGTCTTTCGATTTCAGTCACGATCGAAGGCGAGCCGCGCCCGCTCTCGCCGGGTGTGGATCTGACCGCCTACCGGATCGTGCAGGAGGCGCTGACCAATGTCGCCAAGCACGCGCGGACCTCGTCGGCGTCGGTAGTGTTGGCGTATTCGCGTCGTAGCCTGCGTATTCGGGTGATCGACGAGGGGCGCGGCGGTGTGCCCGGGGAGACCGGTTACGGACTGCTCGGCATGCGGGAGCGCGCGGTGTCGATGGGCGGCCGGCTGTTCGCGGGCCGCAGACCGGAAGGCGGATTCGAAGTGAGCACCGAATTACCGCTGCACACCGCGGAAGCGCTGCGCGGCACTGGCGAAGCGCGCACTGCGGGGGAGCGGACCGCGTGAGCATCCGAGTCCTGCTCGCCGACGATCAGACCCTGCTGGTGGCGGCCTTCCGGCTGCTCATCGAGGCCGCCCCGGATATGGAAGTGGTCGGTGTCGCCGCCGACGGCGCGCAGGCCGTGGAACTCACCCGGGCCACCCGCCCCGACGTGGTGGTGATGGACATCCGGATGCCCGGGATGGACGGGCTCGCCGCGACCACCGAAATCTGTTGCGACAGTGCCCTGTCCGCCACCCGCATCCTCATTCTGACCACCTTCGACATCGACGACTATGTGGCCCGGGCGCTGCGGGCGGGTGCGAGCGGGTTTCTCGGTAAGGATGTCGGCCCGGATGAACTGCTGGCCGCGATCCGCACGGTGGCCCGCGGTGACGCGCTGCTGTCGGCGACCGCGACCCGGGCCCTCATCGCGCGTTTCCTGGCCCAGCCGGTGCAGGCCCCGGCCGGTGCGGGGCAGCGGCTCGAGGCGCTCACCGTGCGCGAGCGCGAGGTGGTGGTGCAGGTGGCCGCCGGCAGGTCCAACGAGGAGATCGCCGAGCAGCTGTTTCTGAGCCCGCTGACCGTGCGCACCCATGTGCATCGGGCGATGGCCAAGCTCGGTACCCGCGATCGTGCGCAATTGGTGGTGCTCGCGTATCAATCGGGTCTGGTCCGGGTCGGGCACAGCGAAACTCGCGGCCGCCCGTAAAGCCTGCCGACCTTCCGGTTTCGGCGCGCGGTCGATATTCCACGAATTCGGCACGGCGCGGGGAACCACGTCGTACCGTGATGCTTGCCAGAATGCACTGCCGCACAGAGCCTTTCGCCTGCGGCGAGTTCTCCGGTCGCGGCGTGCCCGAAGGTGGTCGCGGTCGTGCGCATCGTGTGGGAAGAAGGATGACGCATGTCGATCGAAACGCCCGCTCAATTCGAAAATCAGGCACAGAAGAGTCTCGGGACGTCAGCGGCCCGGAATCTGGCGCACACCACCAAATCCGAACCGCAGATGCAGGGCATCACCTCGCGGTGGCTCACCCGCATGCTGCCCTGGGTCGAGGTGCGCGGCGGCGTGTACCGGGTGAACCGCCGGCTCACCTACACCTTCGGCAATGGTGAACTGGAATTCCTCACCGACAATGGCAAGGCCCGGGTGATCCCGCAGGAATTGCGAGAATTGCCCGCATTGCGCACATTCGACGATGAGGAGGCGCTCTCCACCCTGTCGAATCTGTTCGAGCAAACCGACTACGAACCGGGTCAAGTGGTCGCCGAGTTCGGCAACCCGGTGGATCAGCTGTACCTCGTCGTGCACGGCAAGCTGTCGAAGATCGGTGTCGGCGAATACGGGGAGCAGCAGGTCACCGGGATTCTCGCGGGCGGTGACTACTTCGGGGAGGACGCGCTGGTCGACTCCGCCGCGATCTGGCCGGTCACCGTCAAGACGCTCACCGCGGTCACGGTGCTGGTACTGCCGCGCAGCGAACTGAACGAAATGTTCGACCGCACACCGGCACTGCGCCGGCATCTCGAGCACTACACGGCCACCACCGGTCAGCCGCAGAACAAACACGGCGAGGCCAGCATCGAAGTGCAGTCCGGGCACTCCGGGGAACCGCAGTTGCAGGGCACCTTCGTCGACTACGAACTGAGCCCGCGCGAATACGAACTCAGCCTGGCCCAGAGCGTGCTGCGCATCCACACCCGGGTGGCCGACCTGTTCAACGATCCGATGGATCAGGTCGAGCAGCAGTTGCGGCTCACCATCGAAGCGCTGCGGGAACGCCAGGAATTCGATCTGGTCAACAATCCCGACTTCGGGCTGCTGCACAATGCCGACCACAAGTACCGCATCGACACCTACTCCGGCCCGCCCACCCCCGACGACCTCGACGATCTGCTGGCCCTGCGCCGCAGCACCAAACTGCTGCTGGCACACCCGAAGGCGATCGCCGCCTTCGGCCGCGAGTGCAATGCGCGCGGGCTGTATCCGTCACCGGTCGACGTCGACGGGCATCGGCTGCCGTCGTGGCGCGGCGTACCGGTGTTCCCGTGCAGCAAGATTCCGATCAGCCACACCGGCACCACCTCGATCCTCGCCCTGCGCACGGGCGAGAAGGATCAGGGTGTGGTCGGGTTGCGCGCGACCGGCATCCCGGACGAGTACGAGCCCGGACTCAATGTGCGCTTCAAAGGCATTGACGACCAATCGATTATCTCGTACCTGGTCAGTGCCTACTACTCGGCTGCGATACTGGTTCCCGACGCGCTGGGCGTCCTCGACAACGTCCAGGTAGCGCGTCAGCAGGATTGAGCGTTCGCCACCTTCCATCAGCGTTGCGTTCCTGTGAAGGAAGTGCCATGCAGCCCTTCGAACTCCCCGACTTCTACATGCCGTATCCGGCCAGGCTGAATCCGTATCTCGAGGCCGCCCGCGCGCATACGCGCGACTGGGCGGCGCAGATGGGGTTCTTCGAACCGCATGAAGGCCGGCACATCTGGGACGAGACCGATCTGGAACGGCACGACTACGGCCTGTTGTGCGCGTATACCCATCCCGATTGCGACAGTGCGGAACTCAACCTCATAACCGACTGGTATGTCTGGGTCTTCTATTTCGACGACCACTTCCTCGAACTGTTCAAGAAGACGAAAGACTCGGCGGGCGCACGCGAGTACCTGCGGCGGCTGCGCGATTTCATGCCCATCGACAGCGTCGATATGCCCGAACCCACCAATCCGGTGGAACGCGGACTGGTCGACCTGTGGCCGCGCACCGTGCCCGACATGTCGGTCGACTGGCGGCGGCGCTTCGCCGAGACCACCGCGGCGCTGCTGGAGGAATCCCGCTGGGAGCTGGCCAATATCACCGAGGACCGGGTAGCCAATCCCATCGAATACATCGAGATGCGGCGCAAGGTCGGCGGCGCGCCCTGGTCGGCCAACCTCGTCGAACACGCCGTCCACGCGGAGGTGCCGGCCGAGCTCGCCGGCACCCGCCCGCTGCGCGTCCTGCGCGACACCTTCGCCGACGCGGTGCACCTGCGCAACGACATCTTCTCCTACGAGCGCGAAGTCCAGAACGAGGGCGAGAACGCCAACGGCATCCTGGTCATGGAACGATTCCTCGGTTGCGACACCCAGACCGCCGCGAACCTGGTCAACGACACGCTGACCTCACGCCTGCAGCAGTTCGAGAACACGACACTCGTCGAATTACCGTTGCTGTTCACCGAATACGGCGCCGGACCGCAGGAGCAGGCCGATGTGTCGCTGTACGCCAAGGGATTACAGGACTGGCAGTCCGGCGGGCACGAATGGCATCTGCGCTCCAGCCGGTACATGAACAAGGGCGGGCAGGCCGGCGTCGACGCGCCCGCCCGCCGGCTCGCGGAGATGCTGACGCCGAACGGGCTCGGCACGTCCGCTTTGCGCCTTCCCCGAATACCCGTGCGCGCGGGGTCGAAGCGAGTCGAGAACTTCCTGCACGCGCCGCTCACGGAAGTGGGTTCCACGCCGCTGCCGGAGATCTACATGCCCTACACCCTGCGGCTGAATCCGTTACTGGACGCCGCACGCGAGAACCTGATCACCTGGGCGCGGCGGATGGGGATGGTCGATCCCCTCGACTCGGGCCGCAACATATGGAGTGAAAAGGATCTGCGCGACTTCGATTTCGCGCTGTGCGCGGCGGGCTTGGATCCGGACGCCACCCAGGAGGAGCTGGATCTGTCCAGCCATTGGCTGACCTGGGGCACCTACGTCGACGACTACTATCCGGCCGTCGTGTTCCCCACCAAGAACATCGCCGTCTCGCGGGTACTGGTCCGGCGGCTGCTGGAATTCATGCCCGACGACGGCATCACCACCGCCATCCCGGCCAACCCGCTCGAACAGGGCCTGGCCGACCTGTGGTCACGCACCACACTCGCCATGAACCTCGACCAGAAGCACGAATTCCGCGCGACCGTCGAGAAATTCCTCGAAGCGTGCGAATGGGAGATGGTCAACCACAACCTGCACCGGATCCCGGACCCGGTCGACTTCGTGGAGATGCGCCGCAACACCTTCGGTTCGGACATGACCCAGGCCCTGTCCCGGATCTCGCACGGCGACCTGGTGCCGCCGCAGGTCTATCGGACCCAGACCCTGCGGAATCTGGAGAACACGGCCGCCGACTACGCGGTCATGCTCAACGACCTGTTCTCCTATCAGAAGGAGACGGAGTTCGAAGGCGAGTTCCACAATGCCGTGCGGGTCATGCAGAACTTCTTCGAATGCGATCGCGACCGGGCCGTCACCATCGTCAATGACCTGATGACGGCGCGCCTGCAGCAGTTCGAGCGGGTGATCGCCCAGGAGCTGCCCATCCTCTACGAGGAATACGAGCTCGACGACGCCACCCGCCGGACGCTGGATCAGCGCGCCGCCGAACTGCAGGACTGGATGGCCGGAATCCTGAACTGGCACATAGCAAGCCGCAGATATAAGGAACAGGAGCTCATCGAACGGTACCGCCCGCCGTCGGCGCGGGCGTTCCTCCGGCCGAGCGGCCTGGGTACCCGCGCCTTACGGCCGATCGCCGATCGCGGCTGAGGTCAGGCCGATTGGCGCGTTACCGCGATGACGGGGATGTCACGGCTGGTGTTGGCCCGGTACTCGGCGAACACCGGCATGATCTCGATCATCCGCTCGTAGAGTTCGTCATGTTCGGGGCCGGTGACGAATTCGACCTTGCCCGTATAGGTCTCGCTCCCGACCTCGACGGTGAGCTGCTGGTTGGCCCGCAGATTGTGATACCACGCGGGATGCTTGTCGGCGCCGCCGTTGGAGGCGATGAGCACGATCCGCTCACCGTCGGGCACGAACACGAGCGGATTGGTGATCTGCCGGCCGGATTTCGCGCCGGTGGTGGTGATCAGGACGAGGTTGTCCCGTCCCTCGAAGGTGCCGCCCACGCGGCCACCGTTGGCGCGGAACTCGGCGATCACGTTCTCGTTGAATGCGTTCATCTGACCCTCCTGGATTGATCTCTCCAGCGCCAACCAGCACAGCCGCGCGGTAATTCCGCGCGGCTGCGGGGACTTCCGGGCTAGTCCGAGACGCTGCCCGCGCTCAGGTTGACGATGGTGCCGGTGATCGCGGCGGCCGCATCGGAGGCGAGGAAGACGGCGGTGGCGGCGACTTCGCGCAGGGTCGGCAGGCGGTGCAGATGACTGGTCTGCTCGATGATGGCGTGGAAGTCCTGGACGCCGATGCCCAGCGCCTGGGCGTGCAGGCCGAAGACCGTTGCGATGGTTCCGGTTTCGGGGATGCCCTGCGAGCGGATGCCGACCGCCCGGACGCCACTGGCGCCGAGTTCGGCCGACAGACCGCGGGTGAGGGCTTCGATGGCCGACCAGGCCGCGGGCATACCGCCCATGAACGGCGTGCCGCGGCGCGCAGGGTCGGCGGTGACGGTGAGGATGACGCCGGAACCCTGCTGCTGCATCCGGCGGGCCGCGGCCGTCGCGGTGATGAAGTTCGAGCGCGTGTAGGTGGTGACCGGATCGGTGAAAGCGGCGGCCGTCAACTGGGTCAAGGGGATACCCTGCACGCCGGTCTGCGGAACGCTGATGGCGTTGAAGGAGATGTCGATATGGCCGACGCCTGCGGCGATCGCGTCGATGTTCTCGGCGACCGCCGTTTCGTCGAGCGCATCGACGACGCCGGAGTGGACTTTGCCTCCGGCAGCGGCGATTTCGGCGGTGATCTTGTCCAGCGCCGTCTTGTCCCGTCCGGCGAGATGGACGGTGGCGCCCGCGGCCGCGAAAGCGTGGGCGACAGCGCCGCCGATGGCTCCGGCGCCGCCGTAGATGATGGCGTGTTTGTCAGCGAGTGACACGGGTTGCTCCTTGCTCGACTCGGAATGGTTCTGAGTAATGACCCGCGGGGACCGCGACAGTCACCGATGACTTTCCGAGGGGCGCGGTGTCGTAATCCTTATGAGTGAGCCGGCGGTACACGAGGGCGTGGCCTTCGCCGAACTGGTCGAGAGCTATCGGCCGGAATTGCACCTGCACTGCTACCGGATGCTCGGGTCGCTGCAGGACGCCGAGGATCTGGTGCAGGAGACACTGCTGGCCGCGTGGCGCGGCATCGACCGGTTCCGCGGTGAGGCGTCGGTGCGATCCTGGCTGTACCGGATCGCCACCAACAAATGCCTCAACGCCTTGCGCGATGCCGGGCGCAGACCGGTGACGACGAGCGAAATCGCTTGGGCGGAACCCTATCCCGATCATCTCGTCGGCACCCTGGCCGATGCGGCGCCCGGGCCCGAAGCACAGTACGAGACGAAGGAGACGCTTGCGCTGGCTTTCGTGACCGCGTTGCAGCATCTTCCGGTCCAGCAGCGGGCGGCCGTGGTGCTGCGTGATGTGCTCGGATTTCCCGCCGCGGAGGTCGCGCACATGCTGGGTTCGAGCCCGGCCGCGGTCAACAGCGCCTTACAGCGGGCGCGGGCGGCGCTCCCGCAGCGGGCCGGGTCGGCCGCGTCGCGGCGGCTGCCGCCCGCGGGAGAGCGGGAACTGGTCGATCGGTTCGCGACCGCGTTCGCCGAGTCCGATGTCGCGGGCCTGATCGCCCTGCTGACTTCCGATGCGCGCCTTGCCATGCCGCCCGAACCACTGGTGTGCGTCGGGCCCGGCGAGATCGGGGCCCTACTGACCCGGCTGT
Source organism: Nocardia sp. NPDC020380 (assembly GCF_044386975.1). Taxonomy (NCBI): domain Bacteria; kingdom Bacillati; phylum Actinomycetota; class Actinomycetes; order Mycobacteriales; family Nocardiaceae; genus Nocardia; species Nocardia sp. NPDC020380. Next base: position 199,547 of record NZ_JBIRVQ010000009.1, on the reverse strand, counting down.
GGCAGCAGCGACCCGCCGTGCGGCTGGTCCCGGTGCGCGCGAACGGGCAACCGGCCTTCGGCTACTACCAGCAGATTGCGCACTCATCCATGGCCCGTGCCAACGGGCTGCTCGTGGTCACTGTCGCGGACGCGCGGATCAGCGCGATCACTCGATTCGGCGATACCGCACTGTTCCCGTACTTCGGGTTGCCACGCAGTCTGCGCTGAGAATCCCCGGGTCAGGGTGTGTCGAGTGCGGTGGCGGGGACGCCGTAGGGCAGGAACCGGACGCGGCGGCGTTCGTCGGTATTGTCGCGATGCGCGCGCAGGGCCTCGAGTTCGCTCGGGAAGACCTGCTCGACCCGGGCGCCGCCGTCATCGTCGATGCTGTAGATGACCCACACGCCACTGCCGGTCTCACCGGCGGTCTCACCCTCCGGTTTCGGCGGCCGCGGGCGCTCGGGCTGCACGAACTGGCCCAGCAGCGACGCCACCGTACTCATGCTGGTGCGATCGATGTATTCGCTGGCCTTGCCCAGGAGGTCACGGATATCGATCCCGGCCTCCCGTAGCGCGCGTTCGAAATCTTCCGGATCGATCCCGAAAGGCTTATCGGGTGCCATAACATTTGCTCCTCGGGACGATTTCAGCAGTACGCCTACAGTCTCCTCGCCCGAATCCGCCTGCGCCACGTCGTGACGACCGGAGGGCCGGTGCCTGCAGACGACGAACACACCCATGATGCCGATGATGGGCAGCTGAGTTCGGTACTGCGCCGGCTCGAGGAGGCATTCGGCTCGGGCGACCGGACTGTCGTCGGTGACGCGATAGAGCAGGGGCGGCGCACGCTGGGCACCGTCTCCGGAGACCAGCGCGGGACGCTGTGCAATTACCTCGCGTATGCCCTGCGGTATCGGTTCGGGCTGGCCGGGGCAGCGGCCGATCTGGACGATGCGGTGGTGATGGGGCGAAAAGCGCTGGACACCAGCCCTGTCGGACATCCGGCTCGGGCGATGTATCTGTCCAATCTGGGGGACACACTGCGTGTCCGGTTCGAATTGCAGGGGACACCAGCCGATCTCGACGAGGCGATCCGAGTGGGGCGGGAGGCGATCGATCTCACCGCCACCGGTAATCCCGATCGTGCCGACTACCAGACCAATCTCGTCGGTGCGCTGCAGCGCCGGTTCGAATGGTCCGGCGCGCCGGAAGATCTGGACGAGGCGATCCGGGTGGGCAGGGAGGCGGTGGACGCCGCCGCTGGCAATCCGGAGTCGGCAACCATCCTCACCAATCTCGGCGGCGTGCTGCAGGCGCGGTTCGCGCGGCTCGGGAGGAGGGCCGATCTGGACAAGGCCCTCGCTCTCGGGCGAAAAGTATTGTCCGCCAGTGATGCCGGCCATCCGAACCGGGCGCTGTACGAATCCAACCTGGCCGGTGCGCTGCAGCGCCGGTTCGATCGGACGGGCGCACTGCCGGATCTGAACGAGGCAGTGCAGCTGTACAGGCACGCGGCGGACACGCCGGCCATCCAGGCGCTCGACCGGGCGATATTCTCGTCCAATCTGGGCAGCGCGTTGCGGATCAGGTTCGATCGGACGAGGGTGCGGGCGGATCTCGACAACGCGGTGGACGCCGGGCGAGAGGCAGTGGACGCCAGCCCCATCGGGCACCCCAATCGGGCGATGTATCTGTCCAACCTCGGTAATTCGCTCGGCACCCGCTTCGAAGCGGCCGGGGCGGCGGATGATCTCGACGAGGCAGCGGAGGTGGGCCGAAAGGCGGTGGAGGCCAGCCCTGTCGGCTATCCGGATCGGGCGATGTACCTGTCCAATCTCGGCAGCACGCTGCGGATCAGGTTCGATCGGATGGGGGTGCTCGCCGATCTGGATGAGGCCGTGGCGGTGGGGCGAAAGGCAGTGGATGCCAGCGCGATCGAGCGACCCGACCGGGCGGTATATCTGGCCAATCTCGGGGATGCGCTGACGAGCCGTTTCGAGCAGAGCGGGCTGCCGCACGATCTGGACCAGGCCATCAACGCTTTTCAGGAGGCAGTGGATACGGCAGGGGCAGCACCCTCGACTCGCATTCGCGCCGCTCGTACTGCCGGGCGATTGGTCGCGCAAGCCGATCCCGCGCGAGCGGCAAGACTGTTCGAAGGCGCCGTCCGGTTACTGCCGGAAGTGGCGGCTCGGTCATTGGAGCGGGCGGATCAGCAGTATGCGCTGGGCGGGTTCGCCGGGCTCGCCGCCGACGCGGCGGCCCTGGCGCTGCAGAATCCCGACACTGCCGAAGGCGATCGGCCGGAGAGCGCATTGCAACTGCTGGAAGCCGGGCGTGGAGTCCTGCTCAGCCAGGCGCTGCACGTGCGGAGCGACCTCAGCGACCTTGCCATGCGGGACAAGGATCTTGCGGATCGGTTCGGCGAGCTCCGCGATCTGCTCGATCATGACCGGAACCTCGACGATGCCGGGTACGCGGCACCCGACCGGCATCAATTGGCCGGTGAGTTCGAGAACCTGCTCGGACGGATTCGTGAACTGGACGGTTTCGCGTCCTTCGCGCTTCCGCCTACCCGCGACGAGCTGCTCGCCGCGGCCGCGCACGGGCCGATCGTGGCGGTCAATATCAGCGAATACCGTTGCGACGCACTGCTACTCTCGGCCGACGGCGTCACCGGTCTGCGGTTGCGGGACCTGTCCGCCGAGCTCGTCACCGAGAAGGCGCTCGCCTTCCACCGCGCTTCGGCTGCGGCCCAGCAGGGTACGACGCTGCTCGAACGGTACACCGCGCGTGCGCAGTTGAATCAGATCCTGGAATGGCTGTGGGACGCAGCGGCCGGCCCCGTGCTCGACAAGCTGAATCACGAGGCAGCCGCGACCGGTTCGACCGGCTCCCGTATCTGGTGGATGCCCGGCGGGCTGCTGAGTCTGCTGCCCATCCACGCCGCGGGCCACCATTCGGACCCGGCCGGACCGGCCGCGCGAACCGTCATCGACCGAGTCGTCTCCTCGTATACCCCGACCATCGCCGCCCTGCGACATGCGCGCCGAGTGCCCGACGTCGCCACCACTGCGGTCTCGCGCGCGCTGATCGTGATGATGCCGACCACGCCCGGTCGTGACGATCGGCTCGATCTCTTGTCCGAGGAGACGCGCAAGCTCGCGACCCGGCTGCCGGAATCGGTGACTCTCGTCGAGCCCGATCCCGCGGCCCTCGCCGCCACGCCCTCGGACACCGTACCGACGAAAGCCAATGTCCTGGCGCAGCTTCCCGCCTGCACGATCGCGCACTTCGCCTGCCACGGCGCCAGCGATCCCGCCGACCCGTCGCAGAGTCAACTGCTGCTGCACGACCACCGCACCGACCGGTTCACAGTCGCGGCATTGGCCCCGATTCGCCTCGAACACGCCCAATTGGCCTACCTTTCGGCCTGCGAGACCGCCCTCACCGTCGACACCCGGCTCATCGACGAGGCGATCCACCTCTCCTCGGCATTCCAGCTCGCCGGATACCCGCACGTCATCGCCACCCTCTGGGCGGTGAACCACCGGTTCTCGGTCCGGATCGCCGACGAGTTCTACGACGCGCTCACCACGGCGACGGAACCCGGCACGCCCATCGATGCGAGCGGCGCCGCGGAGGCCCTCCACCGCGCGATTCGCAAGGTACGCAATAAATTTCCCGAACCTGCCTTCTGGGCCGCACACCTCCATGCCGGGGCGTGACAGCACTATTCTGGTAGCCGGAATCACCGGCACGACAGGGGGCTCCGCGCAATGCCGATCGAGAGTCCGTTCGACGCAGAGACACCGATCGCGGTCCGGCTGCTGCTCGACGACGGCGGCCAGCGCGCTGTGCACACTTCAGCCGGACTGATTGCGTTCGGGGCCTTGCAGGTGCGCGGCTGGCAGATCCATCGGGTACTGCCGCGACCGGAGAACTTCAGTGATCGGGACGCCTACCTGCTCAAGATCAACTACGACCTGATGCTCGAGCCGGGCGCGCCGGGGCCGTCGTGGTTCGAGGTCGGATTCGCGATGTCCGACGCGGTCGTGGTCGATGCGATACCGGCGTGCGTGCTGGAACCGCAGCAGCCGAAATCTTATGTGCCGGACGCCTTTCTGGTGTTCATGCCCGGCGCCGGGGTCAGTCTGCCGGTGACCCATCCGATGGTGGATCTGTTCGGCATCGGCGGGCCCGAAGTCCGCTGGCGGCATACGGCAGCGAGCGCCGGCGGAGTGCGACCGGGGGCGTATACCGCGTGGGCCACCCTCGTGGTGCCGGAAGGCTGCGCGGAGCTGGCGGTCGATATAACCGCCCGGTTCGATCTGATCACCGGCTCCGAAGAGGCCCTGCTCTACGAGCCCACCGCCGAACCGGCGAATGTCGTGCTGAAGCTGTCGGATTCGATGCCCGCTCTCGAACGAACCCTGCGCCCCGGACTGGAGCGCCCGGCCACACACGCACCGCAGACACCCCGAGTCTTCATCTCCTACACCCACGACGATCAGGCGCACCTCGACGCCGTACTGCACTTCGCCGAATTCCTGTCCACCCGTTGCGGACTCGACGTGCACGTAGATCGGTGGGATCTCGATCGCCGGCGGAACTGGTACCTGTGGGCCATCGATCAGATCACCGCCGCCGATTTCGTGCTCGTCATCGCGTCCGCCGACTGCAAACGCGTCGCGGACGGGAAGCTCGGCGGGCTCGCGAATCGCGGTATGCAGTCCGAGCTCTCGGTGCTGATGGATCAGCTGCACAATGACCGTGACACCTGGCTGGGCAAGATCCTGCCCGTGGTGCTGCCCGGACACTCGCCCGCGGAGATCCCGCTGTTCCTGCAACCCGGCATCGCCGACTTCTACATCGTCTCCGAATACACGGTCGAGGGCGCGGAGGCGCTGCTGCGAGTGATCACCCGGCAGCCGGTCCACACACGGCCGCAACCGAACTCCGAGGTCGTGCGGCTACCGACCAGACCATGGACGTGATCGCCGCACTGCACCACACTCGGAAGGAGTCACCCGGCATCGGGTGAGCTTCGGGCCGGAGGTTGTGGTGGCTGGCAAGCGGGCGCACGGACACGCGGCGGAAACGACAATGCAGCAGTTCGTTTCCGAACTCTCCGCCGCGATACTGCGGGCCGAGAAACAGCACGGCAGGGTAAACCGGGCGCAATTGGCCAAGCGGCTAAATGTCGCAACCGGAAGTGTCTACGCCTACCTGAACGGCACCACGCTGCCGGCCACCGAGGTACTCGACCGTCTCATGCTCGAAGTGCAGGTCTGCCGGGAGGATGCCAAACGCCTTGCCGCCCTGCGTGATGCCGTGCAGCTGGCGCGAGTCCGGGAGCCGGGGCGCCGAATTCCCGCCGGACCCGCCGATCTGCCCCGCGATACGCCGCACTTGTACGGCAGGGGAGCAGAGCTGGAACGGATACGCACGGCGCTGACCGGCGAACGCGACTCCGTCACCTTGTGTATCGTCTCCGGTCTCGGCGGTGTCGGTAAGACGACACTGGCCGTACGCGCGGCTCGGACGCTACAGGCCGAGTTCCCGGATGGCTGCTTGTTCGTCAATCTGCTCGGATACGCGGCCGAACCTGTGATGACGCCCGGCGAGGCGGCGGACAAACTGCTGCGGCAGTTGAACATTGCCGCCGAGGCGGTACCGGCGAATCAGGATCGGCGCACCGCGATGTTGCGCACGGAACTGAGGAGCCGATCACTGCTCCTGGTGCTGGACAATGCCTTCGACGCCGCGCAGGTCGAGCCGCTGTTGCCCGCGGAAGGGGACTGTGCGGTATTGATCACCAGCCGGAGCAATCTCAACGGGCTCGAGGACGCCCGCCACATCCGGATCGCTCCGTTGTCGGCGCGGGATTCGGCCGAACTGCTCGACGGACTGACCGCTGATCTGGACCCGGAACAGATGCCCGACGCTGCTCAGCGCCGGCTGATTTCGGCACAGTGCCACGGCCTGCCGGTGGCGATCAGGATCGCGGCCGCCGTCCTGCGCAGTGAACCCTGGCCGGTCCCGGCCGATATCGCCGTGTTCCACGACGGCGATCGTGATGTCGAAAGCCTCTTCGAGCAGTCGGTCAGCCGATTGGCCTCGGATCTGGCAGGGACCTTCACGCTGCTCGGCGTGCATCCGGGACCAGCCTTCGATCTCGACGCCGCGGCCGCGCTCACCGGGACCGATCAGGGGCAGGTCCGGCGGCAGCTGCGGCGGTTGGTCGAGGCCAACCTGCTCGATGTGCCGCTCTCCGGCAGGTACGGCTACCACGATCTGCTGCGGGCCTTCGCCACGCGGCGGGCGGCTTCCACGCTCGGGCCGGATGTCGTGCGGCAGGCCACGTATCGCATTGTCGGTCACTATCTGGCACGCGCCGACGCCGCCGATCGGCTGCTGACCCCGGATCGGCACCGCGACGGGATGGCTCCGGCGGCGGGCGGAAACCCGTACCGCTACACCGACTATCACAGCGCGGTGCAGGATCTGACGGCGAACCGCGACAATCTGGCGGCCGCGGCGCACGCGGCATTCGAGGCCGGGCTGGACGCTCAGTGCTGGCAGCTCGCCTTCGCGCTCAGGGAATTCCTTTTCATCACCAATGACATGGATCTGTGGATCGAGACCCATGAACTCGGGCTGGCCGCCGCGGTACGGGCCCGCAATCTCTACGCCGAGGCCATCACCTGCAACAACCTCGGCCTGGTCCTGCTGAGCACGGGCGACGATACCGCCGCGGCCCAGTTGTACGACCGCGCGCGGGCGCTGTTCGCGGCCAATGGGGACGCGCAGGGCGAGCACACCACCATGGCTCATCAGGCGTGGATTCACGTGCACCGCGGCGAGTTCGAACAGGCCCTGCGGTTGAGCACCACGGCGCTGGCGTACACCACCGAATACGGGAATGTACGCAATACCGCAATCCTGCTGCGCGATACGGCTCATATCGAGGTCTCGCTCGGCAGATGCACGACCGCGGTGCGCAGGCTGCTCGCGGCCATCGAGTTGTTCCGGGCGATCGACCTGCACGTCGACGAGGCGATGGCCTGCAATGTGCTCGGCGAGGCCTACGCCAGGCTGGAAATGCTGCCCGAGGCGTCCGAGGCCTTCGAACGTGCCACCCGGCTCGGACGTGCCGCCGACAGCATCCTCGAACAGGCACGCGGACAGGAGGGCATGGGGCGAATCGCTGCCGCGCAATCGGATTGGCCGACCGCGCGCCGGCACTGGCGCCATGCGCTCACCGAATACCTGCAACTGGGTGACTCCCAGGCCGTCGACCGCATCAAACAGCGGATGACCGAGAGCCCGGGCGGACGGCCCGCCCAGACCGACCACGAGGTGCGGCGAACTTCGTGAGCGGACCCTCTCGCTCGTCTCGAAAAGCGTTCCCCGGCACAACCATCGGCGACGACTTCGGTCACGGAATACCCCTCGTGCCACGCGGTGCCGGCCGCCGTCGATGGTTGCTTGCCCCCACACATCGAGGACACCACAACCGCCGGTGCCGTAGCGCCCAGCCTGGAAAACGCTGAAATCCGCTGAACCGGGGCTATTCCTGGCAGGTCTTGGGCTGGACCGAGCGCGGGTCACGCAGGTAGCGGACCACCTCGTCGTCGATGCAGGAACTCACGCCACCGAAGACGAAGGTGTGGCCGTCGGACTCGCGAATCAGGAGCGGACTGCGCATGTATTGAGCCATGCGCTCGGCATTGGCTGCCGGGGTGGTGGGGTCGTGGCGTTGTGCCACGAACAGCAGGGGTGCGGCGCCGTCGGCGCGCGACGGAACCACCGGGTGCACTGCGCCTGCGAAGGGCCATAGATCGCAGACGTCGAGCGGGAACTCGGCCGGGCGGGGCTCGTAGTTCTGGTAGGGCGCGGCCTCGTAACGGGCGATCGCGGCGTGCTGGCGGACGGCGCGATCATTGGTCGGCTCGGCGGTGTCGGCGCAGGTGATGGCGGTAATCGCGTTCGGATCGGCCGCCGCTGCCGCGGGGTCGGTCGCCGGTTGGCGCGGTGCGGGCAGTCCTGACGAATCATCCTGCCCCACTGGGTTGTCGAACATCTTCGACAGTCGCTGTACCGCGGTGCCGTCACCGTGGCGGACGCCGTCGAGTGCTTGCAGATAGGGCACCCACTCCGACCTCCACAGCAGACCGTTGGTGGTCGCGCCGAGGATGCTGCCGGCCGCGACCGGCTCGCTGCCGGGTACCGGAACAGGGTTCGCGTCGGCATCGCGCAGCAACTGCTGGAAGGTCTGCTGGGCGGCGCCGGGTTCGGCGCCCAGGGGGCATTCCGCGTGGGTGGAGGCCTGATATTCGCTTGTGCAGAATGCGGCCAATCGATCGAATGAGTCCTGATATCCACGTTTTTGGCCGACCAGCATCTCATCCTGTGTTTCGGCGATATCCACGACGCCGTCGAGGATCGCCGCACGGTAATTGCCGGGGAAACGCAAGGCGTACATGGCTGCGACCTGCGTACCGTAGGACGCCGCAATGAGATTGATTCGCGGCTCACCGAGTATGGCGCGGATCAGGTCGACATCGTTCACGGCCTCGTCGGGACCGATGTGCCGCAGGAGATCCGCGCCCGTATCGCGCACACAGTTCGCCACGGTCGCTCGATTGGCCTGCTCCTCCCCGGTGACCGGGTCCGGAGCGTCTCCGGATTCGCCCGGAAAGCAGCGGATCTGCGGCACCGATCGCCCGACTCCGCGTGGGTCGTACCCCACCAGGTCATAAGACTCACGGACCTCATCGGGGACAGCGCCTTCGGCGGCTGCGAGGCCCGTCTGGCCGGGACCGCCGCTGATGGAGAGCAGGCTGCCCGTCTTCGTGCCCGTGGCGGCTCGCCTGGCGACGGCCAGTTGCACCGTCGCGACATCGGCGATCGCGTGGTCGCGTGCCGCGGTGTAATCCAGCGGTGCGGTGATATACGCGCATGTCAGACCGGCGTCAGGCTCGCCGGTCAACCATCCTCCGGTCTCTCCCGTACCGCACTCCTGCCAATTCACCCGCTGGGCGTAGAAGGCGTCCAGACCGGCAGGCACCGTGACTGCCGGCAATTCCGATTCTCCCGAGTGCTTCCCCGCGCAGGCGGCCACGTTCGACGCCGTTACCAGGGCCACGAACATCGCGACAACGCTCTGTGCACGCCGCATATCCCACATCCTCCTCGAACGGAATTAGCAAGCAAGGGCGAGAAACGTCTTCAGCAAATCGCATCGACCACGATGCCGAAAAGAAGAATACGGCGGAATATCCAGCTGGCGTGTATCCCGGTGAAATACCCACCACATGGCGACGCCGTCACCCGGTCGGCCACGAATTTCCAGCCGATCGGCTGGCGATATCGGCACTTCCGGGCGACGTCACGGGCCGTATGCAGGCCATACGTTGGTCGGGACGATCCCGCCGGGATCCCCGATTCGAAGGCTGAAAACCATGAGCGAGAAATCCGATGCCCGAAAACCTCACCGCCGCGGACTACGGGCCACCGCGGTCGCGACAGTCGTGATGGTTCCCGCAATCCTGGCCGCGCCCGCCCTCGCCGACAAGACGGACGAGACGCCGACCACCTCCACGCTCAGCCGCGATGATTCCACGGATTCGACGTCCAGCCTGCGTGATCCCAACCGAGATCGTTTCGACAACAAGGGATTCGACCGTAACGGTTTCGATCGTAAGGGGTTCGACCGGAACGGCTTCGACAAGAGCGGTTTCGACAAGAGCGGTTTCGACCGCCGAGGGTTCGACAGGCTTGGCTACGATCGAAACGGCTTCGACAGAAATGGTTTCGACACGTTCGGCCGGGACAGGAAGGGCTTCGACCGCGGCGGATTCGACCGGTTCGGGTATGACCGCAATGGTTTCAACAGGTCCGGCTTCGACCGATACGGTTACGACCGCAATGGATTCGACCGGAACGGCTTCGATAAGCGAGGATTCGACCGCAAGGGCAATCCGCGTGGTTCGAACGCACCGGTGCAGCCCGCACCTCCTGCCGCCCCGGCCCCCGCGCGGCCGCTCCCGGAGCCGGTCGAGCAGTTCCTGCGCCAGTTGCCGCCGCCGATCGAGCAGGTAGTGCGCCCGCCGGTCGAGGCCGTTTTCGCACTGCTGCCCCGCTGAGGACCGCAGCAGGCAGCGGCGCGGATTCACGCATCGGCCGCGACCTTGATGGCTGCGCGCACGAAGGCCGCGACGGCGGGCGAGCGGGAGTGCTGCGGCCACGCCACCGACAGGGTGGCTGGTGCGAGGTCTTCGACTCGCAGATAGGCGATTTCGGGTCGCGTATACAGGCGAGTGAGTGAGGCCGGGAAGAAGCAGACGATGCTGCCCAGCTCGATCAGTTTGAAGATCTGCGGCAGGTCCGAGGCGTCTTCCGGTGTGCCCGAAGCCGAATACTCGCGCTCGGCCGGGCCGGGGTGGCGAATATGGCCGTCGCGCACGCCGTTTCGGCCGGGAACAACAAGACCGTGCTCCGCGGGTGATCCGTCGGGCAGGTGCCAGCCTGTCAGGTCGGCGAGACGGACGGTCGGGTGTGCGGCCAGCGGGCCGGCCGCGGCGACGGCCAGGAGGTACGGCTCGGTGAGCAGTGGCTCGGAGTCCAGCCCGCGCTCGTCGAAGGGGTTCAGCAGCAGTGCCGCGTCCGCGTGGCCGTCCCGCACCGCGTGCGCCTGTTCGCCGAATCGCCCGAGTACCACCGTGATCGGCAGGGCTGCCTCTTCCCGGGCGAACGTGTCGAGGATTCGTGGCAGCAGGCCGCCGTCGATGTCCGCCTTGAGTGCCAGCCGCAGGGTCGGTGCGGACCGGCCCGCGTGCCGGGCGCGGCGGCCGGCGGCGCCGACCGCGTCCAGTGCGATGCGCGCGTCATCCAGCAGTACCTCGCCGGCCGGGGTGAGCGTGGCCTGCCGTGTGGTGCGCCGCAGGAGTTCGACGCCGAGTTGGTGTTCGAGTTCTTTGATCGCGCGCGTCAGTGGCGGCTGCGCTATGCCGAGTCGCCGGGCGGCACGCCCGAAGTGCAGTTCTTCCGCGACGGCGACGAAGTACCGGAGTTGGCGTGTCTCCAGCTCGTTCATACTTCCACGGTATCAGTGGCTATCTGATCGGTATTTCAGCTTCGACGGCGCGATGGCTTGACTGGGTTGTACCCGGCGATCAGCGCGGCCGGGAAGGACCGACGAACTGGAGATGAGCCGTGCGTGCAGTCGCTGTACGGAAGACCGGTGATCGGCCTGAACTGCTGGAACTCCCGGCGCCACAACCGGCTGGGGGGGGGGGGAGGTGCGGGTCGAGTTGGCTGCGGCGTCGGTGAACCCGTTCGATCTGGATATCGCTGCGGGCTTCTTCGAAGGCCGTATGCCGCATGTGTATCCGGTCATCCTCGGCGTCGGCGCCGCGGCGACGGGCGACGACGAGATCGGCGGCGTCCTGCTCGATGGCCGCTTCGAGGTGCACCGAGCGATTCGGCATGCCAACAAGGGCGGCGTCTTCGAAGGAATCGACCGGTCCACCGGGCTGGCGGTGATCGTGAAGCAGGCCCGCGCCGGCGTCGGAACCGGACGTCACGCAACGGATTTCCAGTCTGCGTTGCGCAATGAAGCGGCGCTGTTCGAGGCGCTGGCGGGGCAGCGGGCCGCGCCGCGCAGTATGGCGCTGTTCGAACAGGGCGGGGATCTGTTCCACGTACAGGAGCGCATCGACGGCGTGACTCTCGCCGCGTGGCGCAAGCAGCACCACCGTCTGCCCGGCTGGCGGGCCATGGCACTGCGGCTGGTCGACCTCGTCGGCGCCGCGCACGGGAAAGACATTGTCCTGTGCGACTTGTCGCCGTCGAACGTGATGGTGCGCGCGGACGAATCGTTGGTGCTGATCGACCTGGAATACGCGACCCGGACCGGGGAGACCACCGCCGCGGCATGGACGCCGGGATACGCGGCGCCCGAGCATATGTCGGGCGAGCCGGCGCATCCGGCGCTCGACGGCTATTCGCTCGGCGCGCTGCTGTTCCTGCTCTGCTCGGGCGGCAATCCCACTCTCACCGCGGATGACGAGGCGGGGCGCAGTCTCGACTCTCGCGTGACTCGTCTGCTCGAACTCGCCGCCGCGACCGACTCCGACACCGCGGAATCGACGCCCCTGCTGCGCGGACTGCTACGGGAAGACTCCGAACAGCGCTGGTCTCTGACTTGCGCCCGGAGTTTCCTGACCACGCGTGCGTCGTCCGCTCTCGACGTCGCGGCTGGGCCACGCGGTGTCGAGGGGGATGTCGACAGAATGCTGGCCGACGGCATCGACTACCTGATCTCCTCGGTGCGACCCGAGGACCCCGACCGGTTGTGGAAACCGCACACCAACAGCGAACACAGTGTCACGGTGCCGCAGGAGTGCTTCGAACACTGATCCGAGCCGCCGAGACCACCGGCGATACCCATGTGCGGGACGCCGTTCACGCCGGCACGACGTGGTTGGTGGACCGAATCGGCCGGGATCCGAATCCGTTGCCGGGATTGTATTTCGGCCGTGCGGGCACCGCGGTGGCGCTGTACGAGGCAGGCCGGCTGCTGGATTCGGACACCTTCCGCGAGGCCGGCTGCAGTCTGCTCGACCAGGTACCTGGTGAGTGGCCGAATCCGGATGTGGCACACGGGGTTGCGGGGGCCGGTTTCGCGAGCTTGCTGCTCTGGTCGGCCAGTGGACAGCCGGGTTTCGGTGAACGGGTCCGCGGCTGCGCGACTCACTTGATGGAACGCGCCGAACGTCGCAACGGCATGCTGGTCTGGCCGATCCCGGACGATTTCGACTCACACCTGGCCGGGGTGATCGACTACGGGTACGCCCACGGCACCGCCGGAATCGCCGACTTCCTGCTCGCTGCGGGCATCCGCTGTCAAGAACCGGCATGGATCGCCATGGCTCACGAGGCGGCCGATACCCTGCACCACTGCGCCGTCGACACCGAAGCGGGCGCCTTGTGGCCGGTCGGGCCGCGCGCCCCGCATCAACTCCTCGATTACTGGTGCAGCGGCTCGGCAGGCGTAGGAACCTTCCTGCTGCGAATGCTGCAACACAGCAACGACACTGCGACGCTGCGGTGGCCGGAGCGCGCCGCCGAAGCGGTCTGGCGTCGCCGGTGGGCCGCCGGATCCTCGCAATGCCACGGCCTCGCCGGTGCCGGGGAACTGCTGCTCGACCTTGCCGACCACACCGCAGACGAGCGGTACCGGCGCTACGCCGACGATATGGCTGCCGCACTCGTCGCCCGGGCCGGGATGTACCGCGGCCGCCTGCTGGCACCGGACGAAACCGGAACCGGATTCAGCGCCTCCTACGGCGTCGGAGTCGCCGGCTGGGTCGACTTCCTGCTCAGGCTCCGATACGGCGGACCCCGATCGTGGGCCGCAATGCCATGATCACGTGGTTACCCGGACCGGCCGAACAGCGCGTCGTGGCCGATGAAAGTGAAGATGGTGGCGCCCGTTTCCAGCGGGGCCGGCGTGCCCGCGAATCGATGCGCGCCGACGCCGAATGACAAGTGCGGGGCCGAAATCCACACCTCCTCGAAGCCGCGCTCCGCGAACCAGGCGCCGATCTGTGGCACCAGATCCGGTTCCCAGCGCCCGCGCGTCCACACCACTGTTCCGCCGTGCGCGCACAGTTGCGTAGCGAATTCGATGGTGCGCTCGATATCGGCATCGGTGATATTGCCGAAGATCCCGCATGCGACGACGAGGTCCGCGGGTGCCAGGCTCGCATATTGATCGGTCTGTGCGGCATCGCCGGCGACGACCGCCACGCCTTCCAGCCCGTGCTGCTGCGCCAGCTCTCGTGCCACCGCGACATTGCGTGGATCGAGTTCCACCAGCCGCGCGGTCACGTCGTCGCGTCGGGGATGTTCGGCAAGTACGCCGATGATGTCCCGGCCTTGGCCCGCGCACAGGCTGATCACCCGCAGCGGTCCCGGCCGGGCGGCATCCAGCGCGGCCGGATCTGCTCCTGCACGGCCTCGAGCCGTTGAGCCAGATGGGTGCCGGGCCGGTCGTACTCCGCATGCCAGGCATGCCAATCACGTTCGCTCACCCTGCCAGCGTATTTGCGGGAAAGAGCGGACGGCACAGTTGTTTTCGCCGTGATTCGGATCAGTATGCCGGGCGCAGCTGGTGCAGCCGCAGGCCCGCGATCCGCGCGAGGATCAGGCCGACGCCGAGCGCGGCGACAGCCGAGATCGCACCGCCGGCTGCGAATCCGATACGCGCGCCGTAGGTATCGGTGATCCAGCCCACCAGAGGCGCGCCGATCGGGGTGCCACCGGTAAAAACCATCATGAACAACGCCATGACGCGACCGCGCATGGCCGGGTCGGTGGCCATCTGGATCGAGGAGTTGGCCGTCACGTTCACGGTCAGGCCGAACATGCCGATCGGCACGAGCAGGAGCGCGAACAGCCAGAAGGACGGGGTCATCGCGGCCACGACCTCGAGCAGGCCGAAGGCGAGCGCCGCGGCGACCAGTATCCGCAAGCGGGAGGTGGCGCGGCGAGCGGCCAACAGGGCGCCGGCCAGTGAGCCTGCCGCCATCAGCGTGTTGAACAGGCCGTATGTCTGTGCGCCCGAATGGAAGACGTTATGGGTGAAGGCCGTGAGCCAGATGGCGAAGTTGAATCCGAAGGTGCCGATGAAGCCGACCAGCATGATCGGCCAGATCAATTCGGGGCGACCCGCGACGTAACGTAGTCCCTCGCGCAGCTGACCCTTGCCGCGTGGAGTGCGCTCGACCTCTCGCAGTTCGCCTGTGCGCATCAACAACAGTGCCGCGATGGGGGCCAGGAACGACACTCCGTTGAACACGAACGCATACCCGCTGCCCACCGCCCCGATCAGCACCCCCGCGACAGCGGGACCGACCAGTCGGGCGGACTGAAAGTTGGCCGAATTCAAGCTGACCGCGTTTGCCAGCTGCTCCGGGCCGACCATCTCGGAGACGAAGGTCTGGCGGGCCGGATTATCGACGACGGTGACCAGGCCGAGCACGAAAGCCGAGGCGTAGACATGCCATACCTGCACGTGACCGGTGAGGGTGAGAATGCCCAGTGCGAGCCCGGTTGCGCCCATTGCGGATTGGGTGAACACCAGCAGCGGCCGCTTGGGCAGCCGGTCGACCAGCACGCCGCCGTAGAGTCCGAACAAGAGCATGGGCAGGAACTGCAGGGCCGTGGTGATGCCGACCGCGGCCGCGGATCCGGTGAGGCTGAGCACCAGCCAGTCCTGCGCGATCCGCTGCATCCAGGTGCCGATATTGGAGATGACCTGACCGGTGAAGAAGAGGCGGTAGTTGCGGATTCGCAGGGAACCGAAGGTGCTGTGCGGGGGAGTGTCGCCGGGGGTTTGTCGAATGTCGGTCTGGGGCGGCGCTAGAACTCCCGGCCTCACAGGTCTGCCTCCTAGGGTGCGACGGACTACAGGTGTGCGGGTCCGCTTCCTGTACCGCTACCGCCCGGAGGAGGTGAAAACAGCCGACGCCACTGAGACGTTCGGACTCGGGAATCGCCGGCTCTGCGCGAGCATGGACAGCGCGTGCGGCCCGGCGGGGAAAGTCTTACGACGTCGTCGGCGCGGCCGGGTAGCCCTACACATTCCTTAGCCTAATCAATTACCCGGTATGTTGCCATCTAGTTTCGGAAGTCTCACAGTCCGCACCGCGCGCGCCTGGAGGTTCGTCCAACCACCGCCACCAGTCCCCCGGACGGTCTTGGAGATAATGCGTCTTCGAATGACATGTGATCGCGATTACATTGAGCCGCTCCGACGCATTACTCGCCACCCGAGGGAC
Source organism: Nocardia sp. NPDC020380 (assembly GCF_044386975.1). NCBI lineage: Bacteria > Bacillati > Actinomycetota > Actinomycetes > Mycobacteriales > Nocardiaceae > Nocardia > Nocardia sp. NPDC020380. The sequence goes on along the minus strand of NZ_JBIRVQ010000009.1, from coordinate 183,715 downwards.
CGCCCATGCTCGAGCCCGACCTCACCCGCAGGCCCATCGCGCGAGGAGCAACCTGGCTATCCCTCGCAGCCACCCTCGCCACCCCACTCTGCGTCCTACTGATCCTCATCTGCCACGCCCTATGAACCATCACGGTTCGGCGCGGGTCCAGAAGCGGAAATATGCGGCTGCCGTGGAGGTTGTGGAGTCAGTCGAGGCCTTCGTCGAGCTGTTCCCAGGTGAGAGTGATCTCGAAGGGTGCGAGCGTATCGATCGCTGCGGCGAAGTGGTCGCTGCGGTTGCGATAGCCGTTCGAGGCGTACCTACCGTCGGAGTCGAGCGTAAGCATCTCGATGGAGATCGCCGGACCGTCGTCGTTGGCCATCCGGACGATCCAGTAATGCCGGATTCCATAACGGGAGTACTCAGCGCGCTTGTCGATGGTATCGGCAGTGACAGTGGTCGGCGAAACCACCTCGACTACCAGAATCGCGTCCGCCACAGTGGGTTTGGTTTTCCAGCGTGGGCGCGGTTCATCGATACAGCGGTAGACGATCACGTCGGGACGCTTGTAGTGGAAGGGGACTTCCGAAACCAGCATATCGATGTCGCGGTTGACTCGTAAGCATGGCTGCCGGTCAGCCCGTTTCGCTTCACCGTCGGCTAGTGCGCGTTCGATGTTCCGGGAAACGATGTTGTGGTTGGGCGAGGGTGATTCGCAGAAGACGATCATCCCGTCTTTGACCTCGACGGTCCGCGACACATCCTCGGGCATCACCAGGTAGTCGTCGATATCGATGACCTGGCTGTATGTCTTCGGCAAAGACCAGTCGAACGCTTCCGACACGGCGGCGGTCCTTCGGTATAGGGAGCGACTACTCGATCAACGTCACAGAACACGGACGCAGACAAGCATATCCAGCCGCTCTCGTGGATTGTTGGGGCGAAAGATCAGGCAGGTCCGCCGAATGCGGAGCGGGGGAGGGTCAGTGCCCAGGCTTTGGCGTTGCGGACGTGGGTTCGCATGGCCGTTTCGGCTTGTTGTGGGTCGGTTTGGCGGATGGCTTCGACTACTGCGAGGTGTTCGGCCAGTGAGGTTTCGCCGTGGGCTTCCGAACCGGCTAGCTGGGCGTGGCGTAGCTGGAAGCTGAAGGTGAGGATGTGGAGGTTGGCGGTTAGTTCCGTCAGGCGGGGGTTGTCGGCGATGGTGAGGATTGCTTCGTGGAGGTGGGCGGCTTCGTCGATTCGCTGGTTGGGGCCGGCGGAGGCGACCGCTTGTTCGCGATCGGTGGCTGCCGACAGTAGGTCGGCGTTTCCGGGGCGGGAGATATTGATCGCTGCCAGGCGGGCGGCGAGTCCCTCGAGGACTTCGCTGAGGTCGTAGAGCTGGGCTATCTCTTCTTGGGTGCGGCGGCGGATCGATGCGCCGCGGTGCGGCTCGATGTGGACCAGGCCTTCGCTGGCCAGGTGGGCGAATGCCTCGCGCAGCGAGTTGCGGCCGACGCCGATTTCGGCGACGAGGTCGGCTTCCACCAAGCGCTGGCCGGGAACGTAGCGGCCGACGCGGATTCCTTCGCGCAGTGCGGTCACTGCCAGTTGTGTACCGGTGAGCCGATTGCCGGAGCTCACTGGACCTCCTCTGTCCGATCGATCCACTTTCGCCTCCATCACCCTAGGGGCGTTGAATAGTTCTATCAAATCGTCCTACAATCTGGTCCTGCAATCGAGCCTTCACCCACGAAAGAGATGGCTATGCCGATCGAAACCAGAGAAGAGCGGCTGGCGCGACGCGTCGCCGGGCTGTACGCCACGGATCGACAGTTCGCCGATGCGCGGCCGGACGTAGCCGTCGGCGAAGCGGTCGAGCGGGCGGGATCGCAGCTGCCCGACATCGTGCGAGCGGTGCTGGACGGCTATGCGGAACGTCCTGCGCTGGGACAGCGTGCGGTGCGTTTCGTCCAGGACGCGGCCACCGGCCGGACATCGGCGGAGCTGTTGCCCCGGTTCGAGACGATCACCTACCGCGGGCTGGGTGACCGGGTCGGCGCGCTGGCGGCTGCCTGGGCGGGTGATCCGATAGCGCCCGGCGATCGGGTCTGCGTTCTGGGTTTCACCAGCGTGGACTACGCGACCATCGATCTGGCGCTGCTTTCGCTCGATGCGGTGTCGGTGCCGTTGCAGGCGAGTGCGGCGGTCGCGCGGCTGCAGCCGGTGGTGGCCGAAACCGAGCCGACCGTGATCGCCGCGAGCGTGGATTACCTGGCTGTGGCCGTCGGGCTGATAGCGGCCGGGTATGCGCCTGCGCGGCTGGTCGTTTTCGACTACCACCCGCAGGTCGACGACCATCGCGAGGCCGTCGATGCGGCGCGCGCACGGTTGGCCGAGATGGGCAGCACGGTGGTCGTGGAGTTGCTGACCGATGCGCTGGAGCGCGGCGCGACGCGGCCGGCGCCGGCGATCGAACCGGCGGCGGACGACTCGCTGGCATTGCTGATCTACACCTCGGGCAGTACCGGGACACCCAAAGGCGCGATGTATCGCCGGGAGCTGGTGGCCCGGATCTGGCTCAGCTCCACCACTTCCGCGATACATATGGACGGCGTCGTGCCCTCGCTCACGCTGAACTTCAGGCCGATGAGTCACATTGTCGGGCGGGCGATGCTCTACGGGACGCTCGCCGCCGGAGGTACCGCGTATTTTGCTGCCACACGCGATCTTTCGACCTTCTTCGAGGACCTCGCGCTGGTGCGGCCTACCCAGTTGGATTTCGTGCCGCGGGTCTGGGAGATGCTGTTCGAAGAGTATCGGCGCGAGGTGGATTCGCGGTCTGTCGCCGAGAGCGACCGCGCAGCCGTCGAAGCGGAAGTGATGGCCTACCAACGTCAGAACCTGCTCGGCGGGCGGTATGTGGCGGCATCGACCGGCTCCGCGCCGCTGTCGGCGGACCTGAGGACATGGGTCGAGTCCTTCACCGATATGCATCTGGTCGACACGTTCGGCCTGACCGAATCGGTGCTGCTGCTGATCGACGGCCGCGTACAACGCCCACCGGTGATCGACTACAAACTGGTCGATGTCCCCGACCTGGGCTACTTCAGCAGTGATCGGCCTTATCCGCGCGGTGAGCTGGCCGTCAAGTCGATGACGCAGTTCGCGGGTTACTACAAGCGACCGGAACTCACCGCCGAGGCGTTCGATTCGGACGGCTACTACCTGACCGGCGACATCATGGCCGAAACAGCCCCCGACCACCTCACCTACATCGACCGCCGCAACAACGTGTTGAAACTCTCACAGGGCGAATTCATCACCGCCGCCAAGCTGGAGACGGTATTCGGTACCAGCCCGCTGGTGCGCCAGATCTACGTCTACGCCAACAGCACACGCTCGTACCCACTCGCCGTCGTCGTGCCGACCGAGGAGGCGCTGCAGCAGCATGACGCGCAATCGCTCACGCCGCTGATCAAGGAGTCGCTGCGCGAGATCGCCAAGGCCGCCGATCTGCAGTCCTATGAACTTCCGCGCGAGTTCATCATCGAGACAACGCCTTTCGCCGCGGCGAATGGGCTCCTGACCGACCTCGGCAAGCTGGCGCAGAAGAAGCTGCAGCAGCGCTACGGTGAGCGGCTCGAGCAGCTGTACGCCGAATTGGCCGAACAGCAAACCGAATCGCTGCGCGCACTGCGTGCGGGTGCTGCCGATCTTCCGGTACTGGACACTGTCGGCCGGGCGGCGGCCGCCGTGCTGGGCGCGGCGGGCGCCACTCCGCGGCCCGATGCCTACTTCGCCGATCTGGGTGGAGACTCGTTGTCGGCGTTGACATTCGGCAACCTGCTGCGCGAGATATTCGACGTCGACGTCCCGGTGGGTGTCATAGTCAGCCCGGCCAACGACCTGGCGGCCATCGCCGGTTACATCGAGACCGAACGGCAGGGTTCCAAGCGGCCGACCTACCGGGCCGTGCACGGACGCGACGCCACCACGGTGCACGCCGGTGACCTCACACTGGACAGATTCCTCGACGAGTCCGTCCTGGCGAACGCACCGAGCCAGCCCGGGCCTGCGACCGAGGTGCGCACGGTGCTGTTGACCGGCGCGACCGGATTTCTGGGCCGCTATCTGGCACTGGAGTGGCTGGATCGGATGGAGTCGGCGGGCGGCAAGGTGATCGCACTGGTGCGCGCCAAGTCCGATGCGGACGCCCGCGGCCGGCTGGACAAGGTATTCGACAGCGGCGACCCGGAACTGCTCGACCGATACCGCACGCTCGCCACCGATCATCTCGAGGTCATCGCCGGCGACAAGGGCGAGGCCGAACTGGGCCTCGACCATGCGACCTGGCAGCGGCTGGCCGATATCGTCGACGTGATCGTCGACCCGGCCGCCCTGGTCAACCACGTACTCCCGTACAGCGAGATGTTCGGCCCGAATACGCTGGGCACCGCCGAGCTGATCAAGCTCGCGCTGACCACGAAGCTCAAGCCGTACACCTATGTATCGACGATCGGGGTAGGCGATCAGATCGAATCGAGCACGTTCACCGAGGACGCCGACATCCGCCGAATCAGCGGCTCCCGCAAGATAAACGACGGGTACGCCAACGGTTACGGCAACAGCAAGTGGGCGGGCGAGGTGTTGCTGCGTGCGGCGCACGACCTGTGCGGGCTGCCGGTGGCGGTGTTCCGCTGCGACCTGATCCTGGCCGACACCGGCTACGCGGGTCAGCTCAACCTGCCGGACATGTTCACCCGGCTGATGCTCAGTGTGGTCGCCACCGGTGTCGCGCCGGGCTCGTTCTATGAGCGTGATGCCGAGGGTAACCGGCAGCGTGCGCACTTCAACGGCCTTCCGGTCGAATTCGTCGCCGAGGCGATCTCGACCCTGGGCGCGCAATGCACCGGCGGATTCCGCACCTTCCATGTGATGAACCCGTACGACGACGGCATCGGCCTGGATGAGTTCATCGACTGGTTGATCGGCGCCGGATACTCGATTCAGCGGGTCGGCGACTACGACTCCTGGTTGCGGCGCTTCGAGACGACGCTCCGCACTCTGCCCGAGCGTCAGCGCCATTACTCACTGCTGCCGCTGTTGCACTACTACCTGAAGCCGGCGACTCCCGTGAACGGTTCGATGGCACTCACCGATCGTTTCCGCGCCGCAGTGCAGGAGGCGAAAGTCGGTGCGGGCGACGATATCCCGCATGTCTCGCAGCCGCTCATCATCAAGTACGTGACCGACCTTCGACTGCTGGGGCTGCTCTGAGGCCGACCCGCACCTTCAGAAAGAGAGGGCCGGATTCCATTGCCCTGCAATGAAATCCGGCCTTCGTTGTGTCCGGAGGGGGACTTGAACCCCCACGCCCTAATACGGGCACTAGCACCTCAAGCTAGCGCGTCTGCCATTCCGCCACCCGGACCGGTGATGCTGGACAAGATTAGCCGAGGCTTCACCGAAAAATGAAATCGGAGCTTGACCTGCACGAAAGGTGGTGCGCGGGTGGGGGAATGGGGGCGGGCTACTTCTTGATGAAGATGCCGGCGATGTCGGCGTTCTTGATGGGGGTGTCGCCGTTGGCCTGGACCTGGCAGAGGGTTTGGACGGCGGCCATGGAGAGGTCGACCTGGGTGCCGGGAGGCTCGTGGTCGTCGCCGGTCTGCTGCTTGATGAACTTGGTGATGGTCATGCGCTGATCGTCGGCGTTCTGTTTGACGTAGTCGCTGCACTTGGTGTCGCCGCCCTTGTTGAGCGCGGTCTTCACCTCGGTGCAGCCCGTCAGCAGGGTGACGGCGAGCAGGGCGGCCGCGACGGCCGTCCATCGCATGGTCTTCATGAGTTGTCCTCTGGTCGGGCCTCGATGATCGACCGCCACTGTAGAGGGCCGTCATCGTCCGGCAATCCTGGCTGGACCCTGATATTCGCCGCCAGATCTGTGATTTGCATCACAATTCCCCGCACATTTCGGGGGGTACGGATGGCATGGTGGTGCCTATGCCCTCTGCCTCTCCCGACACGATTCGGGTCCTCGGCGCTCGCGAGCACAACCTGCGCAACATCTCGATCGAAATCCCCAAGAACAAGATCACCGTATTCACCGGGGTATCCGGCTCCGGCAAATCGTCGATCGTCTTCGACACCATCGCCGTGGAGTCACAACGGCAGCTCTACGCCACCTTCCCGGCCTTCATCCTCAACTTCCTGCCCCGCTACGAACGCCCGCACGCCGAGGCCATCGAGAACCTGACCGCGCCGGTCATCATCGACCAGAAGGCGGTCGGCGGCGGGCCACGCTCCACCGTCGGCACCATGACCGATATCTACGCGCTGATCAGAGCCCTGTTCGCACGCTTCGGCAGCCCTTCCAGCGGGCTGGTCCACGAGTACTCCTTCAACACCCCGCAGGGCATGTGCACCGAATGCGACGGACTGGGCATGACCATCGCCGCGGACCCGGACAAACTTGTGGACAAATCGAAATCGCTCAACGAGGGCGCAATTCTGTTGCCGGGCTACAACGCCGGCGGCGGCTCCTGGCAGATGTACGGCAGCTCGGGCCGATTCGACCCGGACAAGAAACTCGCAGACTACACCGACGCCGAATGGCACGACCTGCTACACGGCAGTGGCGGCAAAGTGGAATTGGCTTTCGACAAAGGCACCTGGAAAGCCAATTACGAAGGGCTGGCGGACAAGTTCACCCGATCCCAGCTCAAACGCGACACCTCCGCCTTGAGTGAGAAGACCCGCCAGCAGATCCAGAAGTTCCTCACCGAAGGCATCTGCCCGGCCTGTCACGGCGCACGGCTGAATCCGAAGGCGCTGGCCACGAAGATCAACGGCCGCAATATCGCCGAGTGGACCGGGCTGCAGATCACCGATCTGGTGGAGGTGCTCGGGCAGGTGACCGATCCGGCCGCGCAAGCGCTCGCCGAAGCCACCCGCGTCGCCTTGGGCCGGGTGGTCGATATCGGGCTCGGATATCTCAGCCTGGATCGGGCGACCTCGACCCTTTCCGGCGGTGAGGGCCAGCGGCTCAAGATGATCAAGCATCTGGGCAGCACGCTGGTGGGGATGACCTATATCTTCGACGAACCCAGTGTCGGCCTGCACCCGCGGGATGTCGGGCGGTTGAACCGGATGCTGGAGGCGCTGCGCGACAAGGGCAATACGGTGCTGGTGGTCGAGCACGATCCGGATGTCATCCAGATCGCCGACCACATCGTGGATGTCGGGCCACGCGCCGGCGCACACGGCGGCGAGGTGGTCTTCACCGGCAGCTTCGCCGAACTGCGGGCCGCCGACACTCTCACCGGGCAGGGACTGCGGCGCACCTTCCGTGTGAAGCAGCAATTCCGCACCGCGACCGGCGAACTGACCGTCGCCGAGGCCAATGCCCATAACCTGAAGAACGTCACGGTCACCATCCCGACCGGCATCCTCACCGCCGTCACCGGTGTCGCCGGGTCCGGGAAGAGCAGCCTGATCCGGGACGAATTCATGGCCCGCTACCCGGAATCGGTGTTCGTGGATCAGTCAGCGATCGCGGCGAGCTCGCGCTCCACGCCCGCCACCTATCTCGGGCTGATGGATCCGATCCGCAAGCTGTTCGCCAAGGCGACCGGGGAGCCGGCGGGGCTGTTCAGCTTCAATTCCGATGGCGCGTGCCAGGAATGCGAGGGCCGCGGAGTCATCATCACCGAGATCGCCTATATGGATCCGGTCACCACGCACTGTGAATCCTGTGACGGACGGCGCTTCTCGGACAAGGTGCTCGCACTCACCTTGCGCGGCAAATCCATTGCCGACGTGCTGGAGATGGCGGCCGAGGACGCGGTGGAGTTCTTCCCGGAGAAGGCATTGAATGCCAAGTTGCGCACCATGAACGAGGTTGGGCTGAACTATCTGAGCCTCGGGCAGGCCATGAGTACGCTGTCCGGCGGTGAACGGCAGCGCATCAAACTGGCCACGCAGCTGCAGAATACGGGCAGTGTCTATGTGCTCGACGAACCGACCACGGGTCTGCACATGTCCGATGTCGATACGCTGCTCGCGCTCATGGACGGGCTGGTGGAGCGCGGCAATACGGTGGTGGTGATCGAGCACAATCTCGATGTGGTCGCGCACGCGGACTGGGTCATCGACCTCGGGCCCGACGGTGGAAAGGACGGCGGCGAGGTCGTTTTCACCGGTACTCCGAGTGAGCTGCTCGCGCATCCGGATTCGCTGACCGGGGAGTATCTGCGGCGCTACCGCACTGGCGGCGCGACCGTTCCGGCCTAGCCGGAAGAGCCTGCGCCGCGCCGGAATTGCACGGTCTGCGTAGTTGCCCCGACTGCGGAGAGCTACTGCGATTCGGCGGCGCAGGCGGCGCGCCACACCCGCGCTTCGCTGACATTGCCGCGGCGGTCGAGGACTTCGGCGAGGCCTGCCATCGCGCGTAGGTCGCCGTGTTCGGCGGCGGTGCGCCACCACTGTTCGGCCTCGGCGTAGTCGCCGCCGCGATAGCGGATCACGCCGAGGTCGTAGGCCGCGCCGAGGTGACCGAAACCGGCCGCCTGCGCCCAGAGCTGGCGGGCCTGGTCCTCCTCGCCGCGCCCGTGCATGGCGACGGCCAGCTCGTAGAGGGCGTCGCGATAGCGGCTGGCTTCGGTAGGTGGTTCGGGTGGCGGCGGAGTGTCGGTGAGGACGAGTTCGACGACGAGTTCCCCGAAATCGGGCGGGCCGACGCCGGTGCTGCAGTGCAGGATCGTGCCGGCGCGTTCGCGGGTGATGACCATGCCGTAGTTGCCGGACCAGGAGACGGTCGCGTCGGTGGCGTCGACCCAGACCGGGGTGAGGGTGATGCCCGCTTCGGGTCCGGTCGGGCAGACCTGCAGGTCGATGCCGCCGTCCATGGCATCGCTCCAGACGTCGACGCCGCGTAGCTGACGGCCGTCGAGCAGGACGTGCCCGTGGTCCACGGCCAGGCCGATGCCGAGACTCCGGACCCCGAACCGCAGCGCCGCGGAGCGCAATGTCAGCGTGACGGTGGTGGGGGAGATGCCCACCGCTTCGGAGTAGAGCGGATAGACGTCGGCGCCGTGCCAGGTCACGGGTTCGGCGCTGTCGTATCGCTCTGCCAGGGGTAGTTCGGTAGTGACCGGCTCGGCGTACGAATACGACCCCGTCATCTGCCCCGCCTTTCACCGGTGCGCGCGTGTGTCGCGGCCCACCGTAGTACCAGAAGCCCCCGGTGAACCCCCGATTTGCCAGGTGTCCACCCCAGCAAACTTTTGGTCGACTGACCTGTATCGAATGGCCTCTTTTCGCCGGTCGCTGGACCGCTTCCCCTGGTCCGCGCGGTGTGTCGTTGCAGTACCAGGCCCGGTGTCATGTTTACTCGTGGCCGACGTACCAGCGAACGAGTGAAAGGTAAGGACATATGGCTCTGCCCACGATGACCCCCGAACAACGCTCCGAGGCGCTGGCCAAAGCGGCCGCGGTTCGCAAGGCTCGCTCGGAGCTGATCCAGCAGGTGAAGGGCGGGAAGGTCAGCCTGGCGGAGGTGCTCAAGCGCGCCGACAAGGAAGACCTGGTGAAGAAGACCAAGGTCGCCGCGGTCATCAAGGCACTGCCGGGCATCGGTCCCGTCAAGGCGGCCAAGCTGATGGACGAGGCCGAAATCCCCGCCGACCGTCGCATCGGCGGTCTGGGTTCCCGACAGCGCGCGGCGCTGCTGGACGCGTTGACCCACTGAGTTCGGGTGCCGCCGGCCGGGTCGGAATTCGGCCCGGCGGCAACCACTCTCGCCACACCCCATCGAGAGTGAAACCGCCCGAAAACAGCGGATTTGGTCCAGACGGCCGCATCCGATAACCTTGCTGAGCACCACCGGTCCGGGTGGCGGAATGGCAGACGCGCTAGCTTGAGGTGCTAGTGCCCGTATTAGGGCGTGGGGGTTCAAGTCCCCCTCCGGACACAAGAAAGAGAACCGCGGGCGGTTCCGGCGCAACAGCAGCCGGAACCGCCCGTTTTTCATATCCCGTGATCCGCAATGGATTTCGCTTCGATGGCATCGAGGCGGGAGCGATAGCGGCGGACTACACGGTCCGGGGGATTGCGGATATCGCCACAGGACGAGGTGCGGCGGTCCTCGAGGGCCTGGGCCAGTCTGGCCCAGTTGGTCGAGCAGCGGACGGCGAATTCGACTAAATGGTCCATGCAGTGGTCGGGGACGACCTCGGCGACCTTGGTGCTGTCCACGCCGTTCACTACGTGCTGGTGTAGCCAGCCCAGTAGCTGGCGGCCCAGGAGGTCGGTTTGGAGTTGGGGGTCTTCCGAGAGGAGCTTCAGTACCGACATGACCTCGACCGCTTCGACCGGTGCGCAGGGTTTGGCGGTGGGTGCACCTGGGGGACGGCGCTGGTCGGCGCGTGGGGGCAGGGGTCCTTCGCCGCGGGCCAGGCGGGCTCTTACGTCACGTACCGTGCCCGGGGAGACGCCGGCTTGGGCTGCGACCTGGCGTAATGAGGCGGTCGGGTCGGCCTCGATCAGTTGGGCGGCGAGGCGGCGGCCTACTGCGGCGTTGAGTGGGCGGACGCGGCCGTCGACTCCCATTCGTTCGTGCAACTGCGCATCCTCACCGATTGCACAGCGGATGGAGGCGACCGTTTTGCTGGAGAGTCCGGCTACCGAGGCCACGGCGCGGTCGGAGAGCCAGGGGGTGGCGCGGTCCACCACAATGGGGCGGACCTGGCCGGCCACTTCGGCCAGGCGGCGGACGTGGGCCGGGTCGACGCCGGTGGATCTGAGGGAACCGGTGCACTGGAGTTCGCTGATGTGGACCACGGCCGGAATGAACCCGAAATCCGGTCCGGGTGTGGACTCGGCTCCTTCGATTGTCGTGGATTTCGGCGTGAGCTCGCCGATGATGTCGCGTAAGCGCTCGACGCCATTGATCTCGGTTTCCGGAACCAGCGATGGGTCGCCCCCGCTGACGAAATGCATTGCATCCCTCCCTCTTACCGCATTTGCCTCACCCCGACTGGACGGTACTTCGCCGAATGGGAGGTCACAACTTCTACCTGCCGGAATCGGGCGGAAGCGGACGTACAGTTTGTTTAAGCGAGCATGGTAGGTAAGGTCAGGAAATTCCGAGCAAGCAATTCGAACGCAGCCCGCGTGTGTACTCTCAAAATCATTGTGTTTCAAGGTGTTTCACCAAAACGAACCCGGACCGAAGTCCAGCGCGGTCGCCGGACATAGCGACATGTTGAACTCTTGGCGAGTACGAGATGAAGGAAGCCCAAATCCCCACCGCCCGCGATACACTCACGGAAATGGAGGGACGTAGCGTGCTTTTTCTACCGCTGCAAAAGGAGACTCGATGACCGCGACGCCCGATGCCGCAATAGCGGTGGATCACCTTACTGTCCATCGTTCCCGAAAACCCGTTCTAGAGAACATCAGTTTCACAACCGCGGTGGGATCCGTCATGGGATTGCTGGGCCCCAGCGGCTCGGGGAAGACAACGTTGATGCGGTCGATCATCGGACTTCAGAAGATCCATTCGGGCTCGATTACGGTGCTGAATCAACCGGCCGGTTCGGCGCCGTTGAGACACCGCATCGGTTATGTCACGCAAAGTCCGTCCATCTACGGCGATCTGACCATTCGGCAGAATGCCCGATACTTCGCGGTGCTGTGCGGAGCGAGCCGGCAAGCCGCGGATCGCGCAGTCGAGAATGTCGGCCTGGGCGATATCGCCGATCAACTCGCCAATACCCTGTCCGGCGGCCAGAACGCCCGCGTCTCGCTGGCCTGCGCGCTGGTGGCGAATCCGCCGGTGCTGGTACTCGACGAACCCACAGTGGGGCTGGATCCCGTACTCCGGCGCGATCTCTGGCGTCAGTTCTACGACCTCGCCCACGCCGGAACAACGGTACTGATTTCCAGCCACGTCATGGACGAGGCCGACCGCTGCGAGAAACTCCTGTTGCTGCGCAATGGAAAAGTCATCGCGGACGCCACACCCGCCGAACTGCGCAAGCGGACCGGAGTCGACGATCTCGAGGACGCCTTCCTGAAACTGATCGAAGAAGAAGCGGGACTTCGCCGCCAGCGGCGCCTCGGCCACGCGGGAGATCACCGGCAGCCCGATCGTCACCGTGCCGCTCGAGACACCCTTGGGCGCCTCGATCCGGTGGCATCGGCTGGTCGAAAAGGGCGTCTTCACCGGGTTGTCGATCTTTCCCGCCGTGGCCGCGGGGGAGGCCATCCTGCGCATGTGCGTGATGTCGGGGCACACCCCGGAGATGCTGCGGACGTCCGCCGACGCCGTGGCGTCGGTGCTGCGGCAACCGCTCTGACGACCGTCCCCGTCCCGGATCTCGTTGTGCAACTGCGGATTCTCTGCACTTACTCGGCGGCCGGCACGCCGTCGTTGCGGGTGGCGGCGACCGGCCGGCGTCGTCCCAGCCGGACGGGGAGTTCTTTGAATCCGTGCACGGTGACGAGCCCCCGTCGCTTCGGTGGTCCGGCGAGGCAGATATCCGGGAACGTCTCGAACAACGCGCGCAGCGCGATGACGCCCTCCGCGCGAGCCAGCGGAGCACCGAGGCAGGAATGCACGCCGGAGCTGAAGGCGAGATGGTCGCGGGCGTTCGAGCGGGTGATGTCGAAGCGGCTCGGCTCGGTGAAGACGACGGGGTCGCGGTTGGCGCCGCCGATCATGAGCGCGATGAATTCACCGGACGGGACGTGGTGCCCGGCGAGTTCGAGCTCGCAATTCGTCACGCGCGCAAGCATTTGCACCGGACTGTCGAAGCGCAGGATCTCCTCGATCGCGTCGTCCCACAGCGTGGGGTCCTCGCGCAGGCGATCCAATTGGTCGCGATGCTGCAGCAGCAGGACGATGCCGTTGCCGATGAGGTTGACGGTGGTGTCGACGCCCGCGCCGATCAGCATGGCCGCGTTGGCGGTGTATTCGTGATCGGTGAGGGCGCCGTCGGCGGCGAGCCGGCTGAACGGGTTGTCGCCCGAACCGTGGGCGCGCACATTGCCGAGGTGCTCGTCGAGGAAGCTGCTGACGATGCGCAGGTCGTCGATGGCCCGCTGGTAGGTCTTCCATTTGATGCCGACATCGAGCAGGGTGGAGCCGCTGCGGCCGAAGTTGGCCAGTTTCGAGGTGCTGCCGGGCGGGAAGCCGAGCATGTCGGAGATGACCTCGGTCGCCAGTGGCGCCGCGAAATCGGTGATCAGGTCGGGGTTCGGATTGACGGCGAGGCGGTCGACGAGTTCGGCGGTGATCTCGGCGACGCGGGTGTTCAGCGAGCCGATTGCGCGGGGTGTGAAACTCTGTGCCACCAGCTGCCGGTAGCGGGTGTGATCGGGCGGGTCGACCATGAGCATGGCGGGCGGCTCCACCGGGTTGGCCACGCCCGGGTCGGTGCGCTTGATCAGCGCGCCCACCGGCTGCGGCAATCCCATGTCCATCGGCATGACACCGAATCGCTTGTCCCGCAGAATGTTCCGGCAGACGGCGTGATCGGTGGTGACCCATGCGACCGGCGTGTGCACCAGCGGTCCCCGGGTCCTGATCTGTTCGAGCACGGGATGCGGATCATCGCTGAGTTCGGGGGTCACCAGTAATCGGGCCAACGGGTCACCCAGTCGCGCCTGCACCGCGAAACCGGCGCGGAGCGCGCCACGCATTGCCAGCCATCGAACCCACAGACTGAATTGCATACCAATATCCTTTTGCGATCTGCGAAAAGCCTTCACACAACTCGCGAACGGCTTATTGGTTGCAAGGACAGCCCGATCGCCGGAAATAGTCAATTGTGTTCGGGCGCTGCCGTGTACGGTGCACAGGTTGTCCGAATGAATGGCGGGCGAGCATTATCCGCACGGTGACAAGCCCCCAGATCGCGCTCCTGCTGGCCGATATCGCGGCGATCATCGTGCTCGCCGCCGGATTCGGCGCTCTCGCACGACGTCTCGGCCAACCCGCGGTGATCGGCGAGGTCGCCGCCGGGCTGCTGCTCGGGCCCACCGTGCTCGGCTCGTGGTCGGCGACACTGTTTCCCGGTCCGGTCCGCTTCGCCGTGCAGGGTCTGGCGCAGATCGCCGTGGTCCTGTTCATGTTCGGTCTCGGCCTGGAGTCCGGGCGCGGGCGGCGCAATGCCATTCCGCCGCAGTCGCTGGCAATCGCGGCCGGCGCCACGGTGCTTCCGCTGGCGGTGGGTATGTTGCTGACCCTCGGCCCGGTCCGGGCCGCGCCGGGATATCACGGCCTGCCCGCGGGTTTCACGGTGTTCGTCGGAGTTGCGCTGGCCATCACGGCCTTCCCGGTACTGGCCCGCATCCTGATCGACGCCGGGCTCTATCGCGTCCCGCTCGGCCGGATGGCACTCGCCTCGGCCGCGGCCAGTGACGTGATCGGCTGGCTGCTGCTCGCGGTGGCGATCGCGCTGGCCGGTGACGGCCACGGGCCTTGGCAATTGCTCTGGCTGGCACCGTATCTGGTCGTCCTCATGGTCATCACGCGGGTCGGCGTTCCGCGCATGTACGCATGGGCTGCCGCCTATCCGCGGCGCCGGATCCTGGCGACGAGTCTGATGCTCAGCGGCGTCCTGGCATCCGGAGCGGTCACCGAGGCCGCCGGCCTCAACCTGATCTTCGGCGCATTCCTGCTGGGCCTGCTCTCCCCGTCCCCGGATCCGGTCGACGAATCACAGACCACCGCAGCCGATTCCGCATCGATCGCCGCGGTGGTCCACGAACACGCCCACCGAGTCGGCGGCCTGCTGCTGCCGCTGTTCTTCGTTGCCGCCGGCCTCAACGTGAACCTGCGCCTGCACGCCGCCGACATCGCCGAACTCTTGCTCATCGTCGCCACCGCCTGCGCGGGCAAACTGATCGGCGGCTACCTCGCCGCCCGCCTGACGCGAATCCCCGCCCGCTCGGCCATGGCACTCGCGATCCTCCTGAACACCCGCGGCCTGACCGAACTGATCGCCCTCACCGCCGGTCTCCAATTGGGCATCATCAACCAGCGCCTCTACTCACTCCTGGTCTGCATGGCCCTCATCACGACACTTGCCACGGGCCCGCTCCTGCGCTGGATATTGCGCGGCAGTACCGCCGCGGTGGACCTCGTCCCCGCAACCACGGCGGCCTGACCGCATCGAGCAGTGGTGCTACGCAAAACCTTTCACCCGGCGACCGGAACGCGGCGGCCCGCGAGGCGTGATTCCGCGTACTCGCGGCCGCGTTGGGCGTTGCCGAAGATGAAGCCCGCGATATCGGCCAGCCGGGCGATGCGGCCGCCACCGCCCCAGGTGCCGTCGGGGATCTCATTGGCGAAGACCCAGACCCGGAACGGGTCTCGCGGGTAGACGTCGGCCTCGGCGTCGAGGACCGCCTCGGTGACTTCGGCGACCATTGCCTCGCGGCGCTCGTCGTCGAACTGGCCTTCCGGGACGGACGCGATGACCCGGTACCGGGGCAGGGCTGCCGGTGTTCCGGCGACATAGACCGCGGCGGGCCGGTGCAGCCAGACCCAGGCGATGGAACGGGCATTGGGATCGGCGGGATCCGCGCCCTCGTTGCGCAGCAGGATGTCGGTCAGTTTTGCGATCAGGTCCTGTTCGGCCTGTGCGCCGAGTGCGCCTTCCGGAATGAATACATCGAGTTGGGGCATGACTACCTCCGAGGCTGGGTTTCGAATGGAAACTCAACCATCGCACCCTGAGTTTCGAAAGTCAACCCAGTCCGGTAGATTGGTCGTATGCATCCCGATCGGTTCCTGTTCGACGCCGACAACTGCTCCATCCGGCGCACCCTCGACATCGTGGGGGAGAAGTGGACGTTCCTGGTGCTGCGCGAAGCCTTCTACGGGGTGCGGCGGTTCGCCGACTTCCACCGCGCGATCGGCTGCGCGCGCAATATCCTCTCGGCCCGCCTCAAGACCCTCACCGACGAGGGCCTGCTGCGGCGGGAGACCTACCAGGAAGCGGGATCTCGGCCGCGCGACGAATACCGCCTCACCGCCAAAGGTATCGAGCTGTTTCCCGCTCTGGTCGCCCTCATGCAATGGGGTGATCATTGGACCGCCGATCCCGCCGGGCCGCCCGTCGAGCTCTTCCACCGTGACTGCGGGGAGCCGATCAAGGCCGAAATCCATTGCGCCGCAGGGCACGGCCCGCTCACCGCACGCGATGTGCAGGGCCGCCCCGGCCCGGGAGCCCGGGCCGTCAGCGCTTAGGACGCCGCGTCAGGAGATCTTGCGGCGGTAGATGGCCATCGAGAAGTAGTACGCCACAACGAGAATGCCGACACACCAGGCGAGGGCGATCCACAGATCGGAGCCGACCGGCTGCTGCGCGAACAGGTGCCGGATGGCGTTGACGATGGAGGTCACCGGCTGATGTTCGGCGAAGGCGCGCACCGGGCCGGGCATCGAACCCGTGGGCACGAAGGCCGAACTGACGAAGGGCAGGAAGATCAGCGGGTAGGAGAACGCGCTCGCGCCGTCCGGGGTCGTCGCGGTGAGACCGGGGATGACGGCCAGCCACGTCAAGGCCAGCGTGAACAGCAGCAGAATGCCGGCCACCCCGAGCCAGGCCGGCACGCTCGCGCCGGTGCGGAAGCCCATGAGCAACGCGACGCCCACCACGAGTACCAGCGAGACCACATTGGCCACCATCGAAGTCAGCACGTGCGCCCACAACACCGATGACCGGGCGATCGGCATGGACTGGAAGCGCTCGAAGATGCCGTTGCGCATGTCCTGGAACAGCCGGTACGCGGTGTAGGCGATGCCCGAGGCGACCGTGATGAGCAGGATGCCGGGCAGCAGGTACTTCACGTACGAATGCGTTCCGGTGTCGATCGCGCCGCCGAACACGTAGACGAACATCAGCATCATGGCGATCGGGGTGACCGCGGTGGTGACGATGGTGTCGACGCTGCGGGTGATGTGGCGCAGCGAGCGGCCCAGCAGGATGGCGGTATCGCCGAAGAAGTGAGTGTTCATCGGAGTTCCTTTGCCTCGCCGACGATGGCGAAGAAGACGTCTTCGAGGGTCGGCTGTTTCTCGACGTATTCAACCTTGGCGGGCGGCAGCAGTTGTTTGAGCTCGTCGAGGGTGCCGTTCACGATGATGCGGCCCTCGTGCAGGATCGCGATCCGGTCGGCGAGTTGTTCTGCCTCGTCCAGGTATTGGGTAGTGAGCAGCACCGTCGTGCCGCGGGCGGCGAGCTGCTCGATGGTCTGCCACACCTCGATGCGGGCCTGCGGGTCCAGGCCGGTGGTCGGCTCGTCCAGGAAGATGACCGGCGGATCCCCGATGAGGCTCATGGCGATATCGAGGCGCCGGCGCATACCGCCGGAGTAGGTCGACACCTTGCGGGTGGCCGCATCGGTCAGCGAGAAGCGTTCCAGCAGGTCATCCGCCACGACGCCCGGGTTCGGGACGCGCCGCAGCCGGGCGACCAGTATCAGATTCTCACGCCCGCTGAGGATTTCGTCGACGGCCGCGAATTGCCCGGTGAGACTGATGGATTCGCGCACCTGCGCCGCGTCGGCGGCGGTGTCGAAGCCGTTGACGGTGGCCGTCCCCGCGTCCGCGCGGAGCAGCGTGGACAGGATGCGCACGATGGTGGTCTTACCCGCCCCGTTCGATCCGAGCAGGGCGAAGATACTGCCACGTGCCACCTCGAAGTCCACGCCGCGCAGTACGTTCAAATCCTTGTACGACTTCTCCAGGCCCTGCACCTGGATCGCCGGAGCTTGCATTGTCGTCATAACCCGCCCGCCTAACGCTACTCAGTGTTACTGACTACTGCTAGATAGTAGCACTGAGTAGTGGCGGCGCACAGGCTTAGCTGACTGTTAGCTACTCTGGGTCTGCGACATCCGCAGAGATCCGGCCCCGAGCGAGGAGCGACGGTAATGGTTTTGGCGCACAAGGCTTTCGGTGTCGTCGCGATCCTCGCCGCCGCGGCCGGCGGGTCCGTGGCCGGTGTGGCCGACGCCGAGCCGGGGGCGGATGGACGGCTGTACGGATCGCTGGCGACCGAGAGCATCGGCGGTGTCTGGCGGGTCATGTGGGCGGTGGATCGCGCCGGGTGGGGCGAGTCCGATGATGCCGCATTGCAGCATTGCCGGTTCGGCAGGTGTGTCGTGGTGGCCCGGTTCGTCGATGGATGCGGGTCGGTTGCTCGCCGCGGCAGTCAGTTGCTCGGCGGGGTCGGCGGTACACGCGAGGAGGCCGAGAGCGCCGCGATGAACGCCTTCGCGGCGCCGGATGTGGGGTCGATCAGCGCGGGGAGTCAGAACGTGCTGATAGTGCACACCGAGTGCACCGCTAACGCGGGCTGACGTAGGGGGAAGCGTCTTCGGCTGTGTAGTCGAAGGCATCGGCGAAGAAGTCCTCGTCGATGCCTGGCAGTTGCCATGTGCCGTCGGGGGAGGTCGCAGCCGATTCGACGAGCCGATCGATTTCGTCTACGACGGTGGCGGCGTAGTCGCCGACCGGGCGATAACCCAGGTTCAGGCCGGCGGTGGTGTCGAGGACGATCGGCGGGCCGGCGTTCCAGGGATGGTTGCCGAGGGTGGGGTCGGCGGTCTCGTCGAGGAGGATCTCTGTCCAGGAGTGGTTCAGGTGATCCGCGATTATCGCGGCGATCCGGCGACCGGTGGGGGCGTCCGGGTCGGCGCTGTTGAGGATTCGGGAACCGGGCTGGGCTGCAACGGTTTCCACCAAGGCGGCGAGGTTCGCGGCGGCGGTCGGATGGTCGGCGCCGATACCTCGCGCGGCCAGCAGGATGTGAGGGCGGCGGTCGAGCACGCGTTTGACGAAGTACCACTCGCGGGGAGGACGCGCGCCGCGGCCGTGCACCTTCGAGGCGCGGAGGATGGTGACCGGGGCGCTACTGTCGAGGAGCACGCGTTCGGCGGCTACCTTGTTGGCGCCGTAGCCCTCTCGGGTGTTGTAGTCACCGCTGCCGGGCGCGAGGGTCGGGTTCGTTTCGTGGATCGGGCCCGGAAATCGTGGTGCGGCAGGTGAATTGACGTGGCGGCCCGCATCGTCGACGTAGACGGCTTTGCTGGAGATGACCACTGTCGAGGTTGCGTCCTCAGCGAAGGGCAGCACTTGGCGGGCGTGGTCGGCGGTGAAGCAGAGGCAGTCGACGAGCAGGTCCGCGCCTGCGCCGTAGGCGGCGGCCAAGGCGGCGTCGTCGTGGCGGTCGGCGGCTATGAAGCGTGCACCGGCCTCGGCGAGGTCGGGCGTGAGGCGTTTCGGGTCGCGGGCGACGAGATCTACTGTCCAACCGGCGGTGAGCAGGCGCCGCGCTATCGCGGAGCCGATCGCGCCGGTCCCGCCGAGTACGAGTGCACGAGCCATTTCCACCCCTGACGACCGTCGCAAATGTCGGCGATCATGCTACGTCGCGTGTTCCTCGACGATGAATGATCGTGTGCGAGAGCGGTCGAGGAAGGTGGCTTCGTCCTCGGCGACTCCCGAGCCCGGCGCGTATACGACCGCCAGCCACGCCTTGTAGGACTCGATGTCGGCGAAACTCAACTCGGTGACGACGTCCACGTCGCTGCCCGCGTCTCCGGGCACCACGTAGTTGCGACGGTAGCCTGCCGGGGCCGGCGCCAGGCTCGTGATCAGGGGCACGTGCTGGTGCTCGTAGTGGTCGATCAATTGGTTGCGCGTGGTGCTCGGCTTCTTCACCAGCAGGGCGATGACCTTCAGCATCATTTCCTCGCGGATCAGTAGGTGATGGTCTGGTATTCGGTGTATTGGCCCAGCCCGACCGCGCCGTACTCGCGGCCGATACCGCTGGCCTTGAAACCGCCGAAGGGGCCGTCGAATCCGATTGCGGCACCGTTGATCGTGACCGTGCCGGTGCGGATGCGGCGCGCTACCGCCAGTGCGGCAGCCACATCCGCCGACCACACGCCGCCGGACAAGCCGTATTCGGAGTCGTCGGCGATGCGGATCGCGTCCTCGACGTCGTCGTAGGGGATCACGACCAGGACAGGGCCGAAGATCTCCTCCTGCGCGATACGCATGGAAGGATCGACATCGGCGAAAACCGTTGGCGTGACATAGAAACCGGCCTCCAGTCCGGCCGGGATCTGGGGACCGCCGCACACGAGTCGTGCGCCCTCGCGGATACCGATCTCGATGTAGTCGCGGACGCGCTGTTGCTGATCGAGGCGGATCATCGGGCCGATGAACGTGTCCGGGCTGCGGGGATCGCCGACCTGCAGCGAGCGCACCATCTCCGCCAGTGCGGTCACGACTTCCTCATATCGGCTGCGCGGAGCCAGGATCCGGGTCTGTGCGATGCACGCTTCGCCATTGTTGAGCAGTGATCCGAATTTCAGCCCCGCGATGACGGCGTCGAGATCGGCGTCCGGCAGGATGACCGCGGCCGATTTGCCGCCCAGTTCCAGGCTCACCCGCTTGAGCTGTTCTCCGGCAATGGCAGCGATGCGCCGCCCGGCGCGCGTCGACCCGGTGAAGGCGATCTTGTCCACCTGCGGGTGCGAGATGAGGTATTCGCTGGTTTCGCGGTCCGCGGGCAGCACACTGAGTACGCCTTCGGGCAGCCCGATCCGGTCGAGCAGTTCCGCGAGCAGGCCCATGCTCAGCGAGTTCTCCGGAGAAGTCTTGAGCACCACCGAGTTTCCGGCCAGCAGCGCGGGGATGAGCTTCGAGGTGGCCGCGGAGAAGGGCGAATTCCACGGGATCACCGCCGCCACCACGCCGACCGGTTCGCGGCGCACCACGCTGCGGAGGGTCGCGGCCGGATCGGACGGGGTGAGCGTCTCCTCCCACGCGAATTCCTCGGCGGCCTTCAGATAGGCATTGGCCTGCCGGCTCAGACCGGGCTGACCGGCACGAGTGAACCAGGACGCTGAACCGTTCTCCAGCGTGATGAGCTCGGCGATACGGTCGGCATTCTCCTCGCGCAACTTGTTGAAATGCCGCAGAACGGCGATGCGGTCGGCGGGAGGAGTGTTACGCCATTCACGGTTGTCGAAGGCCGCCCGGGCCGCCGCAAGTGCGCGGTCCACATCCGCGGGCAGCGCCTGCGCGGCCTGGCCGATCACCGACCGGTCATGCGGGGAGTGGATGTCCAGCAGGTGCGGATCACTCGGTGCGGTCCACGAACCGCCGAGGTAGAGCCGGTCAAAGGTGATCATCGGTCGGTCCTCCGAACTCCTGGCGTCAGAATGTCACGCCACTATCTGCCACTCGAATGTAGCACTTATGTAGAGTTAAGACACTAGCCCGTGTCAGTAAATGGCCCATACTCCACACCGCTGGTTATGCTCGCGGGGTGAGAGCAGACGCGGAGCGCAACCTGGAAGCACTCCTCACCACCGCCGCCCGAATGCTCGCCGCCGACCCTGCGGTCAGCATCGCGAGCATCGCCGCCGCGGCCGGTGTCGATCGCCGAACCGTCTACCGGCGCTTCGCCTCCCGCGACGACCTCGAACAAGCCGTCTACACCGCCCGCCTCGACGCGGTGGAAGCAGCCATCGCGGACGCCCGCCTCCGCGAGGCGCCCATCCCCGTCGCACTGCACCGCTACGTGGAGAACGTCATCCTGGTCAATCAGCGATGGCCCGTGGACTTCGACCGCATGCTCGCCGACCCGGCAATGAACACCCGCCGCAACGCATCGATCCGCGAGGTCGACGCCTTCCTGGCCCGCGCCACCGAAGCAGGCTTCCTGCGCACCGGCCTACCCGAAGGCTGGGCAGCCAAGGTGCTACCGCAACTCGTACACGTGGTGGTCCGGCAGATGCCACACCTGGACGCCGCCCGCGGCGCCGATCTCGTCGTCGACACCCTCCTGCACGGCATCGGCACGCCCTGACCGAAGGCGCACCGGCGGTGCCGGGTCGGCGCTGATCCGGCGGCCGAATTCATTACTCGTAGTGAGGTATTGACTCCTTCGTCACGCCTCCCTAATCTTGCTGAGCCGCGACGAGGCACATCGTTCCATATCACGGCACAGATTCGAATCACACGAATGGGGTGATGCCCGCTCGCCCTGACGAGCGGGAGTCTTTGGCACACCACATCAGCCCGGCGCACAGCGAGAACATCAACTTCTTCGGCGCGATCGAAGTCGACATCGAGGCCGAGTTGGCCACACTCGGGCCGACCGGGTACCGGCCGCTGCGCGTGCGCGACACTCTGTTCTGACCGGCAAGCCCCACGCCCGTGCGTCGCATGAGGTTCGGTGCGAGCAAGCGGCCCGCGCGGTGGAAGCTATCGCCGCCGTGCCCCGCCCTCGAGCCGCTCACACGACCCGAGAGTGAACGGGGTTCAGTTCATGTGTTTGTCGAACCATTCGATCAGCTGCTCGGGATGTTCGGGGAAATAGGTGTAGCCATCCCATCGGGCGGTGCTGCCCTCGATCCAGAACAGCTTCTTGTCGCCGGCGGGGATGGCGTCGAAGATCGCTTGCACGTCTTCGGGCCTGGTCAGCACGTCGTCGCGCACCTGGATGATGAAGGTGGGCACCTGGCAATTCTTGGCGTACTCGATCGGCGACACCTGGTCCATCGTGAAGCTGGTGATCAGCTGGAACTCCCGGTCCATGGCGCCGATCTGGTCCGCGATCCCCACGCCCGCGAGGGCTTGCTCGGCCATCACGCGCAGCGAGACCGGTTGCGGGTTGACCATGCAGCGGACGTTGGTGAAGAGTTCGGGGTACCTGGCCATGGCGACGTAGGTGGCGTTGCCGCCCATACAGCGACTGAGCAGGCCAAGCGTCATGTCGCGCAGGTCGGGCCGGGACTTGACGTACTCCAGGGAGCCGGCGACGTCACGGGACTCGAACTGGCCCCAGGTGAAAATGCCGCCATTGGCCTCGGCACTCTGGCCGTGGTTGCGCGCGTCGTAGGTCAGGATGTTGTACCCGGCATCATGAAGGCTCTTGTACTCCGGCATGAAGTTGACCTCGAAGTCGTTGCCGCCGGGGACCATGCTCTTCCAGGGCTCCAGATGCGACGCGAAACCGTAGCGGTTCATCGGCAGTGGATGGTTGGCCACGATCAGCTTGTCCGAACCTGGCGCGGGGATCCACCATGCCTCGAGCGGAGTGCCGTCCAGGGACGGGAACGAGATCTCCTGATATGCCATCCCGTACTCATCCGGCTTGCGCAGGATCGGTCCCCGCACCGGATGAGTGAACATGCCTCCGACCAGGCCCTTGATCATCTCCGAAGTGTCCGCCATGGCAGTAGCTCCTTCGCTTTCCGTTTGATGGAAAATCGTCCGGTACCTGCTGCAGCAATTTCACAGTAACTTTCGGGTGGAGAGGAAGCCACTGATGAAAGGTGTACTGGTAGGGAACCCTTCCGCACAGTGAACGCCTTTAACCTGGGCACTGTGGATCACGCAGCCGAGACCCGGGAGTTCCTGACCTCCCGCCGCGCCAACATCAGCCCACAGCAGGCCGGGCTGCCCGCACTCGGCAACCGCAGGGTGCCGGGACTGCGCCGCGCCGAGGTCGCCCAACTCGCCGGAATCAGCGTCGAGTACTACGCACGACTGGAACGCGGCAACCTGGCCGGAGTATCAGGTCAGGTCCTCGACGCCCTGGCCCGGGCGTTGCGGCTGAGCGAGGACGACCGCGCCCACCTCGACGATCTCGCCCGCATCGCCGGTCCGGGCCGCCGACGACACGCGGCCGCCACGGTGCGGCCGAATGTACAGCGCCTCCTGGACTCCATGGCCTGCCCCACGTTCGTCGTGAACCGCTGCGGTGACGTCCTGGCCAGCAATGTCCTCGGCCGCGCCCTGTACGCCCCCATGATCGAAGCCGCCCGTGGTGCCGTCCCCAACCACGGCCGATTCGTATTCCTCGACCCCCGCTCCCACCAATTCTGGGTCGACTGGGACCGCGCCGCCGACGCCATCGTCGCCCTGCTGCACACCCAAGCCGGCCGCGATCCCTACAACAAGGACCTCACCGACCTCATTGGTGAATTGTCCACCCGCAGTGACGAATTCCGCACCCGCTGGGCCCGTCACGACGTCCTCCGACACCACCAGGGCCCCAAACTCATCCACCACCCCGTCGTCGGCGACCTCCACCTCACCTACGAATCCCTCGACCTGCCCGCCGACGACCTCATCCTCATCGCCTACGGCACCCAGCCGGGCAGCGACTCCGAAGACGCCCTCCGTCTCCTGGCCAGCTGGACCACCGACCACGACCCCCGACCGGCCCACGACCACCGTGCGTGAAGGCTAGCGGACCGCTACGGATACGCGACACCTGTTCTGATCCCGATCCCGGCCAACCAGGCGCGGCGGGGGAACTGTGCGGGTGGGCGGGTTCGGGGAGTGCATGGGCATGAGCGAGATCCTGTGCCAGCGTGGTGATCTCGGCGTGCAGGTCGGTGGCGATGGCCTGGGTGCAGGCGAGTGTGATCTGGTGCTGGCGCTGGATGTGTTCGAGCTGGCGCAGGGTGGCCAGGTCGCGGGCGATGTCGTGCAGCAGTGGGTCGATCCGCTCGAGGACCGCGGTGTCGGGCGGGCCGATCGGCGCGGGTGTGGCGGTCATGGTGTGTCGGCGAGCCGGTCACGTTCGGCGGTGAGCGCGGCGTTGGAGTGCCGTAGTGCGGTGTTGGTGTCCTCGAGGTCGAGGATCCGCGCGATGGCGGCGAGGTTGATCCCTTCGCCGGCCAGCGCGGCGATGCGCGCGAGCCGGGCGAGGTCGTCGTCGCTGTAGCGGCGGGTACCTCCGGTGCTGCGGGCCGGGGTGAGCAGTCCGTGCTGCTCGTACAGGCGCAGCGAATGCGCGCCCATCCCGGCCAGCTCGGCGGCCACCGAGATCCCGTACACCGCTTGCCTCGGGCCCGGCCGGTGATCACCACCCGGGCCGGGCAGGGGGTCGTGTCGATCCAGCATCTGCTCTCTCTTTCTCGATGCCACCAGATTACCTCAGCACGATACTTGCACTCTTCTCGCTAGAGTGCTAAAACAAATCTCAGCCAGATGACAGAGGTTATCTGAAGCCCACCGAGTGAGAATGGAGTGAGTGGAGGTGGCGACCATGTTGATGCGCACCGATCCGTTCCGGGATCTGGATCGCCTGACCCAGCAGGTGTTCGGCACGTCGGCGCGTCCGGCGGTCATGCCGATGGACGCCTGGCGCGAGGGCGACGACTTCTACGTCGAACTCGACCTGCCCGGTATCGACCCCGACTCCCTGGATCTGGATATCGAACGCAACGTGGTGACCGTCAAAGCGTCACGCCCGCAACTGGACCCCGACCGGTCGATGCTCGCCGCCGAACGCACCCGCGGGGTGTTCTCCCGCCAGCTGTTCCTCGGGGAGAACCTCGACACCGACGCCATCCGCGCCGACTACCGCGATGGGGTGTTGCGCCTGGTGATCCCGGTCGCGGAGAAGGCCAAACCCCGCAAGATCGAGATCACCCACCACAACGGCGAACATCAGGCCATCAACGCCTGAGCGCCGACGCCATCACGGGAGCCTGTGATGATCCTCGTGACGAGATGCTCGACCGGTCCCGCACCGAGCGAGACCGCCGAGGAGCTGTCGTGGCTGGATTCACGGCTGCTGGGCTTGGATCCCGATCTCGAGGGACTGTTCGCCGAGATCGACGACATCCTGTGCCGGGCCCGCGACCGCTGGGAGCGCCCGCCGCGCCGCGAACCCCGCACACCCCGGCCACGACCGGGCCGCCGGTGGCCGGCCCCACGGCACCACGGTCACCAGCCTGCCCCGGGGCATGGGCGGGAACGCGCTCCACCCACGGCACACCCGAGCCCGGCTCGACCCGGTATTCGACGACCAGTGAGAGCGAGGTGATGCCTGTCAGACATCGACCAAAAACGCAGATCACACGAAACGTTCTCCTACACAACTGTTCTCGCGACCAAAGGCCGACGACCGTGGCCGGGCCTGCACATCGGCACCAGCGCCTCACGGACACCCCTCGGTCCGGCGCGTGCACAGCCACCGCGAGTGGCATCCCGGCAGCCACGGCACGGGGCCGTCGGCCCACGCGAGAACCTTCACAGGGAAGTCCTGTTCAGATTCCTTCCGTCAACGGGTGAGCCCGGTCAGCTGTGACTTCCGGGCTCACCCGGCCCCTTTCGCTTCATCGACCACGATCGACTCGAGGAGGGCAGAGCAATGAGCAGCACCGCGACCTTCGCCCCGGCGGGCAGCGACTTCGACCGCGCCGAACAGAACCTTCCCGTCGGAGACAGTGACCGCGAGGCCGGACTGGACCCGACCACACTGACACCGCCGACCGAAACCGTGCGCGCCGCGCTCGAGCACGCCGCGATCACCGACCGTATCGACCAAGCCTGGATCACCCCACTGGACTGCGATGACGACGACTACGACCACCACAATGCCGACTGAGTGCCCACACCTCGCCACCTCCCGGGGCGAACCCCACACCCACGACGCGCAGCAGCTGCCGCGCTGGCAGCACGGCCACGTCGCCTGGTTCAACACCGAAAAGGGCTTCGGGTTCCTGACACCCGACACCGGCCCCGCGGTGTTCGTCGACTACCAGGTGATCGAGGTCCCCGGCTTCAAAACCCTCACCGCCGGACAACCGGTGGTGTTCACCGCCACCGACACCGACCGCGGGCCCGAGGCCACCCGCGTCGTGCCCTACATCCGCACCACCAGCGTCGGGCCCCTACCCGCAGCGGGCACCGGTCGGCCGCGCCCACGAACCCGACCCGATCGGCCGTATCGATCCCGCTGCCGTGCGCGCGCCGCATGAGCCCGACACCAGCACCTGACCGAACGAGACGCGACCGCATCACACCTGTTCCCCAGCACAGCCCGAATCCGGTAACCGCCATGACTTCCACACACCCGCCCCAGACCACCGGCCACCCGCGCCCTCGCGCTGCTGGGCGCCGGATACCCGCCGCCGCAACCGATCCCGACGACTCCTCGGTCGTGTACTGGCCCGAGCCCAGCCCCCTGCGCCCGTGGTGGGACACGATCATGGCGCCCGCCATGCGCGCCGATCCGGCAGCACCTCGATCTCCTGACCCCCGTCACCCCCGCGCCCGCCACCCCTACCCACGCCGCACCCGACCCGCCGCAAGCGCAATCACCGCTCACTGACCCAACTTTCGGGCCGCCCGCAACCGGGCGGCCCGAAATGCTTACTGTAGTCGTGGTGTTCCGTAAGCCGATCCACCAACGGAACACCCCACCACGCCGCTTCCGACCCAGCTCACACCTGTTCCGTAGAGGTGTTCCGAGCACTGTCCCGCTCAACCCCCGCTATCCGGAACAATTCCGGGTATGGGTGAACCGTTCCGCGTCGGATACTGCCGTTGCTCCACCGATGAACAAGACGTCGAGATCCAAACCGACCAACTACTCGCGCTCGGCGTTCCACATGAACGGATCTTCATCGACACCGGGTTCTCCGGCACCACCCGCAAAAACCGCACGGGCCTCGACAACGCGCTCGCCGCGGTGACCTCGGCTGCGGCGGCTGTCACCGGACGGCAGGTTGTGCTGACCACGACGAAGTTCGACCGATTCGCCCGCAATATGGCCGAAGCCGGAGAGATCCTGACCGACCTGCGCCAGCGCGATGTCCTGTTCGGGCTCGGCAGCTCCGTCTACGACTGGAACGACCCGTTCGGCAAACTCTTCCTGCAAACCCTGGCCATGGTCGCCGAATTCGAGGCCAACCTGAATCACCTGCGCACCCGCGAAGGCATGGCCAAGGCCCGCGCCAAGGGCCGTCTCAAGGGCAAAGCGCCGAAACTGCCTCTGGCAGCACGCAAAACGATCCACCGCCGCTACCACGACCCCGACAACGACGCCAGCCTGGCCGACCTCGCCGAGGAATACAGCGTCGGCCGCTCCACCATCCACCGCATCATCAGCAGCCCCGCCCCACCCCGCATCTGACGCAAACCAGCGCACGGCCCGAACCGATCACAACCGCATCGTCGCTGGTCCAGCCATATGTGTTGTTTTCCGCGCGATTACTACCGGAACCCCGAAAGACCATGGAGGTCCGTTTGATGAGTGGCGATTCGCCGTGCGCGCATTACGACTGCATCGGAATCGGTGCAGGCCCGGCCAACCTGAGCCTGGCGTCATTGCTGCACGATCATCGGGACATCACGAACCTGTTCCTGGACCAGAAGACCGGCTTCGACTGGCACGACGGGCAACTGGTACCCGGTGCGACACTGCAGGTTTCGATGTTGAAGGACCTGGTCAGCCTGACCGATCCGACCAACGGCTTCTCGTTCCTCTCCTACCTGCACGCGCAGGGGAAGATCTATCACTTCATCAATGCGCAATTCGACGCCGTGCCCCGGCAGGAGTTCCGCAACTACCTGAAATGGGCCGCCGATCGCAACGCCAATGTCGTGTTCGGCGAACAGGTGCTGTCCGTCGACTTCGACCGGGCCTTCACCGTCCGCACCGACAAACGGACCCTGACCGCGAACAACGTCTCGGTGGGCGTCGGCAGCCGGGCCTGGGTGCCCGAGATGGCGCGGCTCGGGGAGCGGCAGTTCCACGCCGGCGACATCATGACGAGGGGCACGCGGCTCGGCGGCCGGCGGGTCTGCGTGATCGGCGGCGGGCAATCCGGTGCGGAAGTGTTCCTGGACCTGATCAACCGGCCGGAGCGCGACCGTCCACGCCGGGTCTCCTGGGTGAGCCGGCGGCCCAACTACTTTCCGATCGACGACTCACCGTTCACCAACGATTTCTTCGGGCCCAGCTATTCGGAGTACTTCTTCACCCTCGATCGCGGTGTGCGCCAGGAGTTCAACGCCCGCCAGCTGCTCGCCAGCGACGGCATCTCCGAGTCCACGCTGCGTGAGATCTACCAGCGCGTGTATCTGCTGCGGTTCGTCGAGGGCGCCCATGACCTGGTCGCGCTCTACCCGAACCGGGAGGTGCGCACGGTCCGGTCCGGCGGCGACGGCGAATGGGAGATCGAGGTGGCGAACAACAATCACCCCGGTGTCGTCCGCCGGCTCGATGCCGATGTCATCGTGTGGGCGACCGGATTCCGCCCGGCGCGCATGGATTTCCTCGATCCCATCGCGCACCGGCTGGAGCGGGAGGGCGAGGAGTTCCGGATCGACCGGAACTTCGCCGTGCGGTGGGACGGTCCCGCGGATCGGCGGATCTTCGTGCAGAACGCGGCCGTGCGGCAGCGTGGCCTGGCCGACCGCAACCTCAGCCTGATCGCCTGGCGCAGTCAGCGGGTGGTGGATCAGCTACGCGGTGAGCGCAGCGACGAGCAACGCGAATCGTTCATCGACTGGTCGACCAAACTCGGCCCCGAGGACGCGGCGCAGGTGGTGTTCGGATGACCGGCGTCGATATCGCGGTGCTCGGCGGCGGCATCATCGGCTGCCTCATCGCGCGCGAACTGGCGTGCCGTGCAGCAGATCTCACCATCACCGTGATCGACCGCGAATCGGTGGGGCGCCGGCGTCGCCGTATACCGGTGGTTGACCGATGCCGGTCACGGCAATCAATTCTGGCTCGGCGCAGCCGCATTGGCGGTCGTGTTTGCCGGGATCACGCTGGCATTGCGCGGGGCGTTTCCCGCCGCCTCCGACCGCCCGCGTTCTACCTGATCTCGGCGACCGGCACGCGGAAGTTCGCGATGCGCGGCAGGATGGCGGGTATGCGCCTTCTGATTCAGCTTCGCCCGGCAGCCGACGTGGTTGCGGCAGTGGCAGATCCCGGGGTCACCGTTCGCTCCTCCGACATCCTCGACCCGGCGGGCGGGTTCGTGCTCGACGACTCGTATGCGCCGATCATGGTGCCCGCGGTCGGGCCTCTGGCCGCGGAGAACGATCGGCCCAGCTACTCCTCGGCGGCGGAGGACGCGTCGGTGCTGGTGCGCGGGGAGATTCCGGACGAGGACATCGTGGCCGGGATCCGGGAGTTGCAGCGGTCCCGGTCGGTCACCGGGGTTTTCGCGGATCCGGTCATCGAGACCAACTTGACCTGCGGCGGGGATCCGGCGGTGGGGACCTGGCAGGACATCGAATCACGGCTGAATGTCGATCAACTCACCGCGGCGGGGCTGACCGGAACGGGCGTGGCGCTCGCCATTGTCGATACCGGGATCAATGCCGCGTTCGTCCGGAAGGTGCGCGGGACGGCGCCGATCATCGATGCCAAGCGCAGCTGGAATCCGGCCGGGGTGACCGGGACGGCGGGGGAGTTCCCGGTGGCGCACGGGTCGATGTGCGCGTTCGACACCATGATCGCCGCACCGCTGGCCTCGCTGCTCGATATTCCGGTGCTGCAGAGCACGCGGCAGGGGAGCACGGTGATGGACGGGCTGCTGTCGGATGCCGTTGCCGCGTATGCGCAGTTGCGGACCGTGCTGTCGGATCAGCCGGAAGCCTCACGGGCGCTGGTCATCAGCAACAGCTGGGGGGCGTTCTCGCCGCAGTGGGATTTCCCGGTGGGGAATCCCGGGAACTACTCCGATAATCCGTCGCATCCGTTCAATGTCATCGTCGGTTCGCTCGAGGCCGCGGGGGCGGACATCATCTTCGCGGCCGGCAACTGCGGGCGGGACTGCCCGGACGAACGCTGCGCTTACACGAGTCAGCCCATCGGCGGCGCGAATTCGTCGCCGAGCGTGCTGTGCATCGGCGGCGTCGACGACACCGGCACCCGGGTCGGATACTCCTCGCAGGGCCCTGGCCGGTTGAGCGCGAACAAGCCCGATATCTGCTCCTACACGCACTTTCTCGGCTCCACGGCTTTCGGCGCGAACGAACCCGATACCGGCACCTCGGCGGCCTGCCCGGTCGCGGCGGGCGTGGTCGCGGCCATCCGCACCCAGTGGTCGGCCACCGCGCTGCCGCCCGCACAGCTGCGAGCCCTGCTGCGCAGCACCGCAACCCGTCGCGGCAGCGCGGACTTCGACAATGATTACGGCTACGGGGTGGTGAACACCGCGGCACTGCTCACGGCCCTGCAGCAGACGGCCACTCGGGCGTAGCGTCGGAGGTATGCCGCTGCTGACGATTCGGCTTCCGCAGCACGCGACCCTCGATGCCGCATTGCAGGTCCTGGGTCTCAGCGTGAGCGATGTCGATACCGCGTTCGGTCTGGTCGCCCTCGATCCCGCGCAGCATCTCTACGCATTACGCGTCACCGATGCTGCCGCGGCGCGCCTGACCGTCGCGGACGATGCGGGGGTCGGCCTGTTCGCCGACCCCCGCATCGAAACCAGCGAGAACCCGAACGGCCCTGCGTAGCAGAGGTATCCGCCGCCCGAATCGGGCCATGCGAATGTTTCCGGCGCGTTACGCTCGAAACGGACCTTTCGGATCCGCTGCGCATTCGATGTCGGGAGAACCCGCTCATGACTGTCACCGAAGACAAACCCATCATCGCCCCTCCGGCCGCCGACGCCGCCCCGCTCGGCCTCGCCGCCTTCGGGCTCACCACCTTCCTGCTCTCCGCCAAGAACGCCAACTGGACACAGGGCACCGACGCCTGGCTCGGTTACGCCTATGCCTACGGTGGCCTGGGCCAGCTGCTGGCCGGCATGTGGGAGTTCCGCAACCGCAATGTTTTCGCCGCCACCGCCTTCTCCACCTACGGCTGCTTCTGGATCGGCCTCGGCCTCTACATCCAGCTCGCCGCCCCGCACGCGACCTCGGCCGCCCAGACCCACAACGACCTGGCCTGGATCCTGCTGGCCTTCGCCATCTTCAACACCTACATGATGTTCTTCGCCACCCAGGTCAATGCCGCGGTCTTCGCAGTGTTCCTAACCCTGGAAGCGACCGAGATCCTCCTGTTCGCAGGCAATTTCGCCGCCGGCAATGCCGCCACCCCCACCACCCTCATCAAAATCGGCGGCTACGTCGGCGTCGTGACCGCTGCCGCAGCCTTCTACGCCTCCGCGGCTGGCGTGATCAACGGCCAGCACGGCCGCCAGATCCTGCCCGTCGGTTCCCCGTTCTTCCAGCGGGCACTGGCGTAGGGACGGAACATGCTGCGCCGCTTGCCCGGTCGTCGGGCCGGGTGACTCACAGTCGCTCCGGTGCCGCAATCCCGAGCAGCCCCAGGCCGTGCGCGAGAGTGCGAACGGCCAAGCTGCACAATGCGATCCGGTTCTCGCGGATGGCATCGGGAGCGGCGAGGACCGGGCAGGCATCGTAGAAGCCGGTGCGGGTTTTGAACGGCGTGCCGTCCGGACCGGTCACCTCCCCGGATTCCACGACCACCTCGCCGGCGCTCTACACGGCCACGGCTTTCCGAGAAGCTCTGTGGTCGTCTCGGCCAGCATCGGGTTGTAGAACGATTCACCGGCATAGTCGCCGGGAGACAGCAGCCCCAGTCGCCGAGGTGGTTGGCGCGCACCACATCCGCTGCCCGTGTGCGGATTCGCCCACACCGAGCCGCGGATCACGCACCCGCGCGGCGAGCTGCGTCCAGAGGGACGCGTCGGTGACGGCGATATTGAGGAAACCGGGACCCGACGCCTGCACTTCCGCGATCAGCGCATCGTCGCCGACTTCGGCCGCGAGTTCAGCGGCCAGCCGTCCGGGTACCTCACCGATTCGATCGGCGCACCACCGGGTCCGCTCCCGCGAGTTGCGGGCGGGCTCGCACGATCGCCGCCGATACCGCGGTAGCGACCTGCTCGAGCAGCGGAACGACGGTGGCAGCACTCACCTGGTGGTCCTTTCGACGAGATACGAGGATCGACCACCTCAGTATCTCCAGGCCCGCCAGGCATTTTCTGTCACAGCACCTGGGACAGGAACTGGCGCAGGCGCGGCGTCTCCGCATTGTCGAAAAGCTGTTCCGGGGCACCCGATTCCACGACCTGGCCGCGGTCCATGAAGACGAGGCGGTCGGAGACCGAACGGGCGAAGGCCATTTCGTGGGTTACGACGATCATGGTCATGCCGGCGGTGGCGAGATCGGCCATCAGTGACAGCACGCCCTTGACCAGTTCGGGGTCCAGGGCCGAGGTGACCTCGTCGAAGAGCATCAGTTTGGGTTTCATGGCCAGGGCTCGCGCGATGGCGACGCGTTGCTGCTGACCGCCGGAGAGGTTCGCGGGGCGTGCGTCGGCTCTCCCTGCCAGGCCGACGATTTCGAGTTGTTCGGCCGCCCGGGCGCGGGCCGCCTCCTTCGACAGGCCCTGCAGCTTGCGCGGGCCCAGCGCGACGTTGTCGGCAATGGTCATGTGCGGGAACAGGTTGAATTGCTGGAAGACCATGCCGATGCGCTGGCGGAGGCGGTCGGGGTTCTCGGACAGGACCGACCTGCCGTCGATCAGGACGTCGCCGGAATCGGGTTCGTACAAACGGTTCAGGACCCGGAGCAGGGTGGACTTGCCGGAGCCGGAGGGGCCGATCACGGTGGTGGTTTTGCCCGCGTCGACCTGGATGTCGACGCCTTGCAGGACGTGGTTGTTACCGAGGGTGAGATGCAGGGCCGAGCCGGTGAGGGAGGCGCTGTCGGGGCGGTCCGCGGGGTCGGGCGGCTGCGGGGTGGGAGTGGTCATGCTCCGCGACCTTCCGTGATGGCGGCCTGTTCGACCGGGGCGGTGGGATCCTCGGCGCGGCCGGTGCGCAGGCGGCCGTCGATGTAGTTCACGAGATGGGTCAGGGGGACGGTCAGCAGCAGATATACGAGACCGGCCGCTACCAGCGGGGAGAGATTTCCGGTTTCCGCATTGAGATCACGGCCGACAGCGAACAGTTCGCGCTGCGTGGCCAGCAAGCCGAGGAAGTAGATCAGTGAGGAGTCCTTGATGAGGGCGATGAACTGATTCATCAAGGCGGGCAGGACTCTTCGCACACCTTGCGGGATCACGACCAGGGTCATGGATTGGCGGTAGCCGAAACCGATCGCGCGGGCGGCCTCCATCTGACCGGACTCGACCGATTGGATACCGGACCGGAAGATCTCGCCGATATAGGCGGCGGCCAGCAGGGCGAGTGCTACCGCGCCGAGCCAGTAGGGGTTGTTCCCGGTGACGTTCTTGACGATGGGGCCGAAACCCAGGCCGATGATCAGGATGGTGACCACGGCGGGCAGGCCGCGGAAGACATCGGTGTAAACCCTTGCGGGCCAGCGTAACCAGCGCGTTCGCGAGATCCCGGCGACCGCGAGCAGCATGCCGAGGATGGTGCCGAGCACGCCCGAGACCGCCGCCAGGATCAAGGTGTTCGGCAGGCCGGTCTCGAACAGGTCCGGGAACGCCTTGCGGTACAGCGACCAGTCGAGGAAGGTGTCCTTCAGCTGCGCCAGCGTCGACTTCGGCGGGGGCGGAGCGGTTTTGGCGGCGGCGTGCTCGGCGGCGATCTTCGCGAAATCGGGCACGACCGGCATGGGTGCGGTCTTCGAGCCCGGCTTCCAGCCCGGCGGAAACGGGCGCGGCTCCCACTGGGCGTAGATGCGGGCGTAAGTGCCGTCGGCGATGATCGCGTCCAACCCGGAATTGAGTGCATCGGTCAAGGGCTGATCACCCTTGCGCACCGCGAATCCGACATAGTTCTGCAGGCTGAAGGTGTTCTGCACGACCGAGGCCGGATCACCGGGCTTGATCGCACCCGCCGCCTGCCCCGACGGCGCCACCCAGGCATCGAGCTGCCCGGTCTTCAGATTCGCGTAGGCAGTGTTGAAGTCGGGAAACGTCACCGGATCCAGGTGCAGCGTGCCGACCACGTACTCCTCCTGCACGGTGCCCTGCACGACGCCGATGCGCAGGCCCTTGTGCAGATCCGTGAACGCCTTCAGCGCGCTGCCGCTCGGCACGACCAGCGAGAAGTAGCCGAAGTCGTAGCCGTTGGTGAAGTCGACGAGTTGCCGGCGCGCGTCGGTGGAGGTGATGCTGGCGGCACCGACATCGAAGCGCCGGTTCGCCACCTGCGCCAGCAGGCCCGCGAACTCGGTCCCCGAGAACTGCACCCGCAGACCCAGTTTCGCCGCGATCGCCTTCAGCAGCTCATTGTCGATCCCGGTGTAGGTGCCTTGGGAATTCACGCACACGCTCGGCGGCGCATCCGACAGCGTGCCGACGCTCAGCGTGCCCGGCGTGATCAGGTCGAGTTTCTTCACATCGATCTGACTCAGCGGCAGCGTGGTCGCCGTCGTATATCGATCGACGCCCGCGGTCGGCCCCGCGGCCAGGTTCGGTGGCGCCGCCGAAGCGAAACTCACCCCGGGCGGCGAGCACAGATCCCGGTTGGCGGACGAATTACTACTGCTGGAACAGGCGGTCGCGAGCAGTATCGCGGCGATCGAGAATATCGCGAACACCGCACGCGATCGCGATCCGGGCAAACGAGCCATACTCGAAAACCATAGCGCCGCAATGCTCCCGCCGATGCCGATCAGCGGTCTTCTTCTGCCGAACCCGGACAGCCGGGCCACGGGCACGCGGCTACGACGCGACGTAGTGTCGGCAGGGTGGACGTACTGAACGCCCGGTCGGTTATCGATGTGGCCGGGGTGGTGGGGGTGTGGGCCATCGTGCTCGCGGAGACCGGGCTGCTGGTGGGGTTCTTCCTGCCCGGTGACACGGTGCTGCTGCTGGCCGGGGTGGCGTCCTCGCAATCGGCGCTGACGGTGTTCGGGTATCGGCTGTGGCTGCCGGCACTGCTGGTGGGGACACCGGTGTGTGCGATCGCGGGGGCGCAGATCGGGTACGTGCTGGGGGCGCGGGTGGGGCCGCGACTGCTGGCGCGGCCCGGATCGCGCTGGCTGACGGCGGCGAGAGTTCAACGTGCGCAACGGTTTCTGGCGCGGTTCGGGCACGGCAAGGCGATCGTGATGGCCCGGTTCGTGCCGGTGGTGCGCACCATGCTCAATCCGGTCGCGGGTGCGCTGGGGGTGCCGGCGCGCCGATTCCTGTTCTGGAACACCCTCGGCGGGCTGCTGTGGGCCGACGGGGTGATCATGCTGGGGTATCTGCTCGGGGACTGGCGGCCCCACGACATCAATTCCTACCTGGTCCCGGCCCTGGCGGTGTGGACGGTGGTATCACTGATACCGATCGGCATCGAGGTGCTGCGCACCCGCGCCAAGCCCGACTCCGGTGCGAACTGAAGGGACGTCCATCGATGACCACCAAGACCGTTCTGATTACCGGCACCTCCTCCGGCATCGGCCTGGCCACGGCCATCGCCGCCGCCGAGGGCGGATGGCATGTCATTGCGACCATGCGCGACACCGCCAAGTCGGCCGCCCTGTCAGCCGCCGCGGAGAAAGCGGGCGTGAGCGTCGACGTCCGCGCGCTCGACGTCACCGATCCGGCGTCGGTCGCGGCCTGTGTGGCCGGGCTCGACGGCCTCGACGCGCTGGTCAACAATGCCGGGGCGGGCCACGTCGGCACCCTCGAACAGGACAGCATCGACGATGTCCGGGCCGTCATGGAGACCAACTTCTTCGGCGTCCTCAACATCACCAAGGCGGCGCTGCCGCTGCTGCGCGCGAGCAGCGGGCGGGTGCTGACCGTAACCAGTGTCGGCGGCATCGTCGGGCAGCCGTTCAACGAGGCCTACTGTGCCGCCAAATTCGCGGTCGAAGGCTTCATGGAAGCCCTCGCACCGGTGGCCGCGAGCGTCGGGGTGAGCGTCGGCGTCATCGAACCCGGCGCGGTGGCAAGCGAATTCGTCAACAATGTCGGCGTCGACGACACTCTGCTGGCCAAGGCCGGCCCCTACGCGCCGGCCCTGACCGCCTACCTGGGCCGCACCCGGGAGGCTTTCGCCAACGCCCAGCATCCGGACGAGGTCGCCGCCCAGATCGTCGAGCAACTCGACGCCACTCAGCCCGCCTTCCGCACCCTCACCTCCGACCTCGCCCGCGCCTTCACCGGGCTCAAGCTCTCCGACACCGACGGCTCGGCGGTACAGCACCTCACCGCGACCTGGATCGCCTGAATCCGGCTCAGGCCCAGGGTAATTCGGCGCGCGTCCGCCAATAGCCGGCGGGCGTCTCGGCGAGCACGGCGAGCTCGGACAGTTCGCCGGGAGACAGATCGATCCGGGCCGCACCGAGATTCGAGGTCAGCTGATCCAGGGTCGCCGCACCCGAGAGCACCACATCCGCCCAGGGTTGCGCGGCGGCCGCGGCCAGCGCGAGCGCATCACAGGACACCCCGATATCGCCGGCCAGCTTCCGCAGCGCGGCGGTGTCGGGCCCGGTCGCATTGCGGTCGGCCAGGCGGCCGTTGGCCATCCCTTCCTTCACCACCACCATCCAGCCCGCCGCATGCGCCTCGGCCAGCGCCGGACCCGCGGACGGCTCGAGCGGGTTCCAGGTGGACTGGACCGCGGAAAACAGCGGCCGCCCAGCCACTTCCACCTGCAATGCCGAGCGCAGCACCTGGGCCTGCCCGGGACCACTGGTCGACAATCCGACCCGCACGCCCTCCCAGGCGAGCACCGCCAGCCGCTCGAGCAGTTCGGGGTCGGTGAGCGCCGGACTGTCCGGGGTCACCGAATGCACCAGGTAGACATCGGGATTCCGGTCCAGCGCGGCCCGGGTCTCCTTGATCTGGCGCTCGAACACCGCCGCCGCATGCTCCTTGACCTCGTGCACGGGCACACCCGACGCCTGCCAGTCGGCGGTGTAGGTGTAACCCCATTTGCTGCCCAGCCGCACCTCGGCCGCGACCTCGGGCGGCGCGCCGGCCAGCCAGTCACCGACGAATTCCTCGGCGCGCCCGTAGGAACGGGCCGTATCGAAATACCGCACCCCCGCCGACCACGCCGCATCGAGCAGGGCGTGGGTGCGGACACGCATGGCCTCGACGCTGCGGTCGGCCGGCAGGTCGAGGTCGCGGCCGAGGGTGATGTACCCGGGCCGCCCGACCGCGGCCGTGCCCAGCCCGAACTTGGTGATCGGCACGGCGCTCACTTCGGATCGAAGGTGTCCGGGTTCGGTCCCACCCGGGTATCGACGTCGAGTCCGGCGATCAGCGTGCGGTCCTGATCGTCGAGGGCGAAGTCGAAGACGTCGAGGTTCTCCCGGATGCGCGAGGGCGTCACCGACTTGGGGATGACGGTATTGCCCAGCTGCAGATGCCAGTTCAGCACGACCTGCGCCGCGGTGCGGCCGTGCTTGGCCGCGATCTTGCCGATCACCGGGTCGGTGAGCAGACTGCCCTGCCCCAGCGGCGACCACGCCTCGGTCGCGATGCCCAGCGAGGTGTGCAGGGCACGCAGTTCGGCTTGCTGCAGGCGCGGATGCAGCTCGATCTGATTGACGGCGGGCACGAGCTCGGTCTCCGCGATCAGCCGCCGCAGCTGCGGGGGCTGGAAGTTGCTGACGCCGACGGCCTTTGCCCGGCCGCTGCGCGCGATGTCCTCGAAGGCCCGCCAGATGGTGAGGTAGTCCTCGCGCATCGGGTGCGGCCAGTGGATCAGGTAGAGATCGATGTAATCCAGGCCCAGCCGGTCCAGCGACGCGTCGAATTCCCGGTCGACGGCCTCGGCGGTCCACGTGGTGGAGGCGCCGTTCCAGAGCTTGGTGGTGACGAACAGGTCCGCGCGGGCGATGCCCGAGGCCGCCAGCGCCGCGCCGGTGCCCTGCTCGTTGCCATAGATGGCCGCGGTGTCGATACTGCGGTAGCCGGCCGCCAGGGCGGTCGAAACCGCTGTCTCGGCTTCCGCGTCGGGCACCTGGAAGACGCCGAAGCCCAGCTGCGGCATGGTGAGGCCGTTGTTCAAGGTGACGGTCGGGATCTTTACCACGGGTGACTCCTTGTCCGAGGGGGCGGTTACACCACCGCCATCCTATTTGTCGCCGATTTCGGCGTGTCTTGGCGGCAGATGACCTGTCCGGACTCCGATGATGCAAAGAGCAAGCATTCGGCAACCCAGTGTCGTCCGGAGGTGCGCACAACGTGTTGACAGCCGTGATCCGTCGCGGAGCCAGAATGTCCCGTCCGCTGCTTCTCACCGTGTTCGGCGCCGTGCCCCTGCTCATGGCGCTCGGCGCGGCGCCCGCGGCGGCGGCGCCGATCTATCCGGCGCCCGATCCCGACCCGTTCTTCTCGGCGCCGGCCGATATCGCGGCGCACGCGCCGGGCGAGGTGCTGGCAACCCGGCCGATGCCGCCCATCTTCGGCTTCCCCGGTATCGGCGTGACGCTGGTGAAGTTCCGGTCCACCAACTCCACCGGCGGTCCGATCGCGGCCACCACGACGGTGCTGCGCCCGCCCAATGCCGCACCCGGCGGGCCGCTGCTGTCCTATCAGCACATCATCAACGGCCTAGGCACCAAATGCGCTGTCTCGCACATCCTCTACACCAAGGACCCGAACCTGGTGGTGCGCGAGGCGCCGGTGCTCAATGCGCTGCTGTGGCGCGGGTGGACCATCTCGCTGCCCGATCATCTCGGCCCCAACTTCGCCTACGGCGCAGCCAAACTGGGCGGCCTGATCACCCTCGATTCCATTCGCGCCGTGCAGCACGCGCCCGAACTGAAACTGGCCACGAGTCCGGTTGCCATGATGGGCTATTCGGGCGGCGGCATGGCCACCTCGTGGGCGGCGGCGCTGCAGTCGCGGTA
The DNA here is from genome assembly GCF_044386975.1 of Nocardia sp. NPDC020380. NCBI lineage: Bacteria > Bacillati > Actinomycetota > Actinomycetes > Mycobacteriales > Nocardiaceae > Nocardia > Nocardia sp. NPDC020380. The sequence continues at coordinate 144,140 of NZ_JBIRVQ010000009.1, read as the reverse complement.
TGCGCCCGAACTGCGCATGGTCGGCGCCGCCGTGGGCGGGGTGCCGATGAACCTGGTCAAGATGATCGAAGGCCTGGGCTATCAGCATCATCCGGCCTTCGGATTGGCCATGGCAGCGGCCATCGGGCTCGAACGCGAATACCCGAGCAAACTCCCGGTCAGCAACAGCATGAACGCCGCCGGGTTGGCCCTGCGCAACTCGATGGCCAACGGCTGCACCAATGACATCCTGGTTGCGGGCGCCGGGCACGCGGTGACGGACTTCGCGCGCTCGTATTCACTGCTCAACGATCGCGGCGCGCGAGAAGTGGTGGAGGAGAACAGCCTCGAACTGTTCGACGGCATCCCGACCATCCCGCTGTTCGAATGGCATTCCCCGAAGGATGCCCTGATCCCGGTGGACGCCATCACCCACACGATGGACCACTACTGCGCGGCCGGCGTGCCGGTGCAGACCCAGCTGTTCCCGACCCCGGACCATCTGACCACGGCGGTGCTCGGCGCACCGTTCGCGGTCGGCTGGATCGATGCGCGTTTCCGCGGCGAACCGGCACCGTCCACCTGCTGAATCATGAACCGGCCGCGGCGAACCCGACGAAAGGAGTGATGTGGTCATCCATCTCGGTGCCCTCCCCGACAGCGACTACCATCAGTTCCAGCGCCGGGTCATCGCGGCCTTCCGCGCCAATGGCGGGCGGGTGGGCGGACGCTTCGAGGGCCAGACCCTCATCCTGCTGACCACCGTCGGCGCCCGCACCGGACTGCGCCGCACCAGCCCCCTGCAGTTCTTCGACATCGACGGACGGCCCGCCGTCATCGCCACCGGGCTCGGCGGCGCCCGGAAACCGGACTGGTATCACAATATTCGCCACAATCCGCGGGTCATCGTGGAGATCGGCACCGACGTCTACGACGCCACCGCCGCCATTGCCGAAGAGCCCGAACACGACCGGCTCCTCACCCGGATCATGGCCCTGGAACCGGAGTTCGCGCGCTACCGCACGCCCGCGAACCTGCATCCGCCGGTCATCACCCTGCGCCCGCTGGTGCGCCCACACCGCCCGCGCGACCTGCGTTAACCCCCGGTCTGCGGCGTGCGGCCCGGCCGATGATGCAGGGCCAGTTGCAGTTCCAGCAGCAGCCGATCGGCCGGATCGTCGAGGTCGATGCCGGTGATGTCGGCCGTGCGGCGCAGCCGGTAGCGCAGGGTGTTGGGGTGGATGCGCAGGGTGTCGGCGGCGGCGCGCACATCACCGTGTTCGCGCAGATAGGCTTCGGCGCTTTCACGCAGGCTCGCAGCGTGTTTCGCGTCGTAGTCCAGGAGCGTGTCCAAGCGCGGATCGTGCAGTTCGGGGCGGGCGGCGAGCAGATCGAGGATCTCACCGAGCAGGACCGCGGTGCGCGATTCCTCCAGCGTGGTGATGCGATCGCGCGGGAAGGCGGCGGCGGTGCTGTCCAGCACACGGTCGACCTCGAGGCGGGCGCGGGCGACCTGGGTGAGATCCGAGACGGGAATCGCGATGGCGGCGCGCAGGATCAAGGCCCGCGCCGACTCCAGCTGGTCCACCAGCTGGCGCGTCCACGCCGCCACCGAACGCGCCGACTGATAGCGCGGCAACAGCACGTACGCGCGGTCACCGATGACGGTGGCCAGCGAATCGCGGCGGAAGGCGCTGGCGTGCAGGCGCATGGTGCTGCCCAGGGCCGAAAGATCCTGCTCTGCCGGAGAATCCGCGGACAGCGCGAACCCGATCACCGCCGACGGGCCGGTCACCGGAATGTTGAGCGCACTCGCCACCGACGGCACGTCCACGCCGCTGCCACGCGCGCCGAACAGCCGCTGGATGAGCAGTGCCTCGGTGGAGGGTGCGTCCAGACTGCGCGAGATGATGCGGGCGGCAATGGCCGAGGCGCCCCGCAGCACCTCGGCCGCACCGGGTTTGAACGGCCGCTCACCCTCCTGCAGCCAGATGGCCCCCAGCACACCCGAACCCGACGCCCCGCCCGCACCGGGCCGCCGGATGCCCACCACCAGACGGTGTTTGATCCCCAGTTCGTCGTGCGGGGGCAGGTCGATGACCTCGTCGGTCTGGCGCAGCCGGTCGAAGACACCCCATTGCTGCAGCACCCGCAGGTATTCCCGCGGCCCCTCGCGGCCCAGGATGGATTGGATGCGCAGCTGATCCGCGGCGTCGTTGGAGGCGGAGTAGGCGAGCACATGCGAATGCGCGTCCTCGATGCTGACCATGCCGCCCGCGTTCTGGGCCACGATCTGCGCGAGCCCGAACAGGTCGGTATCGGTGGCCAGCAGGTCGCGGTCCTCCGCGCCGGGTGTGCTGCGCGAGCGGTCCAGCATGCTGCGGATCAGCGGGTACACCTGATCCCAGCGGGCCTGCGGATGCACCGCGACCACGGCCACGCCCGCGCGGTCGGCGGCGCGGCGCAGGGCGGGGGAGTCGGGTGCGGTCTTGGACAGCAGGGCGCGCGGGCGCTGCCCGGACGGGCGGGCGACCATATCGCGCAGCCAGGCCACCGCATCGGCCTCGGCGATGCCGACGTGCAGGTACATGTCCAGGGTGGGGGCGCGCGAATCGGTTTCCAGGGCCAGGTCCGAGGCGTCGACGAGGGCGACGGACCGGATGACCACGGTGTCGCCGGCGGGGGCGCCGAGCAGGTCCACCAGGGTGCCGCCGAGGGCGCCCAGTAGTTCGCGCAGTGTGATGCCCGGATCGTCCGCGGCCATGGTCACGCCTCCGTTCCGTTCTCCGGGCTCGATCGTCATCGCGCCCGCTCGCGCCGGTGACCCGTTCGGCCGACCGTACAACAGGAATATCACTTCTTTGGCCTATCGGCTCAATCCAGTGACGGCCGATCCGAGTTGAATTCCGCGTAATCACCGTGTGGTCCGAACCACAGTTCGCAGGAGGAAGCATGGACGCCGTCACCACCCCGCCCACGCCGGTCAACGAACCGGTGGGCACCTTCGCGCCGGGCACACCCGAACGCGCCCGGTTGCGGGCCAAACTCACCGAACTCGCCGCGGCACCCACCGAAATCCACCACGTCATCGGCGGCGCGCACCGGCGCGGCGCCGGCGCCACGGTGAATGTGGTGCAGCCGCACCGGCATTCGGCGGTACTCGGCACGCTGACCATCGCCGAGCCGCAGGACGTCCGCGATGCGGTGGAGGCCGCCGCGACCGCCGCACCAGGGTGGCGGTCGATGCCGTTCGAGGATCGCGCCGCGATCTTCCTGCGTGCGGCCGATCTGCTCTCGGGCCCGTGGCGCGAAACCATCGCCGCGGCGACCATGCTCGGCCAGTCCAAGACCGCCTACCAGGCCGAGATCGACGCCCCCTGCGAGCTGGTCGACTTCTGGCGCTTCAACGTGCATTTCGCCCGCCAGATCCTGGCCGAGCAGCCGATCTCCGCGCCCGGCGTATGGAACCGGGTCGAGTACCGGCCCCTGGAGGGCTTCGTCTACGCGATCACCCCCTTCAACTTCACCGCCATCGCCGGGAACCTGCCGACCGCGCCGGCGCTCATGGGCAATACCGTGCTGTGGAAGCCCTCGCCGACGCAGGCCGTGGCCGCCTACTGGACCATGAAACTCCTGGAAGCCGCCGGCCTGCCGCCCGGCGTGATCAACCTCGTGCACGGGCACGGACCCGAGGTCTCGGAGATCGTGCTGGCCGACCGGCGGCTGGCGGGCATCCATTTCACCGGCTCCACCAAGACCTTTCAGCACCTGTGGCAGTCGGTGGCCGGCAATATCGCCGGCTACGACACCTACCCGCGCCTGGTCGGGGAGACCGGCGGCAAGGATTTCGTGCTCGCGCACAGCTCCGCGGATCCGGATGTGCTGACCACGGCCCTGATTCGCGGCGCCTTCGACTATCAGGGCCAGAAGTGCTCGGCCGCCTCGCGGGCCTTCGTCGCGAAGTCGGTGTGGGAGAAGATGTCCGGCGACTTCGTCGACAAGGTGTCGGCGCTGAGCTACGGCGACGTCACCGACCTGACCAATTTCGGTGGGGCGCTGATCGATCGGCGGGCCTTCGACCGCAATGCCGCGGCCCTCGACCGGGCCAAGGCGACCGCGGGCCTGACCGTGCTCACCGGTGGGCGCGCCGACGACAGTGTTGGATACTTCGTCGAGCCGACCGTGCTGCTGGGCGATGATCCCGGCGACGAGGCGTTCCGCACCGAGTACTTCGGGCCGATCCTGGCCGTGCACGTCTACGACGACAGCACCGCGAGCGGCTTCGATGCGGCCCTGGACCTGGTGGATCGTGGTGCGCCCTACGGGCTCACGGGTGCGGTCATCGCCGATGACCGGGTCGCGGTCGGCCGCGCGACCGAGCGGTTGCGGTTCGCGGCGGGCAATTTCTATATCAACGACAAGCCCACGGGCGCGGTCGTCGGCCAGCAGCCCTTCGGCGGTTCGCGTGCCTCGGGCACCAATGACAAGGCCGGTTCGCCGCAGAATCTGCTGCGCTGGACCTCGGCGCGGACCATCAAGGAGACCTTCGTCCCGCCGACCGATCACCGCTACCCGCACCAGGCCGTCGAGGCCGCGCACACCGCGGAGGAGCGCTGATGTTCACCAGTGTGCTGCGTCCCGCGCTGCTCGCTGCCTCGCGCTCGCCGCGGGTGGAACGGTCGGTGAGCGGTATGTCCGCGACCCGGAAGCTGGTGGACCGCTTCGTCGCCGGGTCCTCGGAGGAGCAGGCCGCGGCCGCGATCCGCAGCCTGCGCGGGAGCGAGCGGTTCGTCACCATCGACTATCTGGGTGAGGACACCACCGATATCCGCCAGGCGCGCGCCACCGTCTCGCATTACCTGGAGATGCTGCGCATGCTCGCCGAGCTGCCGGAGTCGGCCGAATCGGTGCGGCCGCTGGAGGTTTCGCTGAAGATGTCCGCGCTGGGTCAATCCCTGCCGCACGACGGGCATGCCATCGCCCGCGATCACGCCCACCAGATCTGCACCGCGGCCATGGCGGCCGGGGTGTGGGTGACCGTGGACGCCGAGGATCACACCACCACCGATTCGACCTTGTCCATCGTGCGCGAACTGCGCGTGGACTTCCCCTGGCTGGGCACCGTGTTGCAGGCCTATCTGCGGCGCACCGAATCGGACTGTCGCGATTTCTCGGGCCCGGGGTCGCGAATCCGGTTGTGCAAGGGCGCCTATCGCGAGCCGGCGACGGTGGCCTTCCAGGATCGGGCCGAGGTGGACAGTTCCTATCTGCGCTGCCTCGAGGTGCTCATGCACGGTGACGGCTATCCGATGGTGGCCACCCACGACCCGGTCATGATCGAGGCCGCCTATCGTGCCGCGGCGGCCGCCGAGCGCAAGCCCGACGAGTTCGAGTTCCAGATGCTCTACGGCATCCGCGACGAGGAACAGCGCCGGCTGGTGGCCGACGGGCAGCATCTGCGCGTCTACGTCCCCTACGGCGACGAGTGGTACGGCTACTTCATGCGGCGACTGGCCGAACGCCCGGCGAATCTGGCGTTCTTCCTGCGGTCGCTGCGGCCCGGCGCGCGGCGCTGATCGGGTCCGGGCGTCCGGCCGAAGTGCAGACTGGACGCCCGGTCGTTGGCCGTTCGGACAACACTGATGAACTTTATTTAACTAATCGGCCGATCACACCCCCGCACATGGTCGTATTAGCTGAGCTGGCTCTTGTGTGACCTGCGTTACTGCATCGAGGCAGGGCGCGGAGAAAGAACGAAAGGATGCCGCATGTCGATTGCGGAGTTGCGCGGTCAGATCCTGCGCCGCAAACCCCTCATAGAGGTAGAGGACGACACCGCCGAGGACCAGAAGCTCTCCAAACACCTCGGACTGTGGCAGCTCACCGCCATCGGCGTCGGCGGCATCATCGGCGCGGGCATCTTCGCGCTCGCCGGTTCGGTGGCCAACAAGACCACCGGGCCCGCGGTGCTCGTCTCCTTCCTCATCGCCGGTGTGGCCAGCGCCTGTGCGGCGCTGTGCTACGCGGAGTTCACCGGCATGGTCCCCAAGGCGGGCTCGGCCTACACCTACGGCTATGTGTCGCTGGGTGAGCTGGCCGGCTGGTTCATCGGCTGGGATCTGCTGCTGGAATACGTGGCGGTGGCCGCGGTGGTGGCCATCGGTGTGTCGGGCTACTTCAACTTCCTGCTCGACCAGATCGGAATCACGTTGCCGCACTGGATGCTCGGCGCGTCCGGGACCGGTGACGGGCATGTGGTCGACGTGTTCGCCATGCTGTTCTGTCTGGGCACGGCGTGGGTGCTCTCACGCGGTATCCGCAGTGTGGGCCGGTTCGAGACGTTCTTCGTGGCCATCAAGGTCGCGATCGTGCTGCTCATCATCGTGCTGGGCGTGTTCCACATCAACAGCGCCAACTACTCGCCCTACTTCCCGTACGGCACGGGCGCGGTGTGGACCGGTGCGGCGACGGTGTTCTTCGCGGTATTCGGCTACGACGCCATGAGCACCGCGGCCGAGGAGTCCACCGAGGCGAGAAAGCATCTGCCCAAGGCGATCCTGTACTCACTCGCCATCGCCATGGTGCTGTACGTGCTGGCCACGCTGGTGCTCACCGGTATGCAGAAGTACACCGAGATCAGCCCGACCAGCGGATTCTCCACGGCCTTCAAGTCGGTCGGGCTGCCGGGCGTCGCGAACATCATCGCGATCGGCGCCATCGTCGGCATCGCGACCGTGGTGCTCACCTTCATGCTCGGTGTGACCCGCGTCTGGTACGCCATGAGCCGCGACGGACTGCTGCCGGCCTGGTTCGCCAAGACCCACCCGGTGCGCAAGGTGCCGACCCGGGTGACCTGGATCGTGGGCATCGGCTCGGCGATCCTGGCGGGCCTGCTGCCCATCAATACCGTTGCGGAGCTGACGAATATCGGCATCCTGATGGCGTTCATCGTGGTCAGCGTCTCGGTGATCGTGCTGCGCTACACCCGCCCCGACGAGCATCGCGAGTTCCGGCTGCCGCTCATGCCGGTGGTGCCGATCGTGGGCATCGGGTTCTCGATCTACCTGATCTGGTCGCTGCCGTGGGAGACCTGGGTGCGGTTCGTGTCCTGGCTGGTGGTCGGCCTGGTCATCTACTTCGGCTACTCACGCACCCATTCCAAACTGGCGCAGACGGCACCGCCGCCGGCCGTCGCCGAAACTGCTTGACCCCCAAAGACTCCGGGGAGTAACCGACGCCAATATTCCCCGGATGGCCGGGTGGGTATGCCTCCGCAACCCACCCGGCCGCTTGCCATATCAGCGCAGGATCCGTTCCACGAGTTCGGGCTTCCACTGGACGTACTCGGCCTCGGAGCCATCGGCGTGGCGCGCGAACAGATACCACCCGGTCGGCCCCACGGCCGGCCCGAACGTGATTTCCGCACCGTGAGAGGACAGTGTCTCGTGAACCGCGTCGAGATCGCTCACGACCACGGTGGTCGTCGCAGGGGGCAGCGTGGCCGCGGCCGCCGCGGGACCGGCAATAACCAGGAAGTCACCGATGGCGGCCAGTTCCACCGGGCCGAACTCGAGGCGCAGATCCGGTGCGGCGCCGACGAGTTCGGTCAGCAGTGGCAGGGCCTGGTCCAGGTTCCCGGTCCACAGTCGCGCGTAGGTCTTGAGAATGGTCATCCTCGAACCGTAGGAAAGATGCGGCTGACCAGCAATAACGCACTATTTTGTGAGTAAGGAACCCGAAGGTGACTACGAGCCGGCCGAATCGAAACGCGCCCGCGCAGTGGAGATGTGGTCGAGATGGCTGCGCGTCCAGTGGCACAGGCCGTGGACGGTCCGTTGCAGTTCGTGCCCGGCCTCGGTCAGGTGGTAGTCGACCCGCGGCGGCACGGTCGCGTACGGGGTGCGCTCGATGATGCCGTCGCGCTCCAGGTTTCGCAGGGTCTGGGTGAGCATCTTGTGACTGACTCCCTCCACGCGCGCCTTGATCTGGCCGAACCGCAGGGTTTCGGCGCCCAGCACGTCGATGACCAGCAGCGCCCACTTGTTGGCGATATTGCCGAAAACCTGGTTCGCGATCGCGCTGACCTCCGGGGTCGGTGCGGTCCGGTCACTGTCTGCGTCCACCCGTCGCACGTTACCCGCACACAACACCACCAAGCCCGCCGCGAGAATCGCCATCCCGCACCAGGACACCAGCGGGAGTCGTTCGCCGACCACGCTCACCCCGAGTACGGCCGCGACCGCCGGTTCTGCCAGGGTCAGGGTGGTGGCGACGGCAACGGTGGTGTGGCGCAGGCCGTATCCGAACAGGCGGTAGGCCAGGAACGTGGTGAGCAGGGCCAGGTGTGCGGCGACGGCCGCGCCGCGGGTGGTCGCGAGCCAGGCGAATCCGGCGTGCAGCACCACCGGGAGCACCAGCAGGGCGGCCAGGCCGAACATGGCGCCCATGACCCGCGACGAATCATGGCCGCGGGCAATGAGCTTGCCGCCGATCAGGGAGTAGACCGCGTAGGTGAGCCCGCCGCAGGCCGCCAGGCCGATACCGAACACGTCGATGCTGCCGCCGCGGCCCGCACCGTGAGCGAGCAGAACGGGGCCGAGAACCAGTACGGCGCAACCGGTTACGGCCAGCAGCGTGGCGGCCGTCCAGTGCGGGGTCGGGCGGCCCTGACCGGCGGCCCAGGCCAGCAGTCCCGCGAAGACCGGGGCGCTGCCCAGCGCCACCACCGTGGCGACCGCGACGCCGATGCGGGCGATCGCCGGGTAGAAGGTGACGGGATATCCGGCCACCGCGCACGCGCCCAGCACCAGCAGCAGGCGTTCGGATCGCCGGTAGCGCAGGCGTGCGGATCCGTTGCCGCGCAGGCGATCTCCGTGGGCGGTCAGGAACAGCAGCAGTCCGCCGAGGGCGAGCCCGGCCGAGCCGATGGCGGCCGCGGGGGTTCCGGCCGGGGCCAGCGAGGCGGCGGTTCCGGTGCTGCCCCACAGGGCGGCCGCGGCCAATATGGCTGCCGGACCGCGGCGCGGGGTGGGGTGGGATGTCGAAAGTGCGGACGTGGCAAGGTGATTCGGCACAGTCGGGTACTCCGTCGTCGAATTCCGGTGGTGAAGGGAATCGAAACGGGCGCACGACGGCATCCGGGCTGCCGCGAACGGATCAGCCGGAGTGCGAAGCGGAGATCAGCCGGTGCGCCCGATCAGGCGACCGGGGGCGGCGTGACCGCATGCCAATAGGTACCCACGCAGCGAGCCTAACCGGCGATTGTTCGAGACCGTCCGCGACCCGGATGATCTCGAAGTTTTGATGAGAGAGAGGAAAGTGCGTGAATAATCTTCGATACAGTGCACCTGTGAAGAAGGTTCCTTCGACACCGGCGGCGATCGACGATATCGACCGGGTACTGCTCGACGAACTCGCCCGCGACGGGCGGATGACCAACAATGCCCTCGCCGACCGGGCCGGCATCGCGCCATCCACCTGCCTGGGGCGGGTGCGGGCGCTGGTGGAGCGCGGCGTCATCCGCGGCTTCCACGCCGATATCGATCCCGCCGCGCTGGGCCGGGATCTGCAGGCCATGATCGCGGTCCGGGTGCATGCCGAGGCCCGCAGCCACCTCGCCCAGTTCGGCGACCAGATGGCGGCGCTGCCGGAGGTGGAGAACGTGTACTTCATCGCGGGCGCGGACGACTACCTCATCCATGTCGCCACCGCGAATTCCGGTGAGCTGCGCCGATTCGTGCTGGAGAATCTCAGCGCGCATGCGGCGGTCGCCTCGACCGAGACGATCCTGATCTTCGAGCATGTGCGCCAGGGCGGGCCGAGCACCATCTCCTGACGACCTGTAGACACCGGTGCGCCGGCGTCGCCCTCGGGTTCCGAGGCCGGCGCCGGCGCATCCGGGTCCTCGCGCCACGCACGCGGATTCGAGTCTGCGAGCGAATCCGGTTGCGGCGCAAGGCAGTGCGGATCCGGCGCACCCAACCGGGCACCGGATCCGCGGGGTCGGGACGGGTCAGGCCGCCACGGTCTGCGCGACGTAACCGTGCGCCTCGGCCACCGACTCCGACAGCAGTACGCCGTCGTGGGTGCTCAGGCCCGCGGCCAGGCCCGCATCGGCGGCGGTCGCGGCGCGCCAGCCCTTGTCGGCCAGGGCCACCACGTAGGGGAGCGTGGCATTGGTGAGCGCCACGGTCGAGGTGTGCGGCACCGCGCCGGGCATGTTGGCCACGCAGTAGAAGATCGAATCGTGCACCCGGTAGGTGGGGTCGGCGTGCGTGGTCGGGTGCGAATCCTCGAAGCAGCCGCCCTGATCGATGGCGATGTCGACGAGCACCGAGCCCGGCTTCATCTGCGCGACCAGATCATTGGAGACCAGCTTGGGGGCCTTCGCGCCGGGGACCAGCACCGCGCCGATGACCATATCGGCCTCGCGCACCAGGTTCTCCACCTCGAGCCGGTTGGACATGACCGTGCGGACCTTGCCGTGGTACATGTCGTCGATCTCGCGCAGGCGGGTGATATTCAGGTCCAGCACGGTGACATTGGCGCCCATGCCCTGGGCGATGGCGATGGCATTGCGGCCGGACACGCCCGCGCCGAGCACCACGACATTCGCCGGGCGCACACCGGGCACGCCGCCGATGAGCACGCCGCGGCCGCCGCCGTTGCGCATCAGATGGTAGGAGCCGGCCTGCGGGGCCAGCCGGCCGGCGACCTCGCTCATGGGGGCCAGCAGCGGCAGCGAACCGTCACGGCCGGTGACGGTTTCGTAGGCGATGGAGGTGATGCCCGAGTTCAGCAGGGCGTCGGTGCACTCCTTGGAGGCGGCCAGGTGCAGGTAGGTGAACAGTACCTGATCGCGGCGCAGGCGCGAATACTCCTCGGCGACGGGCTCTTTCACCTTCAGGACCAGGTCGGCGGTCTTCCAGACCTCGTCGGCGGTGTCGAGCACGCGGGCGCCGGCGTAGGTGTAGGCCGCATCGTCGAAGGTGGAGCCGATGCCGGCGCCGGTCTCGAGGTAAACCTCGTGGCCGCGGGTGACCAGCTCGTGCACCCCGGCGGGGGTGCAGGCAACCCGGTACTCGTGGTTCTTCACCTCGCGGGGGATACCGATCTTCATTCTTCACTCCTGTGCGTCGTCTCGTGCGTCGGGGCGACTGCCGCCGTTGGAGTGAAGTATGAAGATTCTGCGGGATTAATGCCAGAACACTGAAGATAATTCTTCAGTGTTCTGTTTCATCATTCGAATGATCGGTTTTCGGGCCGATGTGGCGGGTCTCACCGAATCATCTTCGAGCGGGTGAGTCTCTCAGTTCGAAGACTCGGGCCACCCGTCGCCGACGGGCCAGCCACCCTTCCGCAGATGCGTGCGGACCCGTTCCACATCGTTTTCCAGGGGCATCTCGTCGGTGAGTTTGGTGATGAGCACACCGACATCCACCTTGTCGGCGGGCAGCGCACCACGCTGCACCAGCGCGCTCACCACCTCACGCACCTCGTCCTCGGACAACCGCCGTGAGAGCAGGGCGAACAGTGGCACGTAATCCGTCTCCGGCACCCCCTGCGGATAGCCGGCGCGCAGCCAATCCACAATGCGTGCGAGCAGGTCGGACCAGGCCATGGAACTCCGCTTCCTCTGTGCGAGAACGCAACTCAGGCGTCGAACGGATCAGCGAGCGGCCAGCCACCGGCGGCCAGCCGGGCGGCCACTCGGTTCACATCGTCCTCGCCCGGCTTCTCCAGAGCAAGCTGCGAGATGGCGTGTTCGATCTGTGAGCGGTCGATTTCGCGGTCGGAGGTCACCAGCTGTTCGATGATCTCCTCCACCTCCTGGTCGGTCAGTTTGCGGTGCAGCACCGCGAACAGCGCGACATAGTCCTCCCGCGGAATGCCGTGCGGGTAGCCGGCCCGCAGCCAGTCCAGGATGGTGGCGAGAGGGAGCGGTTCGTCGTCATGTACTCAACTCTTCTTTGCGCCGAACAGCTGGATATCGAAGGTGTGGCTGATGAAATCCTTGGCGATGTAGAGGATTCCGGCCACGACCACGATCAGGGCGACCGCGAAGCACACGTAGGCGAGCACCTGCATGAGCGGATTGCGTTGCGGGGCGGGCGCGCCGTTGACCGTGACGGGTTCGGCGGCCCAGAAGCGAACGCCGAGCCCGAAGATCAGCGGGACCCCGAGCGCGAGCGCGATGAGCGTGACTTCGCCCAGCGACTTGGCGATGGCGTTGAAGGTATGCATGTTTCGCGGACTCCTCAGGCCGCCACGGACGTCTTGGCCGGCCGGTCCGGCGTGCTGCCGTCGTCCCAATCGGCGTTGACATTGGAGGTGTCGACCGGATTGCGCCGCGACCGCAGGTACATGTAGCCCGCGAGCACGATCAGGATGACCAGATCCACGCCCACACCGGCGAGTCCGCCGATCGCGTCGGCGATCCACCAGCACAGCGCGCCGACCAGACCGGCCAGCGGCAGGGTCAGCAGCCAGGCCACCGTCATCCGGCCCATGACACCCCCGCGGAACCGGCTCAGGCCGAACCGAGCAGGCCCAGCATGCTGGAAACCGCTGCGGGCCAGGTGAACTGCTCCGCGCGACTGCGCGCGGCCTGACGGCGCTGCGCGGTCGGGCGCGAGAGCACATCGGTGACGGCGGCGGCGAAGGCGCGCGGATCGTCCGCGGCCACCGCCCCGCAATCGGCCGTCACGATATCGGCCAGCGCCGAGGAACGGCTCGCCACCACCGGCGTGCCGGCGGCCAGGGCTTCCAGGGCGGCGAGACCGAAGGTTTCGTGCGGGCCGGGCGCCAGCGAGACGTCAGCGGTCGCGAGCAGGGTGGCCACCGCCATACGGTCGTCGATGAAGCCGGTGAAATGCACGCTCGACAGGCCGTCACGCAGGGGCGGCAGAGTGCGGGCGCGGCGCTCCAGGGCGTCGCGGCGCGGACCGTCACCGGCGACGATGAGGCGCGCGTCCAGGCCCGTGCGACGCAGGGCGGCAACCGCTTCGATGCTGCGATCCACCCGCTTCTCCACCGACAGGCGCCCGCAGTGCACCAGCAGCGGATAGTCCGCGGCGCCCAGATCCACCCGCAGGCGATCGTCGTGGCGGTCGGGACGGAACATGTCCAGGTCCACACCCAGCGGGACCAGTTCGACATTGGGGACGTCGATGCGCTGGAACTCCTCGCGCGCGAATTCGGTTGTGCAGACCACGATGTCATAGGTCTGGGCGGTGCGGCGATTGGCGGTGTCGGCGGCACGGCGGGCGGCCGGGCCCGGCAGCACCTGGCCGAGCAGGCGATCGAGGCGTTCGTGGGAGATCATCACGCTCGCGATACCGCGGCGCCCGGCCCAGCGCCCGAAACCGCGCAGCGTCAAGCGATCCGACACCTCGAGCACGTCGGGGCGCAGCCCGGCCAGCACATCGGCCACCCGGCGCGGATGCGCGGCGCGATAGCCGCCCGTCCACGGAATCGCGGGCGCGGGCACCGTGATTCGCACGACGCCCGACGCGAGCGCCTCTTCCGCGCGCCGCGGGCCCGGCACGATCAGCACGACCTCGTGCCCCGCCGCCACATACCCATCACCGAGGTGATGCAGTGCGGTGCGCAGCCCCCCGGAACGCGGACCGTAGAAATTAGCCAGCTGCACGATGCGCACGCGCCGATCGTGGCAGGTCGACGGTCCACCCGTGCAGCCCCTGCGACCAACATCGCGTGAACTCCAGCAGAAGAACCGGCCAACCCTGCCGAAGACCGGATTACGCAGGCCGCGGGCCGGTGGAACGCAGGCTGCGGATACCGGAATGCGAACCTCGCAGCGAGCATCCGGCGCGCCACTGGTCAGACCGCTTGACCTGTTGCGTGGCGCGGACCTAGCGTTCGGGCATGGCATTCAAGCGGATCGACCGGCGCACGGTCCCCGACACCGTGTTCGACCAGCTCGCGGGCGAGGTCCTGGCCGGTGAACTCGGACCGGGCGCCACGCTGCCCGCCGAACGGCAGCTCGCCGAGACGCTCGGGGTCTCGCGGCCGACCGTGCGCGAAGCGCTGCAGCGGCTGGCCCACAGCGGACTGGTCGAGGTGCGGCAGGGTGGATCCACCACGGTCCGCGACTTCCGCCGGCACGCGGGCATGGACATGCTGCCCCGGTTGCTGTTGCGCCAGGGTGAACCCGATCCCGCGGTCATCGGATCGATCCTCGAAACCCGCCGTGCGCTGGGACGCGAGGTGGCGGCGCTGGCCGCACAGCGCGCGGGGGCGGCACTGACCGGCGATCTCACCGTGACATTGGATCTGCTTGCCGCAGAACATGATCCGGTCACCCAGCAGCTGCACGCCCTCATCTTCTGGGATCACCTGGTCGACGGCGCGGACTCCATCGTCTACCGCCTGCTCTACAACGATCTGCGCGCTGTCTACGAACCCGCCGTCACTGCCCTGGCCACCGTCATGGCGCCCGAGGTCGGCAGCATCGGCCACTATCGCGCCCTGACCGCGGCCGTCGTCGCCGGGGACGATGCGGGCGCCCGCACCGCCGCCGACGAGCTGCTCGCGCTGGCCGCCACCGGCTTCGAGAGCCTCCTGCGCGAGACGCGGCAGCAGGGCGCCTGACCCTTTCGGCTCTGGGTCCCGTCGCACACGGCCCGGGTCGCCGGGCGCCGCGGCTGCTCGAATTGCCAGATCAGGCGCTCGGCATACCTGCGTGCCGTGTGATGCCGCGCCTGGGGTGAGACTCCGGCCGCCTGTGCCTTGCGGATTCGCCCGAATCCGGCCCGGCATATGGCGACTGGGCGGAGGATTCGGGTTCATCGCCCTGTTGACGTCGTCGCACGGATGGCTATATTGGTCTGACCACTTGGCCACCTGGCCAAGATCGGGTTGGATCTCGCGAGGCGGTAGCCCTGGACGACGCCGAATTCAACCTCACCGCACCCGAGCCCGACGTGTTCGAACAGGAACTCTCGATCGGGCCACTGCGGATGACGCTGCGCGCCTCCGGCGGCCGGACCCGAGGCGCGCTGCGAGACGAAACATCCAGCGTGGGCTGGGATCTGGCGTTCCGGAAAGTGCCCGGCCTCGGGGAGCCGCTGTCCATGCTGCCCAGCGCGCGGCTACTGGACACCTCGGTGCCGAACAACAAGCTGGTCAGCCCCTTTCCGGTCGCAGCCTGCTCCGGCTCGCTCGAATGGGACGGTGAACACTGGGATCTCGACGGCTGGCACGGCATGCAGGGACACAATTGGGGCAGCGAGCACAGTCCGGAATACGCCTGGGGGCAGGCCATTTTCACCGACACCGGCACCGGGGAGCCGTTCGCGGTGATGGAGGGGGCGTCGGGGCGCACGCGGATCGGCGGGCGGGTGTCACCGCTGATCTCCATGCTGGTGGTGCGGCGCGGGGACGACGCATACCGGTTCGATCGGATCGTGGACCTGTGGCGGCAGCGGCCGCGGCTGGATTTCCCGGAATGGTCCCTGCACATGCGCGGGCGCGACGGCACCGCGACGGTGCGGATGATCGCCGATCCCGCGCAGATGGTGTGCCTGGCCTACCGGAATCCCGCACGGGCCACCAGCTATTGCCTCAATTCCAAGACCGCGGCGGTGTCGGTGCATGTCGCGCCCGTCAACGGCAATGCCCTCGAATTGCGCAGTGCGCACGGGGGCGCGCTGGAATTCCTTGTTCCGCAGCCGGTTCCGGCCGTGCAGCCCGTCGTCTGAGAGAACAGCCATGCCTCTGACCTTCTTCGAGACCATGAGCGGTGAGCTCCACGACGCCGAGGGGCGCGCGCATTCCGTGGTCATGGAGCTGCGCAGTGAATCCGGGCGGGCGCTCGGGTTCCTGACCAATGGGCAGGCTCGGCTGACGGGCACCGTGCGGGCCGCGCAGTGGGTGGACGGGGTCGCCGTCACCGGGACGCTGGTGGCGCTGCCGGTGACGAAACGGCTCATGACCTACGACCTCGACTTCCGCGATGACGACGGGCGCGCGTGGCGGCTGAGCGGGCACAAGGATGTGCGCTGGCTGCGGCGCCCGTATGCGAGCCTCACGAATCTGGATACGACGCTGTGGTGTGAGGGCCGGGAGGTCGCGCACGGGTGGATGCGGTTCGAGACCCGGGATCTGCCCCGGTTCCTGGGTTCGTTCCGGCCATGGGCGTCACTGCGTACGGACCTGCCCGACGGCACCCGGCCGGCGCAGGCGTTCACCGACCGGCAGTTGACGACCCTGCAGGCGCTGGGTGAGGCGCTCATCGTGCCCGCGGGGATGGTGCCGCCGGTGAGTGCGGAGTCCGTCGCCCGGCTCGATTCCTATGTCGGCAATATGACCCCGCTCATGCAGTCCGGAATCCGGTGGGCCCTGCGGAGTCTGGATACCGCCGCGCGGGTACGGCACGGCAAGGGCCTGGCCCGGTTGCCGCAGACGTCGCGGCAGGCGGTGCTCGCGGCCGCGCGGCGCAATCCGGCGCTCGAGCCCGCGGTGGAGGCGGTCGAATCCTCGCTGCGGGTGGCGCATTTCGCTGACCGGCGCTACCTCGATGCACTCGGGGCGCCGCGGTATCTCGACGCCGTGCTCGAACAGACGCCGGGCTGGATGGCGAACGTGACCACCCCGGATGGTCTTTCGCGCCGGGAGGTCGTCGACTGCGATGTCGTGGTGGTCGGCACCGGTGCGGGCGGTGCGGCGGTTGCCGCGCGGCTCACCGAGCGGGGCCTGGGCGTGGTGCTGGTCGAGGAGGGCGAGTACGCGGGGCGGGCGCAGTTCCGCGGCGATCTCGGCGAGCGCACACAGAAGTTTTGGCGTGACGGCGGTTTCAATGTGGCCCTCGGCAATTCGGTGCTGGGCATCGCGACCGGCCGGCTGGTGGGCGGGACCACGGTCATCAACTCCGGCACCGCGTTCCGCACGCCCGACGCCGTGCTGCGGGAGTGGCTGGCGCTGGGGTTTCCGTCGGACTTCACCCCCGAGGCGTTCCGGCCGTATCTGGACGAGGTGGCGGCCGAACTCGGTATCGCCGAGGCGGATCCGAAGTATCTGGGGCGGATCGCGGACATCATCGGTGCGGGTGCGGACGCACTGGGTGCGGCGCACGGGCCGCTGCCGCGCAATGCGACCGGATGTGACGGCCAAGGCCAATGCGTGTACGGCTGCCCGACCGATGCCAAGCGCAGCAGCAATGTCAGCTGGGTACCGCGGGCGTTGAAGGCTGGCGCGCAGCTCTACACCAACCTGACGGTGACGCGGGTGCTGATGTCGGATTCGCGGGCGGTGGGAGTGCTGGCGGAGGGCCAGGATTCCCACGGTGCTCCGCGGATGCTCGAAATCCGGTCGCGGGCGGTCGCGGGCGCGGGCGGGCACGCTGCTGACGCCACTGTTGTTGCGCCGCAATGGGATCAGGCTGCCGGCGCTGGGACGGAATCTGTCGGTGCATCCGTCATTGAGCGCGGTCGCGTTGATGGCGGATGCGGGCACGCCGTGGCAGGGGATTCCGCAGGGGTATCACGTGACGGGACTCGGGGATCCGCTGGTCACCTTCGAAGGCGTCGTGGTGCCGCCGCAATTCGCCGCGGCTGCACTGCCTTTCCACGGCGCGCTGCTGACCGAATGGATGAATGCCTGGGCGCGAACCGAACAGTTCGGCGCCATGGTGCGCGACACCGGGACCGGCAGCGTCTCGCGCGGGCCCGGCGGGCGCACGCTGGTGCGCGACAGCGTGACACCGCGCGTGCGCGAGGCGCTGCGGCATGCGTGCGCGAAGCTGGCCGAACTGTTCCTGCTGGGCGGGGCACAGGAAGTCGCGCTGCCGATCGCGGGTTCAGCGCCGGTACGCACCCTGGCCCAGGCACGAGCGGTGGCCGAGACCTCGATCGGGCCACGCAGTTTCCGGTTGCTGGGCCCGCATCCGCTGGGCACCGCACGCATGGGCGCCGACGCCCGGACGGCCGTGGTCGATTTCGAGCATCGTGTGTTCGGTACGCGCGGTTTGTACGTCGCCGACGGGTCGGTGGTGCCGACCTCGCTGGGGGTCAATCCGCAGGTCACCATAATGGCCTTTGCCTTACGGGCGGCCGAGGCGATCGCCGCCGAATTGGGGTGATCGACCCGAATTCCCGCTTCGACTCGAATGTCCATTACGGATCCCTTGTCGCGTAAGCGAAATCTGTGATCAAGTGGGGGCACCCGCTGTCACAACGGGGCGGGGGACAAGGGGAGACGTCATGGGTGCGAGAGCCGAACTGGAGCAGGCGCTGGGTGGGCCGGTGGCCGCGCTGGATCTGCTGACCGATCAGGAGACAGCCGATCTGCTCGGCATGTTCCGCGACGCACAGCAGGCCGAGACCACCGCCATGGTGGAGGCGGTCGACAAGACCGTCGGCGCCCTGCCGTGGCCGTTGCGGACGGCCGCGAAGAAGATCATGTTCGGGAACAAGCTGGGATAGGCGATGAGCGATCTGGTAACCCGGGCGCAGATCGAACTGCTGTCCCGCACCCTGCACGTGCCCGCCGACCGCCTCGCCTACCTGGAGAAGCTCGGCGCCGCAAACCTGCACGACCTGCAGGAACGCCTGGCGAAAGTCATTTTCGCCCAGCACAATCAGACCTTCTCCCGGCTCACCCTGCTGGTGCCGGTCATCCCGCTGAGCATCTCGCTGCCACTGGTGCAGCGCATGGTGCCGCCGGTGATGGCGGGCCGCGCGGCCGGCGCGATCGGCGTCGATCATCCCCGCAAGGCCGCCGAGGCCGTCGGCATGCTCGACCCCGGCTACGCCGCGCAGGCCGCACCCTTCATGGACCCGCACAGTGTCGGGCAGCTCGCCGATATCGCGCCACCCAAACCGGTCATGCGCATCATCAACGAACTGCTGCGCCGCGGCGACTACATCACCGCCGGACCCTTCCTGGCCTATGCCACACCGGAATTGGTGCGCGCCGTCGAAGCGGACGTGCACGACGACGAGGGACTCATCCGCTCGGCGTCGTTCTCCTACTCCGGGGAGAACATCAGCATCATCATCCGCCACCTGCTCGCGGGTGCGGCCCGGCGCATCCCGAAACTCGTGCAGACCATCCTGCACGGCTCCAAGGAACTGCGGCTGGCGGCGCTGTCGGTGTTCGCGCGCTGCGATGCCGATGTCATCGTCGCCATCGGCGACATCCTCTTCGACGTCGGCACCGCCGAGGAGATCGCGGACCTCACCGAGACCTTCATCGCCGCAGGCGCGATCCCCGAAACCCTGCGCTTCATCGGCCGATTGAGCCCCGCGGCCCTTGACCTGCTGGCCGCCAACCCCATTGTCGCCGACCCGCAGGCCATCGACGCGGTCACCGCCGTCGTCAACGGCGACATCGAACCCGCTGTGTGGCGCGGACTCCTGGAACTGGCCGAGCGCACCCCGACACCGACTGCCCGCCGCATCGCCGGCCAGGTCTCGCATTTCGA
Organism: Nocardia sp. NPDC020380; assembly: GCF_044386975.1. Taxonomy (NCBI): domain Bacteria; kingdom Bacillati; phylum Actinomycetota; class Actinomycetes; order Mycobacteriales; family Nocardiaceae; genus Nocardia; species Nocardia sp. NPDC020380. The sequence goes on along the minus strand of NZ_JBIRVQ010000009.1, from coordinate 124,717 downwards.
CACCGCCCCCCTGGCCCAGTTGCCGACCATCCTCACCACCGAACACCTGTGGCCCCCGGCCCTGAAGGTGCTCGCCGCCGCCGAACCCGACGCGCAATCCCGCATCGGCGAACTGTGGTCGGCCCTGCCCGCCTTGGAGCGCAACGAGATCGAACGGCGCATCGCCGACCTCGGACTCACCGACCAGCTCACGACACTCGCCGCAACCTTGCAGATCACGCAATAACGCCGGATCAGCGTGCGGCGGGGCGTAGTTCCTCGATGGTGCGCTCGAAGGCGGCCGCGCCGTGGCCGTTCCCGATCTGGCGATCGACCAGGCCCGTGAGGCCGTCCAGGGGTTCGGTGGTGACCCCGGCATCACGGGCCGCGGTCGTGAGCGCCTCGAGTGCGGCCTTGGTGAACACCAGATCCTGGAACACCTCCGCGGTGTAGTCACCCGAATCGATGATGCGCGCGTAGGCAGGCAGTGTGTGCGTCATGGCACTCACCCACGGGACCGCACGGGCCGCGAAGTCCGTGGCACTGATCCCCGCGGCGCCGGCCAGTGCGGCGCCCTGGAAGAACCCGGCGAACATGGCGTACATGTTCGCCAGCAGCGCGAAATCCCATGCCGCCGCGGCACCGGCGTCCTCACCGAAATAGTCGGCGGCGCCGAACAATTCCAGCAGACCTCGATGTGCCTCGAACACGCTGCGCGAGCCGCTGTAGAGAACGGCCGCCCCGTCGGCGCCGATCATGGCCGGCACCGCCATGATTCCGCCGTCGAGGAACTCGATCCCGTGCGCCGCCGCCCATACCGCCAGTTCCCGTGACTGTTCCGGTGAGGTCGTCGTCAGGTTGAGCCACTGCTTCCCGCGCAATTCGGCCGCGATGGGATCCAGCGTCTCGTCCACCGAGGCGTGATCGAACAGCACGGTGATCACCAACTCACCCGCCCGCACCGCCGCGGCGGCCGAGTCACCCGATACCGCGCCCGCGGCAACCACTTCCGCATCCCGCCCCGGCGACCGATTCCACACCGCCGTCTCGACACCCGCCTTGCGCAGTGCGAGCACCAGCGCGCGTCCCATGGCGCCGAGCCCGAGCACCGTCACCGGGCCGTACTGGGTCTTCGTCATAACCGGTCAACTCCTCGTCGAATCAGTGGTCGATGGTGGCGCGCGCTGGAATCGAGACTCCCGGTTACGGTGTTGCCCCACAAGTACGCACTTTCCCCACAGCTACTGACCGGAAGGTGTGTATCCAGCTAGGAGAGGCGACCATGGGCGAAAAGAGATCCGGGCCATACTTCTGCGGCATCGACGCCGCCATGGACGTCGTCGGCGGCAAATGGAAGTCGCTGATCCTGTGGGAACTCCACACCCATGGCACCCGCCGCTTCGGCGAACTGCACCGCAACCTCCCCGGCGTCTCGGAGAAGATGCTCAACCAGCACCTGCGCGAACTCGCCGAGGACGGCATCGTCGACCGTGAAGTCTTCGCCGAAATCCCGCCGCGCGTACAGTATTCACTCACCACGGAGGGCCTCGCCCTCAATGCCGCCCTCGCCGCGCTGGGCGAGTGGGGCAAACGCCGCATCGACCGCATCGGCGCCCAGCGCGTGCACGGCGTCGCTTAGCGCGGCGCGCCGAACCAGCGCTCGAGTGCGGCCTCGAGGCCGTCGGTGCCGGCGTCCGGCGACACCCAGGCGACGATGCCGTCCGGGCGGACCAGCAGCGACGAGAGTTCGCGTGCCTCAACGGGTTTGGTGGTGACCACGCGGACATGATCCGACCAGGGTGCGGCCGCGGCGCGCAGGGCGGGGTTGTCGGCGAGATCGAACAGGACGGCCTTGCCGTCGGCGAAGTGTTCGGAGACGTACGTGCCGTCGGCCAAGGGGAAATCGGGGGTGGCCTTGCCGACAAGAGGGTGGTCGTCGCCGAGGTCGTAGCGCTGCAGGACGCCGAGCAGTTTCGTGGCGATCGCCGTGGTGGCGGACTGCGTGTCGAGCAGCTCGGTGAGCACGCCACGCATGGCGCGACTGCGTTCGTCGGTGCGCATCACCGCGATCTGCGCGCGGGTCCACTCCAGCACCCACTGCCCGATCGGGTGGCGTTCGCTGGTGTAGGTGTCGAGCAGGTCTTCCGGGGCCCAACCACGCACCGCCGCGGCCAGTTTCCAGCCCAGGTTCACCGCATCACCGATGCCGAGGTTCAATCCCTGTCCGCCGAACGGTGAATGCACGTGCGCGGCATCCCCGGCGAGCAGGACGCGGCCCTTGCGGTAGTCGGGGACCTGGCGGGTGTTGTCGGTGAAGCGGGTCGCCGAATGCACCGCGCCGACCCGGATGTCGGCGCCGGTGACCGTGCGCAGGCTGTTCTCGAGTTCGAGTGCGGTGATCGGGGTGTCGCGGTCGGCGGGCGGGCCGTCGAATTCCACGGTGAGGAACCGGCCGGGCATCGGGCCCAGAACGTAGATGCCCGTGGGGGAGTCGTGCCAGCCGGCCGGAACGTTCTCGTGCCCGGTCATCTCGACCACCGCTTGGTGGCCGGTGATCTCGGGGCCCAGGCCAGGGAAATCGAAGCCAGCCAGCTTGCGTACCGTGCTGCGGCCACCATCGCAGCCGACCAGCCAGCTCGCGCGGACAACGCCGGAATCCGTGGCGATCGTGACGCCGACACCGTCATCGCTGAATCCGCGCACCTCGACACCGCGGCGCACCGGCACGCCGAGCGTGGCGACCCAGCGGGCCAGGATGGCTTCGATGTCCTGCTGGGAGACCACGCGATTGTCGGCGGCCGGCCCGAGATCGGCGAACGCGGGCTCTTCAGGGTCGATATTGTCGGCCCACAGCATGATTCCGGCGAAATGCGCGCCCATACCCCTGCGCTTCGGCTTTGCGGGCTGCGCGGCCCCGGCATCCGGGGCGCCCGACGGACGCCGGGCGGCCCCGGCGAAGTACGCCGCCATCTGCTGCTGGGTGGCCTCCTGCGCGGCGGCCAGCTCGGCGGCCAGCCCACGCCGCCCGAAGGCTTGTGCGGTGGGCACATTGATCGATCCCGCCTTGATCGTCAGGTCCGGTTCCGGAAGTCGTTCCAGCACGATCACATCCACGCCCGCCAGCCGCAATTCGCCCGCCAGCATGAGTCCGACCGGTCCGGCTCCGGCAATCACCACATCATGTGTCTCGTTCATGACTCCGACTGTGCCCAGCCCCGATTGCTGGGCCCTTGCACTGTGCTGGCACCGCGCTTGCATCGGCGAGTGGCACCTCAGCGCGGGGATCCGCGGCGTGTCGTCACGCTCGGGTGCCACTCGGCTGGGAAGGCTCACTGTCGGCGTCACCGTGGGCAGGGAGTATGCACCTTTTGGATTTTTCGCCCGGATTACCGCCCTATGATGGGCGGTCAATACGGGGGGCATCTGACCCAGACGGCCGGGAAACGGGGAAACATGTCTGCCACAGCCGAATTCGAGGGTTGCCGCACGAGAACGACCCGGCCGGGCCTATGACGGATCTGGTCACCCGGGCCCAGCTCGTCCTGCTCGCCCGCACCCTGCACGTCCCCGTCGACCGCATCGCCCACCTGGAGAAACTCGGGCCGCGCCGGCTGCACGAACTGCAGCAGCGCAGCGCCGCCACCCTCTTCGACCAGCACACACCGGTTTTCGAGCGGATCGCGAAACTGGTGCCGATCATTCCGCTGGGCATCTCGCTGCCGATCGTGCAACGGCTGGTGCCGCCCACCATGACCGGGCGGGCCGCCGGCGCCATCGGTGTGCAGTATCCGCACAAGGCGGTGGAGGCGCTGCTGAAGATGAGCGTCGAATACGCCGCGGACTGTGCGCCCTTCCTGGACCCGCGCACCGTCGGTCAGCTCGCCGACGACGCGCCCGCGCCGCCGGTCGTGGCCATCGTCAACGAGCTGTTGCAGCGGCGCGACTACGTCACCGCCGGGCCGTTCCTCGCCTATGCGACACCGGAATTGATCCGGGCGGTCGAAGAGGGTGTGCCCGATGACGAGGGCCTGATCCGCTCGGCGGCCTACGCCTATTCGGGGGAGAGCATCAGCGCGGTCGTGCGCTGCCTGCTCGCGGGGCCTGGGCAGCGATTACCGGCGATGCTGGGCACGATCATCAACGGCTCCAAGGAATTACGGCTCGCCGCGCTGTCGGTGTTCGCGCGCTGCGAACCCGATGTGATCGCCGCGGTCGGCGACATCCTCTTCGACGTCGCCCCGCCCTCGGCCATCGCCGACCTGCTCACCACCTATATCGGCGCCGACGCCACCCCCGAGATGCTGCGCTTCATCGGCCACCTCAGCCAGAACGCGCTCACCCGCCTGGCCCTCAACCCGGTCATCGCCGATATCGCCGAACCCATGGTCACCGCCGTCGACGGCACCAGCGATCTGGCCGTCTGGCGCGGCGTCCTCGAACCCCTGGCCCGCACCCCCGAAGAGGTGCGCCGCCGCGCCGGCCTGCGCCTCACCCAGCTCGACACCCCCACCCTGCTCATGCTCCCCGCCATCGCCCAGGCCGCCCGCCTCTGGGCGCCGCTGCTGTGGCTGCTCGCCGCCACCGACGTCGACGTCCAGGCCCGCCTGGGCGAACTCTGGGCCACCAGCACCCGCCTGGACTCCGACCTCCTCGAACGCCGCGTCACCGACCAGCGCCTCGATTCCCTCCTCGCCACCCTCACCACCACCATCCGCCTACTGCGCTGAACCCAGCGGCGACCGCGCAGCCCACCGGCGCGTAGCACCGAACGCTGAGCGCAGCAGGCATTCCCGACCGCCCGACCGCCCGGGAGCCGGCCGCGCCGCGATGTCCGGGACGACCTGCGGTCCGGCGGTCCAGGCGGATGGGAAGGCTTGTGCGACGGGTGATTTCAACTCGGTGCGCGGGTGTTCACCTGCGGTGAGTGATGGGTATGCGGATGGTGGCCGGGCACGGCGTGTCCGGCAAGTGGTAGGAAAGGGGGCGTGTCCGAAACCGCCGAAACCCGCACCTCCCGCGCCGTCTCGGAAGTGGTGGACCTGGTCAGCGCGCTGATCCGGTTCGACACCTCCAATACCGGCGAACTGGAAACCACCAAGGGTGAGCGCGAATGCGCGCAATGGGTGGCCGATCAGCTGCACCAAGCCGGCTACACCACCGAATACGTCGAATCCGGGGCGCCCGGGCGCGGCAATGTGTTCGCGCGGTTGAAGGGCGCGGACTCCAGCCGCGGCGCGCTCATGATGCACGGGCACCTCGACGTCGTGCCCGCCGAAGCCTCCGACTGGAGCGTGCACCCGTTCTCCGGCGCGGTCCGCGACGGCTACGTGTGGGGACGCGGCGCCATCGATATGAAGGACATGGTCGGCATGATGCTGGCCGTGGCACGCCAGTTCAAGCTCGAGGGCACCGTGCCCCCGCGCGATATCGTGTGGGCCTTCCTCGCCGATGAGGAGAACGGCGGGCGTTGGGGCGCACAGTGGCTCGTCGACAACCGGCCCGACCTGTTCGACGGCGTCACCGAGGCGGTCGGCGAGGTCGGCGGGTTCTCACTCACCGTGCCGCGTCCCGACGGCAGCGAACGCCGCCTCTATCTGGTGGAGACCGCGGAGAAGGGCCTGGGCTGGATGCGCTTGCGCGCCAAGGCCCGCGCCGGGCACGGCTCGTTCCTGCACGAGGACAATGCCGTCACCATCCTCGCGCAGGCCGTCGCGCGCCTGGGCACGCACACCTTCCCGCTGGTGGTCTCCGATTCGGTCGCCGAATTCCTGGCCGCCGTCGCCGAGGAGTCGGGGCTGTCCTTCGATCCGCAGAGCCCGGATATCGAAGGCCAGCTGGCCAAGCTGGGCACCATCTCCCGCATCATCGGCGCCACCCTGCGCGATACCGCCAACCCGACCATGCTGCAGGCCGGCTACAAGGCCAATGTCATCCCGCAGACCGCCGAGGCCGTCGTCGACTGCCGCGTGGTCCCGGGTCGGCAGGCCGAATTCGAGCGCGAGGTCGACGCCCTCATCGGCCCGGATGTGGAACGCGAGTGGATCACCAAACTCGATTCCTACGAAACCACTTTCGACGGCCACCTCGTCGACGCCATGAACGATGCGGTGCTCGCCCACGATCCGCACGGGCGTACCGTGCCCTACATGCTCTCCGGCGGCACCGATGCGAAAGCGTTCGCGCGCCTGGGCATTCGCTGCTTCGGCTTCGCACCGCTGAAACTGCCGCCGGAACTGGACTTCTCGGCGCTCTTCCACGGGGTCGACGAGCGGGTTCCGGTGGAATCGCTCGAATTCGGCACCCGCGTGCTGGAACACTTCCTGCTGCACAGCTGACTCGAAAGGACCTTTCGTGCCCGACTATTCGTACAACCCGTACGCGCCGCTGCCCCAGCTGCCCGAGTTCACCCTCACCTCCACCGACATCAGCGAGGGCAAGCCGCTGCACCTGGACCAGGTCAGCGCCCTCGGCGGCGCCGGCGGCAAGGACATCTCCCCGCAGCTGAGCTGGTCCGGATTCCCCGCCGAGACCAAGAGTTTCGCCGTCACCGTGTACGATCCGGACGCACCCACCGCCTCCGGCTTCTGGCACTGGGTGGTCGCCAATATCCCGGTCACCACCACCAGCCTCGAGACCGGACAGGGCAGCAAGGGCGGCAGCCTGCCCGCCGGCACGGTCGTCCTGCCCAATGATGTGGGCCTGCACGAATACACCGGCGCCTTCCCACCCGCCGGGCACGGCGCGCACCGCTACTTCGTGGTGGTGCACGCGGTCGGTGTGGAGTCCCTCGAGGTGGACGCGCACTCCTCCCCGGCCTACCTGGGCTTCAATCTGTTCATGAACGCCATCGGCCGCGCCGTCCTGATCGGCACGCACGAACAGAAGTAGCACCCCCGTACGTCAGGCGGCCCCGAGCGAATCGCTCGGGGCCACACGCGTTTCCGCCCCCGCGAGCATTCATCGAGCGGGCAACTGTTGCGGCATTTCGCGAGTGGCCCACACCATGAGTGCCCGCTCGCGGGTCAGTGCGGTGCGGGGGTGGAGAGGTCGGCCAGGGCGCGGATGCCCGAGGCGATGGATTCGGCGGTGGGGGCGTGGTCGGGGTTGACGAGGGCTTGCACCAGCAGGCCGACGATGAGGCTCTGCAGCAGCATGCCGACGTCGGGATTGTCGTTGCCGAGGTCGCGGGACAGGCCGTCGCGGGCGAGTTGCTGCGCCACACCGATTTCCGCGCGGATCTCGGGGGAGTGCAGTGAGTGGGCGAGGGCTTCCACATTGGCCGACCAGATGGTGCGGTCACTGCCGAAGGAGGCGAGCAGCTTGGTCCAGAAGCTGTGCAGCCGGCCCGCCGAGTCGAGTTCGGTGTCCGCGGGCAGGGTGTCGAGCAGATGGCTGACGGCCTCGGCGGTCGACTCCAGCATGGCCTGGTTCAGCAGTTTGTCGCGGGTGCCGAAGTGATAGTTGATGGCGGCCAGGTTGGTGCCGGAGGCGGCGACGATATCGCGCACGGTGGTGCGGGCCAGGCCGCGCTCGGCCAGGCATTGTTTGGCGCCGGCCAGGAGATCTTCTCGGGTTCCCACGCGCCCAGGGTAGCAGCGCTGTGGAACGAATGTTTGTGACATTGGTTTCAAACGCTCGTCTGTGACAGTTGTTTGAAACGTGTGTATGGTTCGTGGGGTCAGCGCACCACCACACGGAAGTTCGAACCATGACGAAGCGACGCCCCTTGTCCCCCTTCGAAATCGGCTATTTCGGCCACGACACCCGGCTGGGCAGCGTGCCCATCGGCGGCATGCCGCTCTACATCGGCAGCACCGTGCGCGGCCGGATCGACCCGGACCTGCTGCAGCGCGTGCTCGGCGAGCTCGCCGCCGGGCATGTGCTGCTGCGCAGCCACGTGCTCGAGAACGCCGACGGCACACAGTGCTTCGAGATCGACGACAGCTATGTGCCCGCGCTGGAGGTGCGGGCGGGCGGCGCCGATGAATACCGGGAGCTGGTGAACACCCGGCCGGACTGGGATGCCGGGCTGTTCCGGGCGGTGCTGCTGCGCGGCGCGGAGTGCACGCGCATCGTGCTGATCCTGCATCACGGCATCAGCGACGGCCGCTCGGCCTTCGCGCTGCTCGACGAGATGTGGCGGCGCTACACCGCGCACGTGGCCGGATCACCGCTGCCGGTGGGTGATTCCGATCGCGAGCTGGTGCCGGGGGTGGATATTCAACTGGCGCAGGTCGTCAGCGAGGCCGAGATCGACGGCTTCCTCGGCCAGGTGCTGCAGCTGGCGGCGAGCCTGGGGCCCGAGGCCGCCCCGCGCACGTTGCCGCTCGACGGGGTCGAGGATCCCGACGGGCGACTCGCGCTGCGGCGCATCAGTCTGGACGCGGCGCAGACCGCGGCGCTGGTGGATGTCGCACGCGAGCAGGGGGTTTCGGTGAACAGCCTGCTCGGCGGGGCCGCGCTGGCGGCGGTGCGCGGCGAGCTCGATGCGAATGCGGGGGCGTTGCCGATGATCTGCGGGCATGCGGCCGACCTGCGCGGGGTGCTCGTACCGCAGCTGCCGGCGGCCACGATTCTCAACTGCGCGTCCGGGGCCGGGACGCCCGCGCTGGTCGATCGCGACGCCGATCCGCTCGTGCTCGCGCAGGCCGTCGAGGCAGGTATGCGGCAGGCGATGGAGATGCGGTTCCCGGCGCTGTTCATGCGCGCCTCGCACCGTCCGCTCGATCCGGCGACCTCGACCATTCTTACTGGTGGGCCGAGTATCGCGTTGTCGAATATCGGCCGGTTGCCTGCTCATTCGATGCCGGCGGGCGTGGAATTCGTCCGTGACGACGTGTTCGCCATGGCTGCGAGCATGCCGCCGAAGATGACCATCTTCACCGTCGGGGATCGGATGACCGTTCAGGTCGAATACGACACCGCCGAGCACAGTCACGCGCAGCTGGATCGGGTGGGGGAGGCGATGCGGGCGCAGCTGGATCGGGTGTCGGCGGCTGCGCTGCGGGGGTGAGGCGACCGTCCGTTTCACCGTGTCGACGCGAACGGTTGTGGCCCTGTACGAGGGGTACCGGGCCACAGCCGGATTCACTTCGAGGGGCCGGTTCAGCCCATGTTGATGACGTTCTCCGGCGCTGGAGTCGTGTACAGGGCGGCGATTTCGGCGCCGTACTTGCCGGCGATCGGGTTGCGCTTGAGCTTGAGCGTCGGGGTGAGCTCGTCACCGCCGGGTTCCCAGCCCTGATCCAGGATCACGAAGCGCTTGATCTGTTCCACCCGCGACAGTTTCGTGTTCGCGGCCGCGACCGCGGAGCGGATCTCCGCGACGATCTCCGGGCGCACCGACAGGGTCGTCAGGTCGGCGTCGGGGATGCCGAGCGTCTTGGCTCGCACCACCGCGGTGTCGGCGTCGAGGACGATGAGCGCGGCGATGTAGGGCTTGGCGTCACCGATCGCCACCACCTGGCCGACCAGTGAGGACTCGACCTTCACCGTGTTCTCGATATTGGTGGGAGACAGGTTCTTTCCCGCCTCGTTGATGATCAGTTCCTTCTTGCGGTCCACGATCGTGACGTACCCGTCGGCGTCGATGGTGGCCACGTCGCCGGTGTGCAGCCAGCCGTCGGCGTCGATGGCCTCGGCGGTCTTCTCCGCCATCTTGCGGTAGCCGTGCGTGACGATCGGGCCGCGTACCAGCAGCTCACCGTCCTCGGCGAGGCGAAGTTCGGTGTCCTTCAACGCGATTCCGACCGTGCCCGGTTTGGGGCGGGCCAGTGGCGTGTAGGTGCCGACGCCGCTGGTCTCCGACATGCCCCACACCTCGGTGACGGTGAAGCCCAGGCCCAGCAGGTATTCCAGGGTGTCGGGCGGGATGGCGGCCGCACCCGAGGCGGCCACCTTCAGCTCGTCGAAACCCAGCGCGTGCCGCAGCTTCGACAGCACCAGCGCATCGGCCAGCTTGTGCTGCACTTCCAGCAGTACACCGCGGCCGTTGCCGGCCAGGTCGGCGCGCGCGGCCTGCACGCCCACACCGAGCGCCCAGTTCGCGAGGGCCTTCTTCACCGGGCTCGGCTCCACGGCCAGCTTGGCGTCGATCCCGGCCTTGATCTTCTGCCACACCCGCGGCACACCGAAGAACGCGGTCGGGCGGGCATCGGGCAGCGCGGCGGCGATCTCGCGCGCATCCGGGACGCAGGTCATCTGCACGCCGGTGAACAGGTTCGCGCAGTGACCCGAAATCCGGTCGGCCACATGCGCGGCCGGCAGATACGACACCGACCGGTCATCGAGCCCGACGGTGAGCGGGCCGTCGACCAAGCCCACGATCTGCGCCACCACATTGCTGTGCGTGAGCTCGACGCCCTTGGACGGCCCGGTGGTGCCGGAGGTGTAGATGAGCGTGGCCACATCCTGCGGCTGCACCGCCCGCCACGCGGCCTCGAAATCGAAATCGGCGGCCGGCGCCGCCACCACCTCGGCGAGAGTGATCGTGCCCTCGGCCGAACCCTCCACCAGCACAATATGTTCCAGCTCGACACCCGCCCCGCGCACCGCATCGAGGAAGGCCGGCTCGGTGATGACGACCTTGTTCTCGGCATTGGTGAACAGATGCGCGATCTGCTCGGCCGAACTGGTGTTGTAGATCGAGAACGGCGTCGCCCCCACATGCAGCGCCGCCGTATCCACCAGATTGAACTCCGGCCGGTTGGTGAGCATGATCCCCACCGTGTCCCCGCGCCCCACACCCAGCCCGGCGAGCCCGGCCGCGATACCGCGCACCTGCTCCCCGTACTCCCGCCACGTGATGGTCCTGGTACCCCCCACCGTCCGCAACGCCACCTGCTCGGGCCGCAACGTCAGCGTCTGCTGGAACGCCTCCGGAATCGTGTAAACGGTAGTGCCCGACTTGTGCGCATAGCCGATGTTCGTCGTCATAAGCCCTTTTCCCGATCGCCTCTCACTTCCCCCGCCACACACCACGCACCCATAACCCCAGCGCAAACCCGACGTCCAACCCGACTCACACCATGGGCACGCACCATGTGGCGCGGCTCACTCAGCGTAGCCAGAAAATCGCGAACGTGTCGCCCGCTACACCGTGCGCTCGAAGGGCACTCGGCCGAACCATTCCCAGAACGGCCGCAGTGGTGCCGGCACCAGTTGCTGGAACCGGCAGATCCAGGACCCGCCCAGCGAATCGGGCACCGGCAGATGATGACCCGCAACCCGCCGTTTCGATTCCATATAGCGGCGCGCTCGTTCAGAACGCGGAACCGTCAGGAGCGGCACCCGCTGAACAGTGATACCGGCTCGTCGCACCGCGCTCAGTTTGTCCGGGTTGTTGGTCATCAATCGGACCGAGGTGAGCCCCAGCCCTGCCAGCGTTTCCGCTGCCTGCCCATAGGACCGCGAATCGACCGGGTGCCCGAGCGCACGATAGCTCGCGAACGAATCGACACCGGTGCGGTCGGCCAATCCCAGCCCCTCGGCCTTCACCACCAGGCCCGAACCACGGCCCTCCTGGTCGAGATAGATCAGCACGCCACTGCCCTCGGACTGGATGCGATCCATGGCGAGATCGATCTCGGGACCGCAATCGCAGTCGTCGCTGCGCAGCACGTCACCGTAGAGGCAGCGGGAATGAATCCGCACCAGGCATCCGTCGGCGATGTCGCCGAACACCACCACCTGACCGGCGTGCGCACGGGCACCGTCGCGCGACTTCTCCGACAGCTCCATCACTTGCCGCACCGGCAGCTCACGACCCTTGCGGCAGATCACATGCGACGTTGACTTGCGGTCCTCCGACTTGCGGCCTTGCGGCTCGTGGTCTTCCACGGCGACTCCAGCTCGTCGACACGGCGCCGGGCAGAACGGCAGCCGACACATCCTCCCATTGTCGGCCGCTGCACGACTCAAGTGAGTCGAAGGCCGGAAACACCGGAGCAGAACAATCGAAACCTGGCCCGCAGCAACCGAGTTCGCGACCATCCGAGATGCCCCACGAGCAAAGCTGCAGCAGCGGACAGGGACCCGTGGTGGGCCAAGCCCGTCACACCGGCGAGTCCGTCGGCCAGCCCTGCACCGACGATGCTGGCAACACCCACGAAGACGGCTGCCAGCAGCCCGTCGGCGATACGGCACAGCCACCAGGTTCGCGGCAGTGCGTGCCCCCGGCGCTCCCGCTTTGCGGTGAGATACCGGCGTGCCCGGCGGCTACGGGGAACGGTCAACAACGGGACATGCTGCACGCACAGGCCCTCGCCCGTCAGGTGGGCGATCTTGTCGGGGTTGTTGGTCAGCAGGCGAACCGTGGTCAACCCCAATGCCTTCAGCGTGATCGCCGCATCGCGATAATGGCGACTGTCGGGGTCGTAGCCCAGTCGCTCGAAACTGGCGAAGGTATCGAGGTTCTCGTTCTGGCTGAGGCGATAGCCGCGCGCCTTGCTCGACAGTCCTGCGCCACGGCCTTCCTGCTCGAGGTAGATCAATACCCCGCCGCGCTCCGCATGGATCATGTCCATCGACAGCGTGAGCTCCGGCCCGCAGTCACAGTCGTCGGACTCGAGGGCGTCGCCGTAGAGGCAACGGGAATGAATGCGCACCAGACAGCCGTCTCCGATGCTGCCGGATCCGAAGATGAGCGCATGGCCGGGCTGCTCGCCGGGTATCTCGGCCACTCGGACCTTCAGCGGCCGCAGTCCTGTGCGTGCGAACCAATGCTCGGTATCGAACAGATTCAGGGCATCGCGGGTTGGAGTCGGATCCAGTGCATCGGGGGTCGGAGTGCTCGCAGCGATGAGTGCTCTCGGCTCCAGACCCACCATGATCGCCGTCGACCGCCTTCCAGGAATTCATATGTAATAGCCGATAGCTATGCCCGGGTGGGCTTCGCGAATGTTATCGATTCGAATGGCGGAACCGCATCGGCCCGCACGGTGTGTCGACGCTAGGGACTGCGCACTGTCCGTACAACGACCCGTCCCACCTCTGCCGCAATCTGGTCGTAGGTAGGCATCGCATCAGGAACATTGGGGACGCCTTCTTCCGCCGTCAGCTTCGATGCGAGGCGCTCTGTGGCCAGCACAGCCGCTGTGGCCCAGCGAAAGTCATCGCTGTCGACCGGTTCTTGACGCCCCAGCAACCGAAACGCCAGCGCGGCAGACAGCGCCGCGGACGAGTAAGGAGATTTGGCCGCCACCCCATCTGGTAACACAGTCTCGTAAGGATCGGACTCCGGGCGATGGAACCGGTACGTCGGACCGTCGATCACGCATACCGCGCCAGTCACGCTTTTCAGCAGCTCGAAGACGGTATCGAGGTGGGAATCGCCGACCCGCCACATTGCAGTCAAATCTTTGGGGGCACCGACAACGTAGGAGACAGCACCGAGGAACCGGCGCGCCACCCTGGGCAATTGTTCGGGCGGGGAGATATTCAGCATCAGGAGCGGCCGCTGAGTTCGTGGCAGCGAATCCACCACCCGCAGTAGCCGTTCCACCACCTCCATCGGCGTCTCGAAGGTGACCAGCACCGCGTCCGAGTCGGTAATGGCCTGCCGATTCGATGCCCTGTCGATATCCGCATCCGCAAGGCAGACACGATGCTGCTTGAACGCGATCGTCGTTCGTTTGCCACTCAGCGATCGGATCACTGTCGTTGCCGGCGTGCGACCGTGTTTCACCTCGACCAGGCTGGTGTCGACCTCCCGGTCGGACAGGTACTGCTGGATCTCCGAACCGCGGGCATCATCGCCGATTACGGTGAGCAGCCGCGCATCGAGCCCGAGCCGGGCCAGGGCGACCGCGCGGTTGAGGCCCTTTCCGCCCGGGTGCTCCTGCAGGTCCCCCCAGACGTCCATCCCGTCCTCGGGGATCTCGTCGACCATGATGTTGTGATCCATCACCGCGTCGCCGACGACGGTCGCGGTGACCCGCTGCACGACATCGGGTACCGCCCCGGCGGTGAGCGCCACAGCCAGAGCGGTGAATGCCTGCTGCTCGGGTGCGTCACGCAGGGCACGTTCGGTCGGGGCGCCCGGAATATCGCCGACGCCGAGCGCCTCGTGCAACCGATCCCACTGCTCGCTCAGAGCGCGGCGGCGCAAACCGAGATCGGGGGCATAGAGGCGACCGAGGTCCACACCGTCAGGCGGGTCGGAATCCAACAATCGCAGGCACAGCTCGCTGTCGACGATCAGCCGTTGCGTAGTTGGGAGTTGGCGGGCGACGTGTGCGACGAGCCCCGGCAGTGCCTCGCGTGGGGAGATCCGCTGAAGATGCGCATAGCGCCGCACCACTGGGAGATCGAGCAGATCCGAGACGTCGATCTCGGTGGAGCGCAACCGATCCGGGCTCAGCCCCGCCCGTTTACGCAAACCCACCAGGATGCTCAGGACCGCGCGGGTCCGTGACTTCGGCACGGCGGTCACGGAGACATCGTTGCGGGAGTTGGGGTTCATCACCATTCTCGCCTCAACGATACCGCCGGGCAGGTTTAGCCCGGGCAGGATTCGTCAATTCCCTTCTCGTTACGGCAAATGCCGGATCTGTCCGGCAAATGCCATACTGGACTTGGCGGAACACGCCCCACCAGACGTTTTCGGGAGGTTCTGGTGCCAGGAGCGATTCTCGTGATTCGACACTTTCGGAGAGGCACGCGCGCAGCGGCCGGCGAACCGGAGACCGACCTCGACGCCGACGCGGCGGTGCACTAGGCGGACACCTGCATCCGCCTGTCGCCCAAACACATTCGCCTCGTCGTCGCCTGCCGGTGCCCACCGCACGATCCAGCGACATCACCGGCCGATCAGGACACCACGATCGGCCGGTCTCACGCATTCCGCACAACGGATTCCGCAGGGCGACGACACACCCTGGAGGAAACCGCCGTGATCTACGAGAGCACCCGATCCATCACCAGTAGCAGCGTCCAGGAATGGGCGCGCCGATTCTCGGCGCGCGAGGGCGGGGCCACGTGGGAGTTGAGCTGGCGGCCGGAGCCGCTGCTGACGCGTGAACAGGCCAGGGACGCAATGGAGCTCACCGAGTTGTGCAGTACCGGTGCGGAGCCGGGGGCTCGGGCGGCCGATCTTGCCGCGGAGCTGGGGATCACCGTGCAGTACGTGATGGCGGTGCTGCAGCGGCGGCGCAGAGAAAGGGGGACGGGGTCGTGACCGTCTATTACACGGAGTGGCAGATGACCAGTGATCTCACCGCGGAGTCGGCGCAGAAGGTGGCCGATGGGTGGGAGTTGGGGTGGCGGGTCAGTTGGCTGCCGCATCGGCTGGTGTCGCGGGGGCAGGCGCTGGCCGGGATGGAGTTGGCGGAGATTTTCTCCGGCCGGCATTACCAGCAGGATGTGGTGCTCGCGGTGCGGGCCATCGTGAGCGCGGACGAACTCGGGATCGCTGTCGAGGAGGCGATGGCGGTGCTGACGCGGCGGGAGGGGTGAATGCTCGCGCACTGCGGCGGGATTCGGGCGGGCGGTGAAATACCGACCGATCGGGATTCGATGTAGGAGCAATCCCCGTTCCGGGCGACCGCCCGGGCGGGAGCACAACGAGGCGAGGCGGCGGGGATCCCGGCGCTCGCCGGAACGGCTCAGGAGGACCCAGCGGTGACGATCCAGATCAGCACGCGGGCGATGACCAGTGACGTCAGTCCCGAATACGCGATTCGCGTGGCCGGGAAATCGGGGGCGTGGCGGTTGAGCTGGCTGCCGGAGCTCCGGCTGACAGGTGAACAGGCGCGGGCCGGAATGGAATTGGACGAGATCCTCTCCGATCCGGACATCGTGTACGACGAGACCGCGCATGAGCGGGCGGCGGTGCGGGCGCGACGGTTGGGGATTCCCGTCGAGCACGCGGTGATCGTGCTCGTGCAACGGATGAACGAACGGATGGCGCGGGCCGACGCGGCGGAGTGGGGCGCGGAACCCGAACCGGCCGGGACGAACCCGAGAGCGGGCGGCCGGCGGGACTGCGCACCCGTCGCCGCGGGCGCCCGCTCCCGGCACCGCTGGGGCTGACTGTTCCCGCTCGACACCGTTTGTAGTGTGGGCGCAGGCGCGAACCGCGCCCACAATCGGTGCGCCGGGCGCGAATCCGCGCGCCACCGGGTCGGTGGCGGCTGCCGCCGCAGCCCCCGGTTTGATCCGCGGGCCGCCGGCGCCCCAATCCGGGCCGGGGCTCCTGCCGATCGCCCACCGGCGGCCGATCGCCCACCGGCACACCCCGTTTCGCGCATTCGGTGCAACCTCGCACCGAATGCGCAACGAGCGCAGGGAAAGCCAGGGCTAGGCGCGGGCCTTGTGTTCCGCGCCGACCGCGTCGGACAGGCTGGCGTAGCCGTGCGCGCGCAGCTTGTCGGCGAGGCCGCGGTGGATGCGCCGCGCCCACAGGGGGCCGCCGTAGATGAAGCCGGTGAAGCCCTGCAGGAGGGAGGCGCCGGCGAGGATGCGTTCCCAGGCCTGGTCGGCGGTTTCGATGCCGCCGACGGAGATGAGGACAACCTTGTCGCCGACGCGGGCGTAGAGGCGGCGCAGGACCTCGAGGGAGCGGTCGGCGACCGGAGGGCCGGACAGGCCGCCGGCGCCGCAGTCCTCGACGGTGGCGGCGGGGGTGGCCAGGCCGTCCCGGCGGATGGTGGTGTTGGTGGCCACGATTCCGGCCAGGCCGAGTTCCACGGCGAGGTCGGCGACGGCGTCGATGTCCTCGTCGGAGAGGTCGGGGGCGATCTTCACCAGCACCGGGACGGTCACCGCGTCCAGGACCGCCTGCAGGATGGGGCGCAGGGAGGTCACGGCCTGCAGGTCGCGCAGGCCGGGGGTATTGGGGGAGCTGACGTTGACCACCATGAAGTCGGCGAGCGGGCCCAGCAGTTTGGCGCTGATGGCGTAATCGCTTGCGGCGTCCTCGGGTTCGATGACCTTCGTCTTGCCGATATTGGCGCCGATCGGCACACCGCCGGGAAGGCGGTGTGCCAGATGATCGGCCGCCGCGGCCGCGCCGAAGTTGTTGAAGCCCATGCGATTGATGAGCGCCCGATCGGCGGGCAGGCGGAACAAGCGGGGCGCCGGATTGCCCGGCTGCGCCTGTGCGGTCACGGTGCCGATCTCGGCGTAGCCGAAACCGAGTGGCCCCCAGGCGTCGGCGCCTTCGGCGTTCTTGTCGAAACCGGCGGCCAAGCCGAGCGGCGCGGGGAAGTCCACGCCGAACACCCGGGTGCGCAGGATCGGATCGCCGGAGACCAGCAGTGTGCCGGTCAGCCGCCGACCCGGCGCGAACCGGGTGGCCAGTTTCATTGCACCGAATGCCAGATGATGGATGCGTTCCGGCGGGAGCAGGAACATCACCTTCAACAGCAGGGCATACAGACGCTCAGACATGCGGGTTACATCACCGCCTCGGGTCGTGGGGATAGCAGGGAACTCTTGCGGCGGCGCAATAACACCCGACGCGAACCGTCGGTGTAGGCACGCACCCGCGACAGCTCCCAGCCACTGAATTCAGCGTGAATGGTCAATCGCATGGACGCGGTGACCCGATTGACGCCGGGAGGCAATCGGAGCGGAAGATACTCCCACTCGTCGCTGCTTTCCTCCCAGCCTTCCGGTAATTGGCGCGAACCGCGCCCAGATCGTGAGGCCTGCGCCATCACTGCCCTCTCTTCCGCTGGTCCGCAGGAATCCGCTGCAGACCGTCACCGGTCCCGGATCCCACGAACATGTCACCGGTGCGGCTGTCGATGGTCACCGTGTTCGGCTGGCGCACCGTCGGGTAGCGCCCTACCTCTACCGGTATACCCGTCGACAAGTCGTAGCCGACGACTTCGTTCCTGCCTGTCAGCGTCACCCACACGGTCTCGGACCGCTGATCGTAGGCGAGTGCGTAGGGCGAAGAGCCTACCGGGAAACGCTGGTGCAGGACCAAAGGATCGGCCGTGTAGACCAGCAGTTCGCCACCTTTGGTGTCGGTGACGAGGCGCCGGCCGAAGTGATCGCCGATCATGTGGGTGGCGCCGTCACCGGCGCGCAGGCTCAAACCGAGCTGGTGCGCGGGCAGATCGAGCTGGGTGATGGTGGTCTGGCGCTGATCGAGGACGACGACGTGATTGTCGCTCGCGTCCACCGCATCCGCGGAGACCAGACCCGAAATCGTGTGCTGCACAGCACCGTTCGCGTCCAGCAGCAGCACCTTGCCGTTGGCCAGGCCGACCGCGAGGGTGCCGTCGGGGCGCAGGGCCGCCGAGAGCACGTCGCCGTCGACGCCGATCTCGCTGGTGGTGCCGGTGGCGACGTCGACGCGGATCACCTTGCCGGGCACGGCAACCAGGACCTCACCGGGCTTGCCGAGGGCGAGGGAAGCGGGCTTGGCGGGCAGCGCCACCGTGCGGGTGGTCCCGTTCGCGTTCAGCTGCAGCGCGTTCGCGCCGTCGGTGACCTCGACCAGGGTGCCGGTCGCCGGTTCCGAGAGCAGCTGGGTGATCGCGGCGCTGGGGGTCACCGACCCGGCGGGGGCCACGGTGACCGCGGGTGCGGGGGCCGCGGGCACCCGGTCGATGGTCGGATGATCGCTGTCACCACCGTTGGACGAACATCCGGCGAGCAAGCCCACCACTGCCGCGCCCGCGAGGGCCGACCGGATCCAGCCGCGACGGCGCATGCAGCGAACTCCTTAACTGACCGAACTGACCGACGTAATCATGCGTGCTCCCTAATCTGACCATGGTCGCCGACCACGCCCGGTGGAGGGGGTGCCCGGTTCGGCGCGCCGTCACACTTCGGACCTGCGCCGCATGACGTGACATGGGGGTTCGCTGCCCTTGTCGGTGGCTGCGGTTACCGTGGAACGTAAAAGTGGGAAGTGTCAGGGAGTTTCTGGTGATGAGCGACCACACCTCGGGCTTCGCCGTCGAAGACGTGACCGTGGGCCGGTACGCGCACGGTTTCGGGGTCACCGCGGACGGGCGATCCTTCGCATTCCGCACCAATCGGGCCACGCTCACGCTGGAGATCTATCGCGCCGACCTCGACACCGCGGTCCCCGCGCCCGAAGACGTGCAGGCCGTCGCCGTCGCCCGCGTCACCGATATCGACCTCGACGACGAACGCAGCATCGTGGCCCTGGTCCGCGACCTCGTCCCGCAGGCCATCCCGGTGCCCGCCGCCCAGCCGCACGAGGCCACCACCGTGCGCGCCCTGCTCGGTCGGCTGGCCGCCGTCCTCGACGGCATCTGAACCGCTCGGCCGGTCGACACGGTCTGCCCTGCCCGGTGACACGGCGGTCGACGCCGCGACATTCGCATCGACCGCCGTGACCTGCGCGCCGGGCCACAACACGGGGGCCGATGAGGTGCGAATCACCGTGGCGGCGTGCGCGTGACAAACTAACGGCACACAACCGCAGTTCGAGCACCCGAGGAATCGATGCGACTTCGACGAACGGCCGCCGCCGCCCTGACTCTCGCCGTGATCGGCGCCGCCGTGACCGCGTGCAGCAGCGACGACAGCGAGGCCTCGGTGGCCGCGGCCCGCTCCTCGGCGTACGCGGCGTTGAGCTCGTCCTCGGCGGTGGCCGCCACCAGCGCCGCGAGCCGGCCGATCCCGACCGCGCAGCAGCTCGACGCGCAGATCAAGGCCGCGCTCGATCCCAATCTGCCCGACAGTGACCGCACCGACCTCATCCAGGACGGCGCCGCGTTCAAGGACGCCATTCCGGACATGTACAAGGCGCTGCAGGACCATCCGCGGGCGGTGTACGGCGTGAAGGACCCCGTTTTCGACAATCACGACGGCACCCTCACCGCCACGCTGAGCCTGGACAAGGACGGTACCGGCACCGACGTGCGCACGACGGTGGTGCATTTCATCTACCTCGACAACCGGTGGAAGATCTCCAAGAACGACCTCTGCGGCATCCTGCGCTCGGCCGATTACAAGACCACGGCCTGCGGGTAATGGTCGAGGCCGGATCCCTACGGTGGGGGCGTCTGATCCACCGCTACCGGTTCGTGGTGTTCGCGGTCTTCGTGCTCGCGGTGCTGGGGTCCGGGCTCTACGGCCGTGACCTGGGTAAACACCTCACGCAGGAGGGCTGGTTCGACGATTCGAGTGAATCGGTGGCCGCCTCGAAACTCGCTGATTCCACTTTCGGGCGCGATACCGACGGTGACCTCATCGCCCTCTACACCGCCCCGCCGGGGCACACCCTGGACGAGGAACCGATCCGCAATGCCGTTGCGGGGGAACTGAATCGGCTGCTCACCGAGCATCCCGACCGGATCCTCAAGATCGACTCGTATTGGGACGGCGCCATGATGAGTCAGTTCGCCGACGACTCGCGCACCCACGCCTTCGCCGCCATCGGACTGCGCGGCGACGGCGGCACCGCCACCGTCGACAACTACCTGGCCATCAAGAGCGAATTCCGGTCCGGCACACCGGGTTCCGGACCGGGCGGCACCACCGTGCAGCTGGCGGGCATGCAGCCGGTGGTCGAGGGCATCAACACCGGCATGCAGAACGACATCCACCGCGCGGAACTGATCGCGCTGCCGCTGGTGGCGATCCTGCTGTACTTCGTGTTCGGCGGGGTGATCGCGGCGCTGCTGCCGGTGCTCATCGGCGGGATGACGATCCTGGGCAGTCAGGGCATCATGCGATTGCTCACGAACTACATCCACGTGAATGTGTTCGCTTCCGCGGTGGTCACTCTGGTGAGCCTGGGCCTGGCCATCGACTACGGGTTGTTCGCGGTCACGCGTTTTCGTGAGGAGCTGGCGGCCGGGCGCAGTGTGGAGGAGGCCAGCGCGCGCACGGTCGCCACGGCGGGGCGCACGGTGTTGTTCTCGGCGGCCATCATCGCGGTGAGCCTGGGTGCGTTGTTCATCTTCCCCAACGGGGTGCTGCGCTCGGTGCCTCTGGGCGGTATCTCCTCGGTGGTGCTGGCGTCGGTGCTGTCGGTGACGGCGCTGCCGGCGGCGTTGTCGATCGTGGGGCGGCGCATCGATCTGTGGGGCTGGCATCGGCTGGCGAGCATCCGCACCGCCGAGCAGATCGATGCCGGATTCTTCTCGCGGCTGGCGCAATTCGCCATGCGCAGGCCGTGGGCGGTGATCGTGCCGATCGTGCTGGGGTTGCTGGTGCTGATCCTGCCGATGCGCAGTATCGAGTTCGGCGGGCTCAGCGAGCGGTATCTGTCCGCGTCCAATCCAGCGCGTGTCGCTCAGGAGGATTTCGATCGGATGTTCCCGCAGTTCCGCACCGATCCACTGAAACTGGTGGTGGTGGGCGGAAATCAGCAGCAGCTCTCCGATATCCGCTACGAGGCCGATCAGCGGACCGCGGCGCAGATGACCGGGCCGTTCGATCCGGCGGCGCCGACCAAGGATGCGGTGACCGTGCTGGCGAGCGGGTTGAAGGACAAGCAGGACGCCGACTCGGTGATCGCGGAATTGCGCGGTATTCCTGCCCCGCCGGGAGTGAAGGTGATGGTGGGCGGGGTGCCCGCGCTGGAACGCGACAGTATCCAGAGCCTGATCCACGGGCTGCCGCTGCTGGCGTTGATCCTGGTCGTGGCGGCGATTGCGTTGATGTACGCGGCGTTCCGGTCGCTGGTGCTTGCGCTCAAGGCGGTGGTCATGAGCGCGCTGAGCCTGGGCTCGACGCTCGGCATCTTGACCTGGGTGTTCGTGGAGGGGCACGGGTCGGGGCTGTTCGATTTCACGGCGGGACCGCTCATGTTCGCGGTGCTGGTGCTGATCGTGACCGTGTTGTTCGGGCTGTCCACCGATTACGAGGTGTTCCTGCAGTCGCGCATGGCCGAGGCGCGGGCCGCGGGGGCGGCGCCGGCGGAGGCGATCCGGTACGGGATCGCGCACACCGGTGGTGTGATCACTTCGGCGGCAGCGATTCTCATCGTGGTGACCGGGGCGTTCGGCTTCTCGGATCTGGTGCTGATGAAGTACATCGCCTACGGCATGATCGCGGCACTCGTCTTGGACGCCACCGTGATCCGCATGCTGCTCACCCCGGCGGTCCTGAAACTGGTCTGGCGCTGAGCTGTTCACGAGAAGCACATGACCGAGGGGATTCGCCCGATTCCGCCTCGGTCATGTGCTGGTGATCTTGTGTCGGTCAGGGGGACGGACCGTCAGGCCGTCGCCGGGGAGGCCGGGGACATCCGGTACGCGGCGACAGCGGTACGCGCGGTCATCAACCCCACCTCCCTTCCTCGAACTGTGTGAACACGAACGACGGCCACCCTACCCACTGTCATGGGCGACCGTCCAGCTAATTGCGGGGGTGCTCACTCACCGCCGCGCACCGGCAGCACCAGCTGCGCACCGGTGACCGGGTGATCGAACACGTCGACCGGATGTTTGTAGACGCGGGTCAGCAGCTCGGTGGTGAGCACCTCGCGCGGCGGGCCGTCGGCGGCGATCCGACCGGACTCCAGGACCGCGACGCGATCGGCGTAGGCGGCGGCGACACCGAGGTCGTGCAGCACGACCACGACGGCCGCGCCCGCGGCAGCACGAGCGCGCGCGAGCTGCAGTACCTGTTCCTGGTGTCCGAGGTCCAAGGCGGCGGTCGGTTCGTCCAGCAGCAGGGTCGCGGTGTCCTGGGCCAGCACACGGGCCAGGGCGACGCGGGCGCGTTCACCGCCGGACAGGGCCGGGAAGTGGCGTCCGGCAAGGTGCTCGACATCGGTGGCGGCCAGGGCCGCGGCAATGCGGATCTCGTCGTCGTCCTGGCGGTCGGTGCGGGCCCACGGGGCGCGGCCCATGGCCACGACTTCGCGTGCGGTGAACGGGAATCCGACGGTGTGGTTCTGCGGCAGCACGGCGCGGCGCCGTGCCTGATCGACCGGCGCCCACTCGGTGAGGGGCCGCCCGTCGAGTTCGACTGTGCCGTCACTGGGTTCGAGTTCCCCGGCCAGGGCGGCCAGCAGGGTGGATTTGCCCGCGCCGTTGGGGCCGACGAGGGCGACGATGCACCCGGCGACCACATCGAAGTCGACGCCGTCGAGTACGCGCCGCCCGGCACCGCGTTCGAGCCCGACTCCGCGCGCCCGCAGCGTCACCGCTCCCGGTTCCGGAGTGGCAGGCAGTTCGTGGCGGCGGGTGAAGGTGGTCAGTCCGCGCAGCATGGTGCTCATGCCCAGCCTCCCGAGCGGGCGCGGGTGCGCCGCAGCAGCCAGAAGAAGAACGGCCCGCCGACCAGCGAGGTCAGCATGCCCAGTGGCAGATCTGCATTGTGGACCAGGGCGCGTGCGCCGATATCGGCGGCCAGCAGCACCACCGCGCCCACGATCGCGCTGAGCGGGATGAGCACGCGATGCGCGGGCCCGACCATCATGCGCACCAGATGCGGCACGATCAGCCCGACGAACAACACGATCCCGGTGAACGCCACGCCCGCGGTGGCCAGCACCGCGACCACGACGATCACATTGCGCCGCAACCGTTCCACGTCCACACCCAGATGCCGGGCCGCGGATTCTCCCAATGCCAGCAGATCCAGCTTGGGCGCCATGAAGATCGCCGCCACCACCCCGAGGAAGGTCAGTGGCGCAACCACATACACCGACTGCCAGGTGGCGCCGTTGAGACTGCCCAACTGCCAGAACACGATCTGATCCCGTGCCGCCGGTGACGCGGTGAACAGCAGGAACGACATGAGCCCGCCCGCGAACGCATTGATGGCCACACCGGTCAGCACCAGCGTCACCACCTCGGTGCGCCCACCCGAGCGCGCCAGCAGATACACCAGCAGCGTCGTCCCGAGCCCGGCCACGAACGCGCCCGCCGCGACCGACCAGGCCGCCACGAACGCGCCCCCGACCACGATGACGGCGCCCGCGCCGACCGCCGCACCCGCCGAGACACCGATAACCCCGGGCTCGGCAAGCGGATTGGCGAACACGCCCTGCAACAATGCACCCGCTGTCGCCAGCGCCGCACCCACCAGGATCGCGAGCACCACCCGCGGGAAGCGCACCTCCCACAACGTCACATACCCGGCCGGATGGTGCGGCATCGGCCCCCAGTCCAACCCGATCCGATGGAAGAACGCCCCCGCGACCTCACCCGGCGTGGTCGGCACCTGCCCGACCGCCGCCGAGATCAACGCCAGCACAATCAGTCCGGCAATGGCGGCGGCGAAGAACACCGCGGTCCGCGACCACCGCCGCCCGCCGCCGATCAAACCCGAGGCCGCTGAATCGGGGGTGGCGGCAATCGGATTCGAGGGTAGGTCCGGGTCCTGGTCTGGCGGTGCGGGGTGCTGCTGGTCCGAGCCGGGGTGGGTGGGGCTCATGCGGTGTGGTCGCCGTAGACGGCCTTGGCGAGGGCGCCGACGACGCGGCCGGTGTTGGGGCCGAAGCTGAGCACGACATTGTCGGCCATGTCGACGACGCGCTTGTTCTTACCGGCCGGGGTCTGGGCGATGCCGGGGATCTTGGTCAGCCCGTCCACGCCGCCGACCGAGGCCAGCCCGTCGGTCATGACGAGGATGACGTCGGGGGCGGCGGCGATGAGGGCTTCGCTGGTGATGGGGACGAACGGTTCGTTGATGCCCGAGGCGGTGCCGGCGTCGACGCCGCCGATGGCCGCGATCAGCGCGTCGGCGCCCGAGCCCTTACCGGCGATCATGGTGATGGCGGTGGAGCGCAGGTAGAGGAACGCGATGCGCAGCGGCTTGTCCTGCTTGGGCACCGAGGCGGTGGCGGCGGAGATCTCGTCGCTGGTGCGCTTCGCCAGTTTCTGCCCGGCCTCGGGCACGCCGAGCGCGGCCGCGACGGCCTGGATCTGCGGGCCGACACCGTCCATCGTGCGATTGGGGTCCATGTAGACCACGGTGATGCCCAGCGCCTTGAGCTGGTCGCGCATGACCGGGGTGGCGCTGGTGGTATCGGTGAGGAACACCGAGGGCCGCAGCGCCGCAATGGCTTCCACGCTGAGCTGGCCGGATCCGGAGCTCACGACGGGCAGGCTGCTGACCGTCGAGGGCGCATTCGTGGAGCGGCCCACCAGTTTCGGGCCCATGCCGAGCGCGATGACGGTCTGCACGAGCGTCCCGTCGCGGTCGGCGGCGATGATGCGGCTCGCGTCGGTGACGGTGACCTCGCTGCCGTCGTAGTTCTTCACGGTGACCGGCAGCACCGGGGTCGGGTCCGGTCCGATGGGCACCGGATTGGGGTCGCCGATGGACGCGGTCGCGGGCCCCTGCTGACCGGGCGCGCTCGAGGTGGTGGTGCCGCAGGCGGTGGTGCCGGCGACCAGCGCGACTCCCAGCAGGATGAGCAGGGCGCGTAACAGCACGGCCGATCGGGCACTCACGGAACACCTCATGCAGGTAAGGCTAGCCTCCGGCCTGTCGACCGGAGGAAGCGGTGCGGACACCCCGATCATGCCTTCCGGCCGGATGCGGCCCTCATTCGGTGCGGGCACTGACGTCGCCGAGGGCGGCGGCGATGGCGCGGGGCAGTTCCAGGGTTTCGGCGGCGAGGATGCCGGTGAGCTGACCGATATCGCGCGCACCGACCAGCATGCTGGCCACGCCGGGCTGATCACGGATCCACGCCAGGGCCACCGCGAGCGGTGAGGTACCCAGGCCGTCGGCGGCGGTGACCACGGCATCGACGACACGCACCGCGCGATCGTCGAGGCGGGCGGTGATCTCGGCGGCGGTGGCCTCGTCGGCGCCGCGCGAGTCGGCGGGGACACCGTCGCGGTATTTGCCGGTGAGGATGCCCCCCGCCAGAGGTGCGGTGGCGATGATGCCGATGCCGTGATGCTGTGCGGCGGGCACGAATTCGTGTTCCACGCCGCGCGCCAGCAGCGAGTACTGGGTCTGCGCGGCGGTCAGGGGTGCGGCGGCGGCGAGGGTGGCCAGCTGCCAGCCGTCGTAGCCGCGGGCACCGGCATAGCGGACACGCCCGGTGCGCACCGCCCACTGCAGCGTGTCGGTGATCTCCTCGAGGGGCGTGTGCGGGTCCCAGGCGGACACGGTCCACAGGTCGAGGTGATCGGTGCCGAGCAGGGCCAGGGTCTGATCGAGCTGGCGCATCATGGTGCGCCGCGAGGCGTCGACGATCCAGCGGGTGGGCACCGGATGCGGGGTGGCGGCGTCGACGCGGACCGGGGTGTGCCCGGCGCTGCCGCTGAGCACGAGGTCCTCGCGGCCGAGTTCGCGGATCAGGTCGCCGAGGATGCGTTGCGCGGCACCGTCTCCGTAGGCGGGGGAGGTGTCGACGAGGGTTCCACCGGCCTCGGCGAAGGCCATCAGCTGAGCGGCCGCGTCGTCGGCGTCGGTCTCCCTGCCCCAGGTGTGAGTGGCCAGGCCGAGTCTCGAGACGCGCAGCCCGCTGCGTCCCACTGTTCGCTGTTCCATCACCGCGCTTGCACTTTCGTCACACGCGTCAGCCTAAGCGCACGGGTCGCATCTGCTCGGCTACGCCACCACCGACACACGCGGGCGCCGCACGCGGCGAACCGTGCTGGCGCGCACGGGGACCGGCGGGCCGCTCACGCGGCGCGCCGGGCTGTGGGGTGCTGCCTGCGCGGAGGCGTATCGGGGTCACGAATCCCGCCCGTGCATGTCCGAATTCGGACATCGGCCGGGTAGGGTCGCTGCCGTGTTGCGGCGGAGCGCGCGGTGAGCGGGTGCGCCGGCGCTCGCGGGCCCGCGCGGATCACGCTCGGGCAGTGGACGATTCGAGACCGGAGGGCGTGTGGGCGAGGCGATGACGTGGGGGCAGGCCCTGATTCTGGGTCTGGTGCAGGGCTTGACGGAGTTTCTGCCGATTTCGTCGTCGGCGCACATGCGCATCGTGTCGGCGGTGTTCTTCGGCGACGATGCGGGCGCGTCGTTCACCGCGGTGACCCAGCTGGGCACCGAGGCGGCGGTGCTGGTGTATTTCGCCAAGGACATCCGGCGCATCATCGTGGCCTGGTGCACGACGGTGTGGCGGCAGGTGAGCGCGCCGCGGCGGCAACCGGTCCCGGTGCACGAGATGGCGACCACGCAGCTGCCGGTCTACACCGGCGAGGGTGGCCTCGAGTACGGCCCGAACCCGGACACGCAGCGCGAGTTGGACTATCGCGTCGGCTGGTATGTGATCATCGCCACCGTCCCGATCGGGGTGCTCGGATTCTTGTTGAAGGACCAGATCCGTACGGGCGCACGGAATCTGTGGCTGGTCTCGGCGATGTTGATCGTGTTCGCGTTGGTGATCGCGGCCGCGGAGTACTTCGGGACCAAGCGGCGCCCGATCGAGCAGTTGACGACCCGCGACGGGTTGCTGATGGGCCTGGCGCAGTGCCTGGCGCTCATCCCGGGCGTGTCGCGTTCGGGGGCGACGAGTTCGGCGGGGCTGTTCTGCGGGCTGACTCGTGCGGCGGCCGTGCGGTTTTCGTTCCTGCTCGCGATTCCGGCGGTGGTGGCCTCGGGGCTGTTCTCGCTTCCGGATGCGTTCGAACCCGCTGGTGAGGGCCTCAATGCGTCGGGTGCGCAGATCGCGGTGGCGACCCTGGTGTCCTTCGCGGTGGGGTATGCGTCGGTGGCGTGGCTGCTGAAGTTCGTGACCCGCCATTCGCTGGACTGGTTCGTGGGCTATCGCATCGCGCTCGGGCTGACTGTGATGGCACTGCTGGCGACCGGCGTCGTGTCCGCGACCTAGCCAGTAGGCTGTTCCGGTGACGGTGATCCTGTTGCGGCACGGCGTCTCGACGTCGAACACTGCCCACACCCTGGCCGGCCGCAGCGCGGGCGTCGATCTGACCGACCGCGGTCGCGAACAGGCGCAGGCCATTGCGCGACGGCTCGGGTCGCTGCCCATCGAACGCATCGTGTGCTCGCCGCTGCTGCGCTGCCAGCGCACCGTCGCCCCGCTCGCGGACGCCTTGAACCTGGAGGCCGAACCCGACGAACGCCTGCTCGAGGTCGATTACGGCGACTGGACGGGCAAGGCTTTGGCGGACCTGGTGACCGAGCCGTTGTGGAAGGTGGTGCAACGCCACGCCTCGGGTGCGGTGTTCCCTTCCGGAGAAGGCTTGGCGCAGGTACAGTTTCGCGCGGTTTCAGCTATCCGCGAACACGACCGCGAGTTCGCCATGAAACACGGCGGGGATGTGTTGTGGGTGGCGTGCACGCACGGGGATGTCATCAAGTCTGTTCTGGCCGACGCGTTCGGCATCCACCTCGACGGCTTCCAGCGCATCGTGGTGGAGCCGGCCTCGATCAGCGTGGTCCGCTACACCGCGACGGCCCCCTACGTGTGGCGGGTGAACGACACGGGCGCCGATCTGTCGGGTTTGGCGGCGATTTCGCCGCGCACCGGCGGCGAATCCAGATCCGGGCCGGTCCCCGGCGGCGAAACGGGTATGACCGGAAGTACGGATAATGGGGTAACGGAACACCCCGATTCTTAGTGTGAACGAACTTTCAGGAGGTGCCATGGGCCGAGCAATCCATATTTTCCGCACCCCCGATCGTTTCATCGCCGGCACCGTCGGCGAGCCGGGCGACCGCTCCTTCTACCTGCAGGCCGTGCAGGAGCCGCGGGTGATCAGCGTGCTGCTGGAGAAGCAGCAGGTCAAGGTGCTGGCCGATCGGATGGGTCTGCTGCTGGACGAGGTCTCGCGGCGTTTCGGCACACCGGTGCCGCCGCAACCGTCGGACGTGGCCGACACCGCCCCGCTGATGACGCCGATCGATGCCGAATTCCGGGTCGGCACCATGGGTTTGGGCTGGGATGCCGACGCGAATGCGGTGGTGGTGGAATTACTGGCCATCACCGAGACCGAGGTGGACGAATCGGTGGTACTCGACGACACCGAGGAGGGCCCCGACGCGGTACGGGTGTTCCTGACCCCGGTGCAGGCGCGCGAGTTCGCCTTACGCTCGGCGCGGGTGATCGCCGCGGGCCGGCCCCCCTGTCCGTTGTGCGGGGAACCGCTGTCGGCCAAGGGCCACATGTGTGTTCGCACCAACGGCTACAGGCGCGGCGACATCTTCGGCGCCACGAGTATCGAAGACGACGAGGAATAGTTGTGAACGACTTGCTGCGCACCGCCGAGCTGACGGTGATCGGGCAGGTCACCACCGCATCGAATGTGACGCTGGTGTGCGAGGCCCCGCGCGAGGACGGCACCGAGCTGCGGGTGGTGTACAAGCCGGTCCGCGGGGAGCGGCCGCTGTGGGATTTCCCCGACGGCACGCTCGCTGGGCGTGAGGTGGCCTCGTATCTGGTGTCGGATGCGTTGGGCTGGGGCGTGATTCCGGAGACCATCCTGCGCGAGGGCCCGCTGGGTCCGGGCATGGTGCAGCGCTGGATCGAGGTCGTGGAGGACGGCGAGGGCCCGGATCTGGTGGATCTGTGCCCGGCCGGGCAGGTGCCCGACGGATTCCGGGAGGTGCTGCGCGCGCTGGATCCGGCGGGACATCCGGTCTCGCTCATCCACTCCGAGGATCCGCAGCTGCATCGCATTGCGGTGCTGGATGTGCTGATCAACAATGCCGACCGCAAGGGCGGGCACGCCCTGGCCGGGCAGGACGGACACGTGTACGGGGTGGATCACGGGATCTGCCTGCACACCGAACCGAAACTGCGCACGGTGTTGTGGGGGTGGGCCGGTGAGGGTGTCGCGGATGAATTGCTCACCGACATCACGGCTTTGGTGAAGGCGCTACCCGGTGAACTCGGTGAGCGGCTGGCCGAACATCTCACCGACGCGGAGATCGACGCTCTCGAAGCGCGCGGGCGGGCACTGCTGGAGAATCCGGTGCTGCCGCTGCCCAACTCGCAGCGGCCGATCCCCTGGCCGGCGTTCTGAACCGGTGTCCGGCCCGGCTTTGTTCATCGCGTGCGGCGCTCGCACCGAAGTCGTTGCCAGCATCATGATTTCAACCATTGACCATTCCCGCTGAAGCACTAAAGTGCAGGTCGGCACCGGGGTGGAGAGTGTCGCATCGCACACGCGCACCGGGGCGGGCAATTCGCTCATCGCTCATCCGTTTACCCTCATAACCATGCAGTCCTGGTCCGATACCGCTGTCCCGACCGTCCCCGGATCCGGACCAGCGTTGCGCTTGTTCGACACCGCCGACAAGCAGGTGCGCCCGGTGACCCCGGGTAAGACCGCCACCATGTACGTCTGCGGCATCACTCCCTACGACGCGACCCATCTCGGGCATGCCGCCACCTACCTGACCTTCGATCTGGTGAACCGGCTCTGGCGCGACGGCGGGCACGAGGTGCACTACGTGCAGAACACCACCGATGTCGACGACCCGCTGTTCGCGCGGGCCGAACGCGACGGCATCGACTGGCGTGATCTGGGCACCCGCGAGATCGAACTGTTCCGTGAGGACATGGCGGCGCTGCGGGTGATCCCGCCGCGCGACTACATCGGCGCCATCGAATCGGTGCAGGAAGTGGTGGATCTGGTCGACAAGCTGCTGGCTTCCGGCGCGGCCTATGTGGTCGACGATCCGCAGTACCCCGACATCTACTTCCGCCACGACGCCACCGAGCAGTTCGGCTACGAGTCCGGCTATGACCGGGCCACCATGGACACGCTGTTCGCCGAGCGCGGCGGTGATCCGGATCGTCCCGGCAAGCGCGATCCGATCGATGCGCTGCTGTGGCGTGCGGAGCGCCCGGGTGAGCCGTCGTGGCCGGCGCCCTTCGGTGCGGGCCGGCCGGGCTGGCATGTGGAGTGTGCCGCAATCGCTTTGAACCGCATCGGCACCGAATTCGATGTGCAGGGCGGGGGCAGCGACCTGATCTACCCGCATCACGAGTACTCCGCCGCACACGCCGAAGCGTTGGTGAAGGGGCGCCGGTTCGCGCGTCATTACGTGCATGCCGGGCTGATCGGGCTGGACGGGGAGAAGATGTCCAAGTCGCGCGGCAATCTGGTGTTCGTCTCCACGCTGCGCCGTACCGGGACCGATCCGGCCGCGATCCGGCTCGGTTTGTTCGCCGGGCACTACCGCGCCGATCGTGAATGGTCGGATCAGGTACTGGCCGAGGCGCTCTCGCGGCTCGAGCGCTGGCGTGCGGCGGTGGCGCTGGCCTCCGCGCCGGGGGCCGAGGACACGATCGCTCGCCTGCGCCAGCATCTGGCCGACGATCTGGACACTCCGAAAGCCATTGCCGCTGTGGACAGCTGGGCCGAGCAGGCTCTCGCCTACGGCGGGCCGGACAGCGGTGCCCCCGGTTTGGTCAAGGACGCGGTGGACGCGTTGCTGGGCATCCGGCTCTGACTCCACTCGGACAACTCCACATTCGACGCTGACGGCGCGGATCCTCACGGGTCCGCGCCGTCGGCGTTGCGCCCTAGGCGGTGGGGCGCGGAGGGATTCGGGTCAGGCTGCGGCGGCGGCCTCGGCATAGGTGTCGGCGAGGGCGGGCCAGCCGTCGGGGGAACCGACCGCGTCGAGCATGGATTGCCAGCCGGGGCCGTGGTTTTCGAGGCCGGAATGCACCAGGGTGACGGTGGTGTGGGTGGCGTCGATCGGGGTGAAGGTGACATCGACGCGGCTCGAGCGGGTGGTGTCGGTTTCGGGTTTCCACGCCAGGGTGATGTCCCAGGTGAAGGCGAAGTGGGCCGGCGGCGACCAGACCAGGACAGTGCCCCAGGCGCATTCGGCGCCGTCGGCTTCGCGGCCGAGCAACCGGCCCCCGACACGGGGTTCGACGACGGCCTCGGCGAGCGGGCCGGCGCCGATGTGGTGATCGCGCGGCCACCAGCTGTCCATGCCGGTGGTGAAGACGCGGTAGGCGGTGGCGGCGTCCGCGTCGACGCTGAGTTCGACGCGCACGGTGTTGTCGAGTTGCTGGGTCATGACTGCTGCTCTGCCTTTCCGGCGGGATCGGGTGCGGGTTCCTCGGTGTGGCCCTCGCGGGCCTGTCGGTTCACTTCCTCGCGAAACGCCGACAGTGCTGTCGACCAGAAGTGGGTGAAGTACATGCGCAGTGCGTCGATGCCGGCCGGGTCGAGGCGGTAGACGCGGCGGGTGCCCACGGCCTCGTCGCGGACGAGTCCGGCCCTTTTGAGCACCTTCAGGTGCTGGGAGACGGCCGGTCGCGAGACGGGTAGTTCGCCGGCGAGTTGCCCGACGGCGGCGGGTCCGCGGCCGAGACGTTCGAAGATGGCTCGCCGGGTCGGATCCCCGAGGGCATCCAGCGCGGCACTTTGGTAAGTCCCCACGAACCGTAAGCCTACACTTACGCAATTCGGGGTGGAAGGGATCCGTGGTTGCTGAAATCGGCCGAGTTGGCGGGGGTGCGAAGTCCGTTCGGCCATTCCGGCGAGCGGCAACCGCGCGCTACGGTGGGCCTCGAACGCTCGACGAGGAGGTGTGACGGTGACCGAGGTACCCGGATCCGACAGGTTCCGTACGGTTTTCGACCAGGGCCGCGCGCTGCGCAAGCAGTTGCGGGCGGGCGGCGAACTGCTCGGCGCGATACGCCGCGACCCACGGATCGCCCGCGAACTGGTAGCCGGACTGACCGGCCACGCACCTGCTCCCGAACCACCCGCCGACCTGGGCGAACATCAGCCCCCGGCCGGGCTCGCCGCGTTCACCCGCACCGCGCACGCCCAGCAGTCCGTCGACTCCGACCCGGCCACCACGCTCGCGTATCTGACTGCGCTGCACCACATCCCGGAGTGGGTCACCTTCCACGGCGGCTGGCGCGGCGACCCGCCCGCCCAGGCCGAACCCGGCCTGGAATACGTGCAGGTGGCCAAGTTCATGGGCATCCCGGCCGATCTGGCCTGGACGGTCGCCGCGGTGAGCGCCACCGGCCTCGAACTGCAGGGCGCGGGACCACAGGGCCTGTCCCTGGGTTTGTGGATCTCGGTGGCCCCGAGCGGTTCCGGTTCCACGGTGTACCTGGACGCGGGATTGGCCGGCCAGCCGATCGAAGGCCCTCTCGGCGCGACGGTGGCCCGCAGTCTCGGTGAGGCCCTGAGCGATTCCCTGTCCGCCGTCCCGGCCGCCCTCTCCGCTGCCGCCTCGGAGCCTGCCGGTCGCGCACCGCGTAAGGCGGTGCGGCACAAGGCCTCCGGTGTCGTCCTCGCACCCAACACCCCGATCCTGGTGGGCGTGGGCCAGGTGGTGGACCGCACCCCCGATCCGGCGTATGTGGATCCGTCGACCCTGGCGGTGCGCGCTTTGCGCCGTGCCGCGGCCGATGCCTTCGGTGCGACAACGAGCACTACCACCGGCAGCGCCGCGGCCGCCCCCGTCCAGGAGAACCGCCCCGCTGCCGCCACGAGCCGGTCCGCTGCCGCCGCATCGGCCGAAAGCGGCCGCGGCACAGGCTCGGTCACCGCTCGCGGCGCATCGACTGCCGCCACGGCATCGGCAGGCAGCGCGAGCACAGGTACTGCCGACCCGAAGGAATCCGGGGCGGGGGCGCGGTTGCTGGCGGCGGCGGATGCGGTGTTCGCGGTGGCGCCGACGTCGTGGCAGTACCGCGATCTCGGGGCGCTGGTGGCCGGGAGCGTCGGGGCATTGAGTGCGGAGACCGTGCAGTCCAGTCCCTTCGGTGGGGACGGCGGGCAGTTGGTGGTGAACGAGGCGGCGGCTGCCATCGCGGCGGGTGAGTACGACGTGGTGCTGGTGACCGGCGCGGAAGCCGGTGCCACGCAGGCGGCGGCGCAGCGGGCGGGGATCGAATTGTCGTGGCCGGTGCAGGATCCGGCGGTGCATCCGACGCGCACGGTGGGGATCGACAAGGCGGCAAACAATGCGGCCGAGACCACGGCCGGGTTGCTCGCGCCGATCAATATGTATGCGCTGCTGGAGTCGGCGAATCGGCAGCGGCTGGGTCGTACGCCGGCCGAGCATGCGCAGGCGGTGGCCGAGTTGTGGTCGCGGTTCTCGGCGGTGGCGGCGGGTAATCCGTATGCCTGGCAGCCGCAGGAGTTCACCCCCGCCGAGATCGCCACGCCCAGTGAGGCCAATCGGCTGATCTCGGCGCCCTACACCAAGCTCGAATGCGCCAACCTGACCGTCGATATGGCCAGTGGCCTGATCATGTGCAGTGCGGCGGCCGCGGAGGCGGCGGGTATTCCGCAGGACAAGTGGGTGTTCATCCACGCCGGTGCCTCGGGCACCGATGAGTGGTTCGTCAGTGAGCGCACCGAATTGGCGGCTTCCCCGGCCATCCGCACGCTGGGTGCGGCGGTGCTCGGTCATGCCGGGGTCAGCGCCGAGGAGCTCACCCATGTGGATCTGTATGCCTGTTTCCCGGTGGCGGTGCAGATCGCCGCACGCGAACTGGGTCTGCCCTCCGATGACGCGAAGCGGCCGCTGACGGTGACCGGTGGCCTGACCTTCGGTGGCGGGCCGGGCAACAACTACGGCGGGCATGCGGTGGCCAGCCTGGTGCAGCGGTTGCGTGCCGAGCCCGAATCCTTCGGCCTGGCTTCCTCACTGGGCTGGTATCTGACCAAGCATGCCCTCGGCGTGTACTCGGCGACCCCGCCCAAACAGGCATTCCGGCACCTGACTCCGGTGATCGAGCATCCACCGGCGCGCCCGGCCCGCAGCGAGTACACCGGCGAGGCGGTGGTGGAGGCCTACACCCTGCCCTACGACCGCCACGGTGACCCCGAGGCCGCCATCGTGAGCCTGCTGACCCCCCAGGGCGAGCGAGTCCTGTTGCGCAGCAACGATTCCGAACTGCTGACCCGTTTGAGCGAGGATGACCTGTTGGGCCTGCCGGTGACCGTGTCGGACGAGGGCCTGACCGTGACATCGACCGATCGGGTCGAATTGCCCGCGCCGCCACCGGCTCCCGTGCTGATCGAACGCCGCGGCCACGTCATGATCATCACGATCAACCGCCCGCAGGCCCGCAATGCGATCAACCTGGCCACCGCCCTGGGCCTGGAACGCGCCATCGACGCCTACGAAGCGGACCCCAACGCCCGCATCGCCATCCTCACCGGCGCCGGCGGCTACTTCAGCGCCGGAATGGATCTCAAGGCAGCAGCCCGCGGCGAGGTCCCCATCACCGAGAAGCGCGGCATCCTCGGTATCGTCTCGCGCCCACCGGCCAAACCCCTCATCGCCGCCGTCGAAGGCCCGGCCCTGGCCGGTGGCTGCGAACTGGCCCTGGCCGCGGATCTGATCGTCGCGGCCAGTGATTCGACCTTCGGCATCCCGGAGGTCAAACGCGGCCTGGTCGCCGTCGGCGGCGGCGTCCTGCGCCTGTCCCAGCGCCTACCGCGCGCCCTGGCCATGGAACTGGCGCTGACCGGCGACCCGATCACCGCGACCCGCGCCGCGGAAATCGGCCTCATCAACCAGGTCGCAAACCCCGGCAAGGCCCTCGAGGCCGCACTCGCCCTGGCCGAACGCATCGCGGTGAACGCCCCCCTGAGCATCGACGCGAGCAAGCAGATCATCGACCAGTCCCCGGACTGGTCGACCGCCGAGGCATTCGATCTACAAGGCCGGGCCGCCGCGTCCGCCCTGTCCTCGCAGGACGCCGCGGAGGGCATGCGCGCCTTCGTGGAGAAGCGCCCGCCGGTGTGGCGCGGGGTGTAGCCACAGGCGAATGCCGGCCCGGCACGCGCCGTCACCGGTTGGCCGCAGTCCGGCGTCATAGCTCCGCCCAGCGGTGCACCCGTCAGGGATCATCTGTCCGGTGTCACCCGGGTGCACCGCTGGCAGCGCGGGTGTGCGGAACAGGCTGCGGTGTGGTCTCGGTGAGTGGGGTCGCGGGGGTGGATCGGGGCGGACGGGGTGCCGGGAATAGGAACATGTTCTAGCGTGGCGGGGCGGGTTGTTCGATCGCCGGAGAGGGTTGGGTCATGGGGTTCAGCGAGTCGACGTTGACGTTGCGCCGGGATGGGCTGGAGTTGACGGCGCGCGGGTTCGGGCCGGCCGATGCGCCGCTGGTGATGTTGTTGCACGGGTTTCCGGATACGCCGCACGGGTGGGACGGGCTGATTCCGGCGCTGGTGGATGCGGGGTATCAGGTGCTGGCGCCGTGGCTGCGCGGGTATACGCGAGGGTCGGCGGATCGGCGGGCGCGGTATGACCTGATGGCGGTGGCCGCGGATGTGGCGGCGTGGCATGCGGAGCTGGGTGGGCCGCCGACGCATCTGGTCGGGCACGATTGGGGGGCGTTCGCGGCGATGGTGGCGGCCAAACAGGAGCCGCGGCAGTGGCTTTCGCTGTCGTTGCTGGCGATTCCGTCGTTCGGGGGCGGGTTCGCGCCGGGGATCGTGCGGTGTCTGCCGCGGCAGTTGCTGTTGTCGTCGTATATCCCGGTGATGCAGGCGCGGGCGTCGGCGCGGTTGCTGGCGCGTCATGATGCGGCGTTCGTGCGGTGGTTGTGGCGGCGGTGGTCGCCGGGCTGGGAGTTCACCGATCTCGAATTCGCGCCTACGGCAGCGGTTTTCACCGATACCGAGCTGGGGTGGGCGGCGACGCGCTACTACCGTTCGCTGTTCACCGTCACGCAGGCGCCCTCGCGGGAGTTCCAGCAGCTGCTGATGGCCCCGGCCGCGGAGCTGCCGACCCTGGCGCTGGCGGGTGCCCGCGACGGGTGTCTGTCGGTGGAGATGGGCCGGTTGCTGTCGCAGCGCGCGGGGGCCACGCATGCGGTGCTCGAGGACTGCGGGCATTTCCTGCAGGCCGAGCGGCCGGACGCGGTGGCCGCGCATCTGCTCCCGCACTTGCGCGCCCACGACGGGACCGATCGCACGGCCTAGCCCGCCCGGGCTCGGCTGACTCAATGACCGTGCGTCCCCATGCCATTCATGGGCATGTCACCCATCGGCGGCATATCGGCGAGGGCGGGTTGCTGGCCGGGGTCGAGGATGAGGAACTGGCCCATCATGCCCTTGTCCTCGTGGTGGAGCACGGTGGCCCGGGCAGGGCCGCGCACGGCGAGCACGTCGAAGGTGTCGTCGAAGCCGAAGCGATCCGGCTGGTCGATCCCGCCGCGCATATCGACCGGGAAGGCGCGCAGGGTCGCGGTGTCGGCGCTGTGCAGGTCGACGACGATCTCGGCCCGCTCTCCCGGGCTGAGCTGAATCCTGTTGAGCGGCACCGGTTGTGCGATGAGTCCGCCGTCGGTGGCGATGAGGGCGAAGTGGCGGTCGTCGTCGAAGCCGAGATTGAACAGCCGGCTGGCCGACCCGTTGAGCAGTCGCAGCCGCACGCGCGCGGTGGTGGCGTCGAAGTGGGCGCCGTTGATGCCGTTGACGGTGAGGGTGTCGCCGAGCAGTCCGAAACTGCCGGTGAGGGTTTCGTCGAGGGTTCCGTCGGCGTTGAGGCGGCGGTCCTGGATGACCAGGGGGATGTCGTCGACGCCGTAGTCGTGGGGCAGGTCGAGCCGGTCGGTGTCGGCGTCGTCGAGCAGGAACAGTCCGGCCAGTCCGCGGTAGACGTGTTTCTCGGTGCTGCCGTGCGGGTGCGGGTGGTACCAGAGGGTGGCGGCGGGCTGGTCGATGCGCCATTGCGGATGCCAGGTGCCGCCGGGCGCGACACTCTGGTGCGGGCCGCCGTCGCAGTCGGCGGGGACGTGCATGCCGTGCCAGTGCACGCTGGTCGGTTCGGGCAGCGTGTTGTGTACCTGCACGGCGACGGTCTCCCCACGGTGTGCGCGCAGCGTCGGCCCGAGCATGGCGCCGTCGTATCCCCACGTGGGCGTGGACTTTCCGGGCACGATCTCGCTGACCCCGGCCTGCGCGGTGAGGCCGAAGCGGCGCACCCCGTCGGCGCCGACGACCGCGGGCGCCAGCGGCGGCACGGGCAGCGGGCGGGTCGTCGCGGTGGCGGCACCGGTGCGCCCGCAGCCGGCCGCGGCGGTGACCAGCGGCAGTGTGGCGGCGGCGGCGAGCAGTCGTCGTCTCGAGATCACTGAGGCTCCTCGGAAATGGCCGGCGGTCCCCGGATTGCGGGGGTCAGGACCAGCCTTCGCGAACACGCATGCGCGCGGCTCCTCCGTGCGGCCGCATTCGAACCCCGGATTCGCGGCCTCGGGCATCTTGTGGGTGAGCTAACGATCTGCTATCGCGACCCGTCTGCGGCACGCGAGTCTCGGGTTCTCTACGGTGGATTCGTGATGGACCTCCGTACGCCGCGAGAGCTGTGGCGGGCCGGGCGCTTTCTGCCGCTGCTGCTGACGCCCGTCCTGCTGACGGCGAGCACCTTTCCCGGCAAGTACCGGGTCCCGGTCGTTTACTGGGTGCTTGCCCTCGCCGCGTGCGCGTTGTTCGCGTTGTGTGATCGGTGGCCGCTGCCGGTGTCGCTGGCGATCTCGGCGCTGGCCTTGCCGATGTTCGTGATTCCGGCGTGGGGTCCCTCGGGTCTGGTCCCGTATGTGGGGGCGGCGGCGCTGGTCGTGGTGGTGACGCGCGGGGATCGCCGGGCCACGGTGCTCGCGACGGCGGCGTGGGCGGTGGCGGTGGCGGCCGGGCAGTGGGGCGGGCACGAGCCGAGCATGTGGCGCGGCGCCACGGTGGTGCAGGCGGTCGCGTATGTGGGTTTGCCGCTGGTGCTGGGGCTGTATCTGCGCGGGCAGCGCGAGCTGACGGAGAGTCTGCGCCTGCGCGCCGCCGATGCCGAGAACCGTACGCGCGCAGAGGAACGCACCGCGCTGGCGCGCGAGCTGCACGATATGGTCGCCCACCATATGGCTTCGATCGTGTTGCGGGTCAAGGTGGCTCGCACGGTGCTGGCCGATCCGGACCCGCGCGTGCGTGAGGTTCTCGACGATGTGGCCGCCACGGCGGCGGGCGCGCTCGCCGATATCCGTCGGCTGCTTGCCGCACTGCGTGATCCGACCTTGGGTGAGGTGGCCTTGCTCGATACCGGTTCGGTGCGTGAAGAAATCGAGGCGGCGGTGGCCCGGGTGCGCCAGGCCGGGTTCACGGTGGAGGCGAGTATCGGGGAGATCCCGACCGGGCTGGATGCGATCGGGCGCCTGACCTTGTTGCGGCTGGTGCAGGAGTCGCTCACCAACGCGATGAAGCATGCCGACCGCGGCGAACCGGTGCGGATCACCGTGGCCGGCACCGCGTCCGGGCTCGATCTCGAGGTACGCAACGGCCGCACCGACCCACCCGCCGCGACCACCCATCCCGCGCATGCCACCCATTCAGCCGGGCAGGGGTTGTTCGCTGGTCAGGGCATCATCGGTATGCGTGAGCGGGCCGAACTCGCCAGCGGCACAGTCGAAGTCCTGCCACTCCCGCAGGGCTGGCGGTTGCAGGCGTGGCTGCCGGTGGTGGCGCGATGACCCGGGTGTTGCTGGTCGATGATCAGCGTCTGGTGCGGGCGGGGTTGCGCATGCTGATCGAATCCGCGCCGGGCCTGGAGGTGGTGGGGGAGGCTGCCGATGGTGTGGCGGCGGTGCGTGCGGCCGCGGAGTTGGGCCCGGATCTGATCCTGATGGATCTGCGCATGCCCGGGATGGACGGTGTGGAGGCGACCCGGCAGCTCACGGCGGCGCACCCGTCGTCGAAGGTGCTGGTACTGACCACCTTCGACGACGACGAGCACCTGTTCCCCGCACTGGCCGCCGGTGCGTGCGGGTATCTGGTGAAGGACACCGAACCCGCCGATCTGCTCGACGCCATCGGGCGCACCATGGACGGGCAGTTGCTGTTCTCCCCGGCTCTGCTGCGCCGCCTGGTCGATCGCGCCGTCACCGCCCCGGTGCGGCAGAACGCTACTGCTGCAATCGATCTCACCGCCCGTGAGCGTGAGGTGCTGGCGCTGGTGGCCGAGGGCTGGGGTAATCAGGAGATCGCCGACCGCCTGCACCTGGGCGTGACGACGGTCAAGAAGCACATCGCCACGCTGATGGACAAGACCGGCTGTGACAATCGCGTCCGGCTCGCGGTGTACGCGGTCGGCTTAGCGCAGTGACCTACCGAGCCCGGCGTCAGACCGTGGCCAGAGCGGTGACGGCCGCCCCGAACATGGTGTTCTTGATCGCGCCGAGGGTGGCGGCATCCTTGGCGCCCAGCGGGGTGAGCAGTGCGGCGGCGGCCTCGGTGACCGCGTCGGCGGGTGCGACCGCGTCGACGATGTCGTGGGCGAGGGCGTCGGGCCCGCCGAAGCGCCGCCCGGTGGTCATGGACGCGACCGCCGACTTCGGGCTGAGCTTGGCCTGGATCAGTGCGGCCATGCCCGCGCTGAAGGGGATGTGGATGTCGACCTCGGGGAAACAGAAGTAGCCGCGGTCCTCGCGCATGACCCGGAAGTCGTGTGCGATGGCGAGCATGGCGCCGGCGCCGAAGGCGTGCCCTGGCAGCGCGGCCGCGGTCGGCACGGGCAGGGTCAGCACGCGCGCGAACAGTGCCTGCACCTGTCCGACATACCATCCGAAGCGTTCGGAATTGGCGCCCAGCCAGTCCAGGTCCAGGCCGTTGGAGTAGAACTTGCCGCTCGCGGTGGTGATCAGTGCCTGCACGCCGTCGGCGAGGACGGTGTCCAGGTGCGCGCCGACCTGGTCGAGAAACTCGGGGCTGAACCGGTTCTCGCCGTCACCGAGGTCGAGGACGGCGATCTTGTCGAGGTAGCTGAGCGAGGGCATGACGGTTTCCTTCGGAGAGAGGTTATTTCGGTGCGGGTCCGACCGTGAGCACGGCGCGCACGGCGGCACGCAGTTGTTCGCGGGCGGTGGGATCGGCGAGCCGGTCGCGGTCGAGCAGGATCGCGGTCGGCAGATCGACCAGGCAGATGGTGAGGGTGTCGACGGCGGCGGCGTCGCGTCGCCCCCACAGGTCGAGGGCGAGCCGTTTCATCAGGCCCACCAGTGCGCGTTGCGGCGCTTCGACTTCGGCGCGCACCGGGTCCGGTAGGTCGGTGGCGGTGAGGTCGCTACTGTGCACGGCGAAGAACATCCGCGTGGATTGCGGGTAGCGCCGGGCGAATTCGACGGGTGCGTCGGCCGCGGCGATGACGGCGTCCACGCCGGTGTGTGCACCGGCCAGTTCATCCTGGACCGCGAGGAACCGTTGTGCGGCACGAATCCAGGTGCGCGCCAGCAGTTCCGCGCGCGAGGGGAAGGTGTGGTAGATCGCGCCGTTGGACATGCCGGTGGCCGCGGCGACCGCACGAATGGTCACCGCGGCCGGACCGCCGGCCACGGCCAGTGATTCCGCGGCGTCGAGCACCGTTTCGGGATCGTACTGGCGTGGCCTCGGCATGGATTCACCATAACAGAGCAACTGCTCTGTTATGGGGGTGGTTCGTCACACCACCCCGGTCTCTCCTACGGTGCGCGGAAGCCGCCCAGCTGTTCTTCGAGCAGTTCGGCCAGCCGCAGCGGGGTGCGGTCCTCGAACATCGGGCCGATGAGCTGCACACCCACCGGCAGGCCTTCGGGCGACGGGCCGGTGGGGATGGCGGTGGCGGGCAGGCCCGGCATGGTCGCCGCACCGGCCCACACCAGCTGATCGAAATACGGGTAGGTGACACCGTCGACGTCGATGCGGCGGGTGAGTGGATCGGGATGGTGGTCGTGCGGGAAGGCGGGGGTCGGCGTGATCGGGCAGACGACGGCGTCGAATTCGGTGAACAGTTGCCGCCAGCCGTGGCGGTGCCGTTCGCGCAGGTTGTTCGCCTCGAGCCAGTCACGGTGGGTGAAGACCATGGCACGCAGTCGCGCGGCGTCGAGACTGCGATCCTCCGGGCTCAGGGCGGCGGCGCGGATCTGCAGCATTTCGTAGGAGTCGATGGGAAACCGTGCCACGGAGTTCGAGATCAGCAACTGCGTGTAGAGCGTGCCGGCCTCGGCCAGATCCGGCAGCAGCGCACTGTGCCGGGCGACGTTAGCGCCGCCGTCGAGGAGCGCATCGGCCACCCGGTTCACTGCGGCGCGCACCGCCGCCGAGCTCGGGATGAGCGGATGGTCCTCGAGGACGAGCACGCGGAACTCGGAGAGCCGATCGTGGCGTGCGGCAGGCAGTTTCAGGTCGTAGGCGATGCCGTGCGTCAGCGGATCCGGTCCGGCCATCACGTTCAGCAGCAGCGTGAGGTCGCGTGCGGTGCGCGCCATCGGGCCGACGACGGCGAGATCGAGATCGATCGGCAGCGCCGGTCCGGGCGGCGGGACCATGCCGCGTGGCGCGGCCAGCCCGAGCGTCGGCTTGTGGGCGTAGACGCCGCAGAAATGCGCGGGAGTGCGCAACGAGCCCGCGATGTCGGAGCCCAGGGACAGGGCACCGAATCCGGCTGCCAGCGCCGCGGCGGACCCGCCGGAGGAGCCACCGGAGGTGCGGGCGTGGTTCCACGGGTTGTTGGTGGTGCCGTAGATGTCGTTGAAGCTCTGGATGTCCTGCAGTCCCAGCGGCACATTGGTCTTGCCGAGCACCACCGCGCCGGCGGCCTTGATCCGCGAGACCTGCACCGCGTCCTCGGTGGGCACGTAGTCGCGGTGTGCGGGCATGCCCCAGGTGGTGGGTAGCCCGGCCATGTTGTAGGACTCCTTGACCGTCATCGGAATCCCGAGCAGCGGCCGGTTCTCACCGCGGGCGCGCGCCTGATCCGCCTCGCGTGCGGTCTCGCGTGCCCGGTCGAAGTCGCGGACACAGATCGCATTGATTGCCTTGTCCTCGCGCTCGATTCGATCGATCGCCTCCTCGGTCAGCTCCACCGACGTCACGTCACCAGCATGCAAAGCGACCGTAAGTTCTTCGGCCGAGCGAAAGTTCCAATCCATGAAAACGACGCTATTGGCATGCCGCAGGGGGCATAAAATGCCAGTTCATACAACGCGGACCGCCCGCATCGGCGAAGTCGCCCACTCGTAGTGCCCTCGAGAACGGCTCCGCCCCAGGTCAGAGCGTCTTCGGCGGGTCGGCTCACGGCAGGCAGGGCATCAAATGCGGCGGCGCACAACGGGATAGATGTCTCAACGATTCCCCCGAAAATCGCACTACCCGTTGCGGGCATCCAGCAGGGTGAGCAGCGCCCGCACGAGGCGGCGCATGGTGCCGCTGGGCCGTCCGGGCACCACGCAGGTGATGATGCCCGACACGAGTAGCAATGTCGCCGCGGCGGCGGCCAGGGGTGCGGTGCCGTGGCAATCGACCAGCCCGAACGTGAACCCGAAACTCATGGCCACCAATCCCGCGACCAGCACGATGGTCTGCCAGGTCCAGGAGTGCTCGCTCGAACGGCCCGTGCGCGCAGGTTCGCCGGAAGGCAGCGAGGGGCAGGATGCATCGCCTGTGCCGGAGCAGCTTCCGGTCCGGCGGCAGGGCTCGTTCGCGGTCGGGGCGGTGTCGAGCATCGCGAGGTCCGGCTGTACGACGACCCGCTGCACGACGACACACGGTGGTGCCGGGAGGCCGACGGGGTCCGCGACGGCCGGTGAGAGTGTGGTGGCGACCGGTTCACCCGACCGGAAAGCGTTCTCGGACATGATGTTTCCCCCTGTCTTCACTCATCGTTCGATGCCCGCACCGCGGCAGTCGGCGAGCTCGCGGTGAGTCAGTCGTCCACGTCCCTGCAGATACCGTTCGGTCATGGCGACCACGGCTTCGGCGACGGTCAGGTCGAGGCATGCGGCAGCCCCGGCGGCCACGTCGAGGGCTTCGGCGTCTTCGACCAGCTCGGGATCGCCGAGAATGCGGTCGAGCACCATGCCGTGCAGGGCTTGGTTGCGGGTCAGGGCGCGGCCGGGCAGCCAGCTCAGCTGCCATTCGCGGGCGTCGTCGCGGCCTGGCGTGCGGTAGGCGAAGGTCTTGCGGGCGGCCCTGCCCCACACGATGTAGCGATCGCGGGGCTCGAGCTTGCGCAGCTCGTGGCGCAGCATGTCGTGGCCGCTGAGATAGTGGACCGGGTCGGGGTGGGTGTAGCCGTCCGCGTCGGGTCGCGCGGATTCGTTGCGGGCCACGGCTTCCACCGCGCGGATGTAGCGTTCCTCGCTGCGACGCTGCGTGCGGATCTCGTCGTAGAGGGCGTACAGGCACTCGGTGATCAGGTAGGTGCGGAGCGTGGCTTGCCCGTCGGGACGCCAGCCCCGGTCGTCGAGGCTGCGCGACCGGAAGGTGTGCAGCGCGACCGCCACGATGGTGTCGACCGCGCCGTGCCGGAATTCGTCGTCGAGGGCGAAGCGGCGTAACTCGGTGGGCGCGCAGTTGCGCGGTGATGTGCCCGGTACTCAGCCAGGCGTGCAGTACTCCGACGGCATAGCGGGCGACTTGGGTTTGGAACCATTCCCATTCCGGGCCCGTGAAGCCGTGCGTGTGCAGCAGTTTGAACAGCTCGGCATCAGCGGCCTGGCGTTCGAGAGCAGGGTCGTGGCCGTCCGCGGGGACGGCGGAGTATTCCTCGGTCATCAGGTCTCGCTTTCACCTGCGCGCCGCACCGCAGCGCCTGTGCTGATAACCAGTTATACGCACGCGGTATCGACCGATCACCGGACTTTTCC
Organism: Nocardia sp. NPDC020380; assembly: GCF_044386975.1. Taxonomy (NCBI): domain Bacteria; kingdom Bacillati; phylum Actinomycetota; class Actinomycetes; order Mycobacteriales; family Nocardiaceae; genus Nocardia; species Nocardia sp. NPDC020380. The sequence goes on along the minus strand of NZ_JBIRVQ010000009.1, from coordinate 80,307 downwards.
GGGACCGCGAACAGGCAGGGGAATGCGATTGTGCGAGCAGGTGTCTCGCGATCGGCCCGAGTGGGTCAGGCGGGTTCGTGCACGCCGTCCTCGACCTCGGCGCTGTACATGCGGTCGATCTCCTTCGCGTACTTCTCCGCGATGGGTTTGCGCCGCAGTTTCATCGTCAGCGTGATCTCGTCCCCGCCGGGCTCCCAGAAGGCGGGCAGGATGGTGAACCGTTTGATCTGTTCCACGCGCGAGAGTTTCGCGTTCCCGACCGCGACGCCGCGCGCGATCTCGGCGATCAGTTCGGGGTGCGCGGCCAGCCCGGCGACCGAATCGTCACCGAGGCCGTGCGCGACGGCATAGGGCGCGGCCGATTCGGCGTCGATGACGATCAGGGCGGTGTTGTACGGGCGGCGGTCACCGATGGTGGCGAGCGCGCCGATGAGCGGCGTGGCGGCCTTGATGGTGTTCTCGATATTGGCCGGGGACATGTTCTTGCCGCCGGAGTTGATGATGAGTTCCTTCTTCCGGTCGATCACCCGCAGGTACCCGTCGGCGTCCTCGGTGATGATGTCGCCGGTGTAGAGCCAGCCGTCGTCGTCGAGCGCTTCGCCGGTCTTGCCGGGCTCCTGGCGGTATTCGCGCATGACCAGTGGCCCGCGCACCAGGTATTCGCCATCGTCGGCGATCTTGGCTTCCAGCCCGGGTAGCAGTTTGCCAACCGTGCCCAGTCGCGCTTCGGCGGGCGGGCTGACGCTGGCCACGCAGGTCAGTTCGGACATGCCCCAGACTTCGGAGATGGGGATGCCGAGGCCGAAGAAGAATCCGAGGGTTTCCGGCGGGATGGGCGCGGCGCCCGACAGCGCCCATTTGAGTTGGTCCAGGCCGAGTTTGGCGCGCAGCTTCGACAGCACCAGTTCGTCGGCGCGCGCCCATTCCGCGGCTTGGGTGTCATCGAGTGGGACGCCGGCCAGTTGTGCGGCGGCCTTGCGTCCGGCGGCTTCGAGCGCCCACGTCAGTGCGGCCTTGCGGGCCGGGTCGGTTTCGGTGGCGACGGAGAATTCCACGGCCGCTTTGAGTTTCTCCCATACGCGCGGGACCGCACCCCAGATGGTGGGGTGCACGTCGGCCAGTGCCGCGGGCAGGTCGGCGCGGTCGGGTACCACGGTGATCTGGGTGCCGTAGTAGACCTGCAGGTACAGGTTCATGACCCGGTCGGCCATGTGCGCGGTGGGCAGATACGAGATATTGCGGTCCCCGAATTCGACCGGCATGACCGAGGCGTAGGTGCGGCATTCGAATCCCAGGTTGGCGTGGCTGATTTCGACGCCTTTGGGGTTGCCGGTGGTGCCGGAGGTGTAGCAGAGGGTGACGATGTCGTCGGGGGTGATGGCCTGCCAGGTGGCGTCGAAGTCGAAGTCCGAGCGCCCGAGTGAGACCAGTTGCGCCACCGACAGCGTGCCGGGTACCGGATTGTCCACGCACACAATGGTTTCCATCGGCACGCCGGAGGCGCGGATGCGGTCCACGTATTGGGCTTCGCAGATCACCACCCGGTTGCCGGCATTGGTGAACACGTAGTGCAGTTGTTCGGGGGAGAGGGTGTTGTAGACGGTGAAGGAGGTGGCGCCGGTGTGCTGGGCGCCGACTTCGAGGGGGTAGAACTCGACCCGGTTGGCCATCATGGAAGCGACGGTGTCGCCGCGTCCGATGCCGAGGGCGGCCAGTCCGGCGGCCACGTCGCGGACCTGGGCCGCGTACTGGCTCCAGGTCAGTTGCCGGGTCCCGCCGATCGATCGCACCGCGACGGCGCCGGGGTCGATGGCCGCCACCCGCTGGAAGGCCGCACAGGACGTATTCTGTTCGCTCATCACAGATCTCGATCCACTCACCGCTCGCTTTCCCAGACAGTAAGGCTCGGGGTGTCTAGTGCGCGGCTTTTTGCGCAGACCTGCATGCACACCGATATACGTCACTGTGACGTATCAATGGGGGGGTCGACATGGCAGGGGAGCGGGTCAGCTGGACGGGTGGATGTTCCACTGCACGATCGATGACCCCTGCACGACGTAGTACCCGTCGTAATGCTGCACGCTGCCGTCGAGTTGATAGGCATCCAGATGTGCGTACACCGTCGGCCCACCGGTCGGATACACGGTCACCGCGTCCCGGGACAGGCTGTCGAACTCGTGCGGGAAATGCGCGCGATTACCGCCCTCGATGACACTGCCACCCAGACTCCAGGCCGCGTCGTAATCGTGGCGGTTGATCGCATCGAAGTAGGCCAGCACCACCGCCGCGTAGCGATCCTGCGCCGGGGGAGCAGCCGCGACCGCCGAGGTCGTCACCACCGGAGCCGACGTGATCACCACCGTGGATGTCACGACCGTGGCGGCCGCGGTGTTCAACCGCACCGAGGTCGTCGCGCCCAGATCACCGGCCGAGGGTTGATGGCTGGTTCGCTTGGCCACCACCGCCGCACCCATGCCGAGCCCGATCGCCACGGCCGGCAAAAGCATGATCCCCGCCGCCACCGCCGCGATCCGCCCCATCGGCCATCCGCGCCGCCGCCTGGGCCGCGGTTGCGGCGTGAGATAAGGCGGCACCGCCGCCACCTGCCCGATGACCGTGCCGCGGAAGTATTCACCGAACTCGTCGAGCACGCCGAGTGGTTGTGCCAGAAACGAACTCCCGTCCGGCGTGAGATACACCGCAGCCAGCCCGTCACGCCATTCCACCGGCCCGGGCCGGCTCTCACCGGTGAACGCCCGATCGAAGAGCACCCGCAACCGCATATCCAGCCCCGCCGGCAGCCCGCCGGGCACCTGCCACGCCTCGTACACGCTCTGCCGGTTCGCGGGCCCGAGGAACAGTCCCTGATAGATCAGCACCGCCAGGGTGAGCCGATCCCCGTCCCCGTCACAGCCCGCGCCGTAAGGTCGCAGCCGATCCGCGCGCAGCAGATAGGCGTCCAATGGTTCGTCACGCCAGGCGATCTCGTCGAGCTCGACGTGTCCGTGCCCGAACTGCGCGGCCTCGAGCAGCACGAACAGATCACACACCCGGAGGAGCACCCCGACCCGCCGCGCCGCGTCCGGCGGATTGCGTGCGGGCACACACAGATCCTCGAGGGTCCGGAATCGCCCGTCGCGCAGCCGGAATCCCGCGGGTACCACCGGTGCGATCACGCCGGCCACCGAATTGCCCAGTGCCACCACGTCGATGGGCCAGCCGATCGCCGATTCGGCGACGGGCCCGTTCAATTCCTCGGCCCACACCGCGGCGTGCCCGTGCACGGTGGTGCCGCGGATCCATCGTCCGTGCCCGACGGGTTCGGTGTAGCGGCGGTATACCCGTTCGCGTCCTCGGCTGTCCCAGCACCGGTAGGTCACCGACCGTCCGTCAATGTCCCGAAACGGTGTTTCGTCGACCTCGTAGCGTTCACCTGATTCGCCGATGACGCTTCCCACCCTTGCATTATTCCGTCACTGTGACGTATTGACGGCGGGTATGCGGAGAGTCAGGGGAGTGTCGGGGAAAGTACCGGGAGCCCCGATCGGCCCGAATGCTCCCGTTCGGAAATTTTCCGGTTCACCAGGTGGGGTGCACGGAAAATATATTCCGGTAGGGGTTCACGTCATTGCCGCACGGCGACGACACTGGGGCGGGTCGGCGCCCCGAGGCCGGCGGGGCATCGAACCGGCGGCGCGGCGGATACGTGAATACGTTTGTGGCACAGCAGTTTTTGATCTTCCTACCGAGGCCGTAAATGCGCCGATAATCTACATTATGTCAACTAGCGGCAATCAAGATCGTGGCTTCCTCCAAGCCAGATCCTTCCCCGCCGCCCCGACCCCGTTCATTGAAACGACTACCCCCAAGACTGGAATCAGTCATACTTCGGAACATGTCCACCAGTACGGACTTCGAGCGGAAGCTGCGCGAGGCCGCTCTGCGTGTGACGGCACCGCGAGTCGCGGTGCTCAGCACGGTCCATGACAACCCGCACGCCGATACGGACACCATCCTCGCCAAGGTCCGTACCTCCCTCGGCACGGTCTCGCATCAGGCCGTGTACGACGTACTGCGGGTGCTCACCGCCGCCGGTCTGCTGCGGCGAATTCAGCCCATGGGATCCGTCGCCCGCTACGAGACCCGCGTCGGCGACAACCATCACCACATCGTGTGCCGCACCTGCGGCGCCATCGCCGACGTCGATTGCGCCGTCGGCGACGCACCGTGCCTGACCGCGTCGAATTCCCACGGATTCAACTATGACGAGGCCGAGGTCATCTATTGGGGCCTGTGCCCCGACTGCACGACAGCCCAATCCCCCACTCCCGAAAGGAATCACAGTGCCTGAGGAACACCCGCCCATCGGAGAGGCCCAGACCGAGCCCGAAGCCGGTTGCCCCGCTGGATTCGGTCGCCTCAAGCCCCCGGTCGAGGGCGGCAACGCCAACCGCGAATGGTGGCCCAACCAGATCAACCTGAAGCTGCTGCAGAAGAACCCGGCCGAGATCAACCCCTTCGGCGGCGACTTCGACTACGCCGCCGCGTTCAAGACCCTCGATCTGGCCGCCGTCAAGGCCGACATCGTCGAGGTCATGCACGACTCGCAGGACTGGTGGCCCGCCGACTTCGGTCACTACGGCCCCTTCTTCATCCGCATGGCCTGGCACGCCGCCGGTACCTACCGCATCAACGACGGCCGCGGAGGAGCCGGCGCGGGCATGCAGCGCTTCGCTCCCCTGAACTCCTGGCCCGACAATGCCAGCCTGGACAAGGCGCGCCGGCTGCTGTGGCCGGTCAAGGCCAAGTACGGCAACAAGCTGTCCTGGGCCGACCTCATCGTCTACGCCGGTAACGTCGCCCTCGAGGACATGGGTTTCCAGACCTTCGGCTTCGGCGGCGGCCGCGTCGATCAGTGGGAGCCCGAGGAGGACGTGTACTGGGGTCCCGAGCACGAGTGGCTCGGCGGCGACGCCCGCTACACCGGCAAGCGTGACCTCGAGAACCCCCTTGCCGCAGTGCAGATGGGCCTGATCTACGTCAATCCCGAAGGCCCCAACGGCAACCCGGATCCGCTGCTGGCCGCGGTCGACATCCGGGAGACGTTCCGCCGCATGGCCATGAACGATGTGGAGACCGCCGCGCTGATCGTCGGTGGCCACACCTTCGGCAAGACCCACGGCGCCGGCCCGGCCGACCACGTGGGCCCCGAGCCCGAGGCCGCCCCCCTCGAGGAGCAGGGCCTGGGCTGGCACTCCACCTTCGGCACCGGTGTCGGCAAGGACGCGATCACCTCCGGTCTCGAGGTCACCTGGACCCCGACCCCGACCCAGTGGGACAACTCCTTCCTCGAGACCCTCTACGGCTACGAGTGGGAGCTGTCCAAGTCCCCCGCCGGCGCCAACCAGTGGATCGCCAAGACCACCGACGAGGTCATCCCGGACGCGTTCGAGGCGGGCAAGAAGCACCGCCCGACCATGCTGACCACCGACCTGTCGATGCGGATCGATCCCATCTACGAGGAGATCACCCGCCGCTGGCTCGAGCACCCCGAAGAGCTGGCCGACGAGTTCGCCAAGGCCTGGTACAAGCTCACCCACCGCGATATGGGCCCCAAGGTCCGCTACCTCGGACCCGAGGTGCCGGCCGAGACCCTGCTGTGGCAGGACCCGATCCCGGCCGTCGACCACGAGCTGGTCGGCGCCGCCGAGATCGCGGACCTGAAGGAGCGCCTGCTCAACTCGAACCTGTCTGTCGCGCAGCTGGTTTCGACCGCGTGGGCGGCCGCGTCCTCGCACCGCGGTTCGGACAAGCGCGGTGGCGCCAACGGTGGCCGCATCCGCCTGCAGCCGCAGGCCGGCTGGGAGGTCAACCAGCCCGATGAGCTCGCGCAGGTCATCCGGGTGCTGGAAGGCATCCAGGAGTCCTTCAATGCCGCGCAGTCCGGCGGCAAGAAGATCTCCTTCGCCGACCTGGTCGTGCTGGCCGGTGGCTTCGCCGTCGAGCAGGCCGCCAAGAACGCCGGTGTCGAGGTCGAGGTGCCGTTCACCCCGGGCCGCACCGACGCCACCCAGGAGCAGACCGACGTGGAGTCCTTCTCCGCGCTCGAGCCGGCCGCCGACGGCTTCCGCAACTACGTGGGCAAGGGCCAGCGCCTGCCCGCCGAGTTCGCGCTCGTCGACAAGGCCAACCTGCTCACCCTGACCGCGCCGGAACTGACCGTCCTGATCGGTGGCCTGCGCGTGCTGGGCATCAACCACGGCGGCACCCAGCACGGCGTGTTCACCGAGACCCCGGGCTCGTTGACGCCTGATTTCTTCGTCAACCTGCTCGATATGGGCATCAAGTGGGCGCCCACCTCGGACGAGAACGTCTACGAGGGCACCGACCGCGCCACCGGCAAGGTCGTGCGCACTGGCACCCGCGTCGACCTGGTCTTCGGCTCCAACTCGCAGCTGCGGGCCATCGCCGAGGTCTACGCCCAGGACGACAACAAGGGCAAGTTCGTGCAGGACTTCGTGAAGGCCTGGACGAAGGTCGCCAACCTGGACCGGTTCGACCTGGTCTGAGCCATTCTCACCGGGCAGTGACTGTCCGAGGATGACCCGCGGCGCCCCGCGAACCGGATCCGGTTCGCGGGGCGTTCGCGTATCCAAGGCCGGGGGGTGCTACTCCCCTGCGGTGTGGATCCGGACCGTGCCGAAGAAACGTTTGCCGGTGTCGGTGCCGTCATGGTTGTAGGCGTCCATGAGCGTGGTGAGCTCGGCGACGAGATCCTCCGTCCCGGCCCACCCCTCGGGTACGGCGTCGACGGTGATGACGATGCTCAGGTCGAACGGCGACTCGACACTGTAGGTGATCGCGGGGGGCGCGTCGCGAATCATGTTGCGCCGCTCCACTTCTCCGGGTTCGCCGGGCAGGGTGAAGAGGCGGGCGAGCGCGACGTCCTCACCGATCATGTCCGCGATCCGTGAGAGTCCCGCATGCCGGCCGGGCCGGTCGTGGCGCTCACCGTAGCGGCGGTCCCCCGTCGCCCGGGTTTCGGTGGCGGTGCGGGCCAGGATCCGGTCCAGCATGCGTTGTGCGGCAGCACGTTCGGCCGTGCCGGTGCGTGGATGGTCGATGAGTGTGCGGAGCCGGCGGATTCGCTCGGATGTCGTGGTCGGCATGTCCTCCCCGTCCTGAGTGCTCCCCGCCGATCATGCCAGGTGTCAGTTCGGTGGCGCGAGGGTCAGGGCCAGGCGCGGGCACAGCGAGACCGCATCACGGGCCACGGGTAATTGGCCGGTATCCAGGATCGGGTCGCGGTGATCACTGCTCAGCGGGTAACCCCAGTCGTCGCGGGTGAGCAGCTCGGGCAGCAGTTCACTGCACAGGCCGCGGCCGTCGCAGCGGGTCCAATCGATGTGCAGGCGCGCGGTGGTGGTCATTGCAGGGCTCCGATTCGCTTGGCGTGCATGGCTGTTTCGCAGGTACCGCGGCGGTGCAACTGGATGTCGGAGGCGAACACGGTCAGCGCCGAACGCACGAGACGCGCGGTGCCGTCGGGGTGATGGCAGGCGCCGCGGCCCTCGACCAGCCCGGCCACGTGCTCGAGTTCCCCGGCATTGCCGTCGCCGTGCACGAGATCGGCGAAACCGGCGGCCAGGCGGGGTAATCCGTTGCGGCACGGCCCGCACTGGCGAGTGCTCTGCTCGGCGAGGTATCCGGTGATGGCGGCGGTGAGATACAGCCCGCACTGCCCACGCGGCAGCACCCGCAGCACGCCCGCGCCGGGACTGGCGTGCACATGGCGCAGACCGGCTTCGGAGAGGGTGGTGTGGGCGAGTGCGCCGCTCGAGACCCAGGTGCCGTGGCGGCCGCCGATCAGGACTGCGCGCAGCCCGGTGGGTTCGGTGCCGCCCAGGCCGCAGATCACCTCGGGTAAGGCGATCCCGGCGGGTACTTCGAAGACGCCCTCGCGGGCGGTGCCGGTCAGGGTGATGAGCATGGTGCCCGGTTCCTCGGGTGTCCCGGCGGTGCGGAACCAGTGTGGCCCGAAGCGGGCGATCAAACCCAGGTGTGCCAGGGTTTCCACGTTCTGTACCAGTGTCGGCCGGCCTTCCAGGCCCGACTTCGAGGTGCTGAACAGCAGGTCCCTCGGGACGGCGGCGCGCCCGGCGAGGCGGTTCAGTACGGCTGTCTTCTCCCCCGCCAGAAACGTCTCGGCCGCGGCGGTCAGCTCGACCTCCGGTTCCTCGAATCCCGCGGCGCACCGCTCGGCCAGCGCCTGCCGGACCGATTCGAGCACGGCCGCCGGTGCGTACAGGCGGCAGCTGCGGCTCCCCACGGCCGCGGCTGCCGCGAACAGCCCATCCAGCACGAGATGCGGTGCGCGCGTGAGTAATACGGCATCCTTGCGGCTTTCCGGTTCGCCTTCCGCGCCATTGGCGACGATGATCGGTTTGCGTCCGGAGGCCACCGCCGCCAGCTTGCGCGCCATCGGGAACCCGGCCCCGCCGCGGCCGCGCAAGCCCGCTTCGGCGACGGCGTCGATCAGCGCCGGCGTCACAGCGGGTAGCGGGCCGTAGCAGTCCACGTGCGCATTCAACTGTGGAGAATCCGCCGCCAGCAGCCGAATCCCACTGTCCACGCCCAGCACCGCAGGTGCATGCCCGATCATTCCCACACCTTTCGCTCGACCCGCTGATTGATGACCTGTGTTCGAGAGGGGTACTGCCCGGCCCCGAGCGGCCGGGCAGGTTCTGCGATCACGCCCGGCGTGCGGTTCGAAGCCCGAGCGCCGCACCACGTCCGCGTAGTTCCCGGTGGCGGGTGGTCTGGGCGGTGCTGACCGTGCCGTCGCCGGAGTCGCTGCCAGGTGTGTAGGCGTAGGCGAGTGCGCTGGCGGTGAGCGTGCCCGCTACGGCGAGGGCGGCCAGTGCGGCCGTCGCGGTGCGGCCGGCGCGCAGGCTGGGATGCGATGACGCCATGAGGGTTCCTGTCCTTCGGCTCGCCACCGGAGGGCGTTTCCCTCCCGTGACGAGCGACCGGACCTCAGAATGCGCGCCAACTCTGTGAACTCACTGGGTGGACACTGTGTGCCAGCGTCGTGAATGCTGCGGGCTTGCCGTGATCAGTTCGGCCGGGCCTCGTGCTCGATCCCGGCATGCTCGGCGCCGCGCCGGAAACGCAACAGCCGCAACGCATTCGCCACCACCAGCAGCGTCGAACCCTCGTGGATGAACACCGCCGGGCCGATCGGCAACCCGATCAAGGTCGCGGGCACCAGACCCGCCACGATCACCAGCGCCACCGTCAGGTTCTGGCGGATGATCATCGCCGTCCGCCGACTCAAGGCCACCGCGAACGGCAGCCGGCCGATGTCATCGGTCATCAGCGCCACATCCGCGGTCTCCAGCGCCACCGCGGACCCGCTCGCCCCCATGGCGATGCCCACCGACGAATTCACCATGGCCGGAGCATCGTTCACCCCGTCCCCGACCATGGCCGCGCCGCCGCGCTCGCGCAGCTCGGCCATCTTGGTGACCTTGTCCTCGGGCAACAGCCCGCCGTGCGCGGCATCCAGGCCCAGGCCTTGCGCCACCGAGTCCGCGACCCGCTGATTGTCACCGGAGATGACGACCATATCGGCGATGCCCATGGCCCGCAGCTGCTCGATGACCGGCTTGGCTTCCGCGCGAGGCGTATCCATCACCCCGACCACGCCGAGATACACACCGGCGCGGCGCACGATCATCGTGGTGCGCCCCGCCGCATGCAGGCGATCGACCGTGGCACGCACCGCCGCAGGCACCCCGTCCGGGTCGAGCTCGGCGAACATGGTCAGATTGCCGATCTCGGTGGCCTGCCCGTCGACCAGCGCGGTCACACCGCGCCCGGTCACCGAATTCACCTCGGTAGCAGTCTCTTCCACACCCACCGGGACCTGCGGTGCGAGATCACGGGTGATCGCGGCGGCCAGCGGATGATCACTGAAGGATTCGACCGCCACCAGCGTGGTCACCAACTGCTCCTGCAGCTCGGCGCTCGCAGGCTCGATATCGGTGACCCGGGGACGACCCCAAGTAAGGGTTCCGGTCTTGTCGAAGGCGATCGACCGCACCCGGCCCAGCGACTCCAGAGGCCCGCCGCCCTTGGCCAGCACCCCGGCCTGTGCGGCACGCGCGACACCGGCGAGCACGGCACTGGGTGTCGCGATGGCCAGCGCGCAGGGGCTCGCGGCCACGAGCACCACCATGGCCCGGTAGAAGCTGTCGGCGAAGGGCTCACTCAAGGCGAGCACGCCGTAACCGATCACGGCGAGCACGCCGAGAATCACCGCGGGCACATAGAACATCTGGAAGCGGTCGATGAACCGCTGCGTCGGCGACTTCTGCGAATCCGCCGACCGCACCATCTCGATGACCCGGGCCAGCATGCTGTCCGAGGCCCGGCTGGTCACCATCACCTCCAGCACGCCCGACCCGTTCAGCGTCCCGGCGAACACGCGCTGCGATTCCGGCACCGGTCCACGCGCTTTCAGCGCCGCCTGCGGATCCTCCGCGGCCTGCTTCTCCACGGGAATGCTCTCGCCCGTGACCGAGGATTCGTCGACCGCGCTGGTTCCGGCGATCACGATGCCGTCCGCGCTCAGCCGCGAATTCGGCCGCACCACAATCACATCCCCGATCTCGAGGGCGTCGACATCGACCTCCTCGACCTGATCGGGTGCGCGCCGTACCAGCGCGGTCCGCGGCGCGAGTTCAGCGAGCGCGGCGATCGAGCGCTGGGCGCGGCTCATGGCGTACTCCTCGAGCGCGTGCCCGAGGCTGAACAGGAACAGCAGCACCGAGCCCTCGGCCCATTTGCCGACGGCGGCCGCGCCGGCCGCAGCGACCAGCATGAGGAAGTCGACCTCGAACCGGCCGCGGCGCACGGTCTCGTACGCGGTGCGGACGGTGAAGAACCCGCCCAGCACGTAGGTGGCGAGGAACAGCATGGACGGTATCCAGGACGGGCTGTCGATCAGGTATTTGGTCGCCATCCCCGCCGTATAGGTGATGCCCGAGCCGATGGCGAAGATCATCTCGGCGCGTGGCCAGAGCAGGCTGTTGCCGTGCCCGTGGCCGGCGCCCGGATTGCGGCGGTCTTCCGTGCGGTCTTTTGATAACCGAGGGTTCGCTGCTCTCGTCATACCTACGAAGATAACAGCAATACATGCGCATGTCTGCATGTAACTATTTCTTGCTCGCTATCCCGCCCCGACCGGCAGGTCTACCGTTTCGAAACGAGTGCGGCCAGTCGCTCGATCTCGGCAGGCCCGACACGGCAGCAGCCTCCGACGACCGCCGCTCCCCTATCGATCCAGTCCAGGGCCTGCTCAGGCGAATACTCTGCTACCCCGGTCCAGCAGCGCTCCCCCGCATCCCAGCGCTCACCGCTGTTGGGGTAGGCGATCACCGGCTTACCGGTCACTTCCCGGGCCAGCGCGACCGCCGCCGCGACATCTCCGGGTGCGCAGCAGTTCACGCCGACCGCGAGGATCTCCGGTACCTCCGCGGCCACGGCGAAGGCCTCGGCCAGGGGTTGCCCGGCCCGGGTGCGCAGCCCGTCGATGCTGTAGCTCAACCATGCGCACACCCCGCTGCCGTCGAGCAGTCCGGCCAGTGCCTCCGCCTCGTCGATATCGGGAATCGTCTCCAGCGCAAGCACATCGGCCCCACTGGCGGCGAGCACTTCCAGTCGCGGCAGGTGCCAGGCCTTGAGTTCGGCAACCGAAAACCCGTAGCGCCCGCGATATTCGGAGCCGTCGGCCAGGGCCGCGCCGTAAGGCCCGATCGAGGCCGCGACCCAGCGGGTGCGGCCGTCGTCGAATTCGTCGCGGGCCGCCTGCGCCAGTTCGACACTGCGCCGCAGCAATTCCGCCGTGCCGGCCCGGTCGATGCCGCGTGCGGCGAACCCGTCGAAGGAGGCCTGATAGCTCGCCGTGGTCGCGATCGTCGCGCCCGCCCAGTAGTAGGCCGCGTGCACGGCCTGGATCTCGCCGGGCGCGTCGAGGAGCAACCGCGCCGACCACAGTGGGTCGGACAGGTCGTGCCCGCGGGCTTCGAGCTCGCTCGCCAGGCCGCCGTCGGCGACCAGCACCCGGTCCGGCACGGTGGTCACGGCGCGGGTTTCTGCGGCCAGTTCACGTCCACCACCAGACCATAATGGTCGCTGGCCAGGATTCCGGTGAGCGGCTCGTGGAAACCCAAGTCGGCGCGCAGGATCCGGCCCGCGCCACCGGGTCGCATGAACGGGTCGCCCACGTACACGTAGTCGATGCGCTGCGGCGGCACGTTCAGCGAGCGTGCCGCCGGGTTGGTGAGCGGGTCGAGGGTGTGCCCGGGTTCGGTGGGATGCATGACGTGCCAGGCGTCCTGGTAGTGCGTGCTGTGCCCGTCGATGACGGCGTTCGCGCACAGGAACCGCATTTCGTCCGAGGGCGGTTTGGCATTGAAGTCCCCGCACAGGACCGCCGGCAGCGGCACGTCGGCGCGATGGCGGGCGCGAATGGCCTCGTCGATGGCGCGGACCTGCCGCACTCGCAGATAGGCCTGCGCGGGCGGTGGTGCGAGATGGGTACCGAAGGCGTCCATGCCGCCGGTGTGCGCGTGCAGCAGTTCCGCGCGCATGCGCCAGGAGGGGTGCGGGTCGGGCGGGGCGGCATCCACGGGCAGGAGTACCACTTCGTGCCGGTCGATGGGCCAGCGGCTGAGGATGGCGGATCCGAACAGCAGGTCCCGGTCGCCGCGGATGAGTTCCCGGATGGGGAAGCCGCCGAAACACCAGTGCCAGCGTCCCGGTGCGGCGTGCCCGGCCAGCCAGCCAGCGGTATTGCTGCCGGGTTCGGCGAGGTCCTCCCAGACTTCCTGCAGGCAGACGATGTCCGGGTCGAGCCGGTCGAGCCAGGCCAGGATCTCGAATCGTCGTTCGTCCCAGTGCGGTTCGAGCAGTGATCCCATATTGAGCTGTACGACCCGTAGTACTCCGGCCTCGGACATGACCCTCCTGACTGTAACGTGTTCTACTCTGGCGGAGTGGATGTGACATACGAGAGCACCAAGCGGGAAATCGCCACCGACAACGGCATCCTCCGCTACCACGAGGCCGGTGACGGGCCTCCCCTGCTCCTGCTGCACGGCTCCGGCATCGGCGTGAACGGCTGGCGCAATTATCGTGGCAACCTCGGGTTCTATGCGGACCATTTCCATTGCTACGTGCTGGAATTCCCCGGCTTCGGCGTGAGCGACCCGGTCCCCGGCCACCCCGTCCTCACCGCCGTCGACGCGGTCACCCGATTCCTCGACGCCCTCGGCATCGACTCCGCCCACATCATCGGCAACTCGATGGGCGGCGTGGTCGCGGTCAATGTGGCCATGCGCCACCCGGATCGGGTCCGCAAGCTCGTCGCCATCGGCGGCATCGGCGCGGGCGTGTTCAGCGCCGACCCGAGCGAAGGCACCCGCCTGCTGCAGCACTTCGCCGACGAGCCCAGCCGCGAGCGGCTGCTGCAATGGCTGGAATGCATGATCTACGACCCGAAGCTCGTCACCGACGACCTCGTCGACGAACGCTGGACCGCCGCCAGCCGCCCCGACGCCCAGCAGGCACTCAAGGCCATGTACGGCTCGGAAGCCCTTGCCCTGCAGCAGCAGTTCCTGGCCAACTCCCCCAACCCGCCCTACTGGTCCATGCTGCACAAGGTCAAAGCGCCGACCCTGCTCACCTGGGGCGCCAACGACCGCCAGTGCCCGCCGGACATGGCGCTGATCCCGCTGCGGCTCATCCCCGAGGCCGAGATGCACGTGTTCCCGCACTGCGGGCACTGGGTGATGTACGAGGCCAAGGACGCCTTCGAACGCGTCACCCTCGAGTTCCTGCAGCGCTGACGAACTCTCGCGGCGGCGCCGACTCTGCGCGGGGCCGAGCATGATTCGTGGCGATTCGGCGGGTGTTCCCGCCGAATCGCGGCCGAACACGTGTTGTGTCAAGCTCTCCCGGTGTCAGAGCGTGCCGCCACTTCCCCCAACCTCACCGACCGGGGCCGGATCCCCGCGGTCCTGCGGGTTCTCACCGAATTGATCGCCTGGGTGACCGTGCCGTGGGCACTCGCCTCGTATTCGATTGCGCTGTCGGTGTTGTCGCTGCTCGTACTCATCGCGGTCCCCGCGGTGCTCTCCACGCGCGGGGACAAGAAGGACGTCATGGTCGCGGTGCCCGGCTGGGCCACCATCGTCATGATGCTGCTGCAGCTCGCCGGCGCCCTCTACGGCGCCTGGTCGGTACTGCCGGTCTGGGCGGGCGTGCTGACCACCGTACTGGCGGCCGCGACCACGGTGGCCGAGCTGCCGCGCTGGCGCTGGCTGCTCTCGGCCCCGTAGCCGGCGCGTCTCAGGCGCGCGCGAAAACCGTGGCCTGGCAGGCGTTCAGCAGCGACACCAGCTCCTGACCCTCGGCCTCGGACAGTGCCGCGAACGCGGGCGCGATCAGGTCGTCGGTGATGTTCTCCGCCGCGACCCAGCGGCCCTTCAGCTCGGGGGTGATCTCCTCGAACGGTTCCGGCCAGCCGAAATTGCGGGCCTGATCCGGGCCCGCGGTCAGCGCCGAGCCCGCGATGAGCACCGCCTGCAGCGGCGCCAGGCCGCTGCCCAGCACACCCACCAGATGCAGGCCACCGCGCAGCTCCCGCAGCGTGTGGATCAACTGCAGGGTCAGCCCGGGCGCGTCCTCGGCCCGCGGCAGGGCCCGCCAGCCGGCGAACAGCGGCACGCCGACCGGCGTCGCAGCGTCCACCACCCGGCCGAGCAACCCGGCCAGCCGCTCCACGCCGTCGAACTCGGCCAGCTTGCGGCGGCCGAAGTCCTGGCACGCCTTCAGATACCCCAGCGCGCCCTCCGCGGCGGGCATGGCCGAGGTCGACTCCCACGCAGCCCGCACGGTATCGGGACGGAAGAACCCGAAAGCGGCGGTCACCACATCGGCGTCGACATCGCCGAGCACACCGCCGCGGCCGCGGGTGTAGCCGGGCAGGAAGCCGTCCACGCCGGTGCTCGCGGCGAAGGCCCGCGCTTCCCGAGAGAACATGAATCCTCCACCGATCTGCTGGATTTGGTCCTTGACAGCGGACGCTACCGGCATTGCCCGTTCCTCTCTGAGCGGAAAGCGTGTTCCACCCGAGACTATTTCACTCACCTCGAGTCCAATCGGGCGGGCCCGGTCTTACCATGGAGGGGTCAAACAAGTGTGGCCGCAAGCACTTTCGAAGGCCTCCCCGCCGGACATTGGACATCGGCCCAGTTAGATGGGCTAACGTTTCCGCGGTGCTAGGACATTCTCACGCGACCAGCGGCGCGCTCGCCTGGTCGGCAGCGGCAGCGGCGCTACCGCTCACGCTCTTGACCTATCCGGTGATGGAACACGGGCCGATCCGCGCGGTCGACCTGATCATGGGTACCTTCCTCACCGCCGGCGCCGCGCTGCTCCCCGACGCGGATCACCCCAACGGGACCATTTCCCATGTGCTGGGGCCGATCTCGCATTACGCCTGCCGCTTCATCTCGTGGATCTCCGGCGGACACCGCCACGGCACCCACTCCTTCGCCTTCGTGGCCCTCGTCACCTACGGGACGTGGGCGGGCGAGCACTGGCTCGGCCGCTACTTCACCCTCGCGCTCTCGTTCTTCCTACTGGCGCTCGCCATCCGTGCCCTGAACTTCGCACCCACCGGGGACGGACCCCAGGCGTGGGGCACCGTCGTGATCCTCGCCGCCTGCGGCACCTTCGCCATCGACCACTGGATCAGCGACAAACCCGCCTGGCTACCGTTCTCCGTCGGTTTGGGCGCCCTCGCCCACCTCATCGGCGACTGCCTCACCGACCGCGGCTGCCGGCTTTTGTGGCCCTTGAAGATTCGCACGCGCTTCCCGATCATCGAACGCACCGGCAACAAGATGGAGACCCTCATCCTGGTCCCGATCTTCGCACTGGGCACACTGGCATTGCTCTGGTACACGATCAGCCACCACCCGTAAGAGAGGACCGCGCATGAGCGATCGGGAAGAACTCACCTGGGATCTATTCGGCACCGCCAGCCGCGAGCTGGCCCAGCAGATCGCCGACGACGGGTTCGAACCCGACCTCATTCTCTCCATCGCCCGCGGCGGGCTCTTCGTCGCCGGCTCCCTCGGATACGCCCTCGACGTGAAGAACCTCCACGTCATGAACGTCGAGTTCTACACCGGCGTGGATCAGCGCCTGGACATGCCGGTCATGCTGCCGCCCGTGCCCAGCGCCGTCGACCTCACCGGCGCCACCGTCTTGGTCGCCGACGACGTCGCCGACACCGGCGCGACCCTGAAACTGGTGCGCGACTTCTGCATCAAGCATGTCCGCGAGGTCCGATGCGCGGTCATCTACGAGAAGCCACGCACCGAGGTGCACTGCGAATACGTGTGGAAGCACACCGACCGCTGGATCAACTTCCCGTGGTCGGTGCTGCCGCCCGTCGTCACCCGCGAGCCACGCGTCCTAGACGCCTGACCCTCACGGCAAAAGCAACGCGCCGGGTTCGACTCTCGAACCCGGCGCGTATTACGTTCGCGGAGAAACGGACTCCGTCAGACCAGCTCGGCCGACAGAATGGTGACGGCTTCCTTCGGCACGTCCTGGTGGCCGGCCTTGCTGCCGGTGGCCACACCCTCGATGGCATCGACCACCGCGGTGCCGTCGACGACCTTGCCGAACACGGTGTAACCGAAGCCGTCCTGGCCCGGGTAGTTCAGGAAGTCATTGTTGCTGGTGTTGACGAAGAACTGCGCGCTGGCCGAATGCGGGGCCGAGGTACGCGCCATGGCAACGGTGTACTTGTCGTTCTTCAGGCCGTTGGAGGCCTCGTTCTCGACAGTGTTCGGGGCAGGCTTCTGCTGCATGTTCGCGGTCAGCCCACCGCCCTGGATCATGAAGCCCCGGATCACCCGATGGAACACGGTGTCCGAGTAGTGGCCCGCCTTGACGTAGTCGACGAAGTTCGCGACGGTCTTCGGTGCCTTCGCCTCGTCCAGTTCCAGGGTGATATCCCCGGCAGAGGTCTTCAGGAGCACTTTGGTCATGCCGCCCATCGTATGGGAGCCCGAAACCACCCGGCCGCGCGGCATCGAAAGCCCAGTGGCCCAACCCCTCCCCTCTTCTGTGCGAGTAGGTGATGAGTGAGGTCAGAAGGCTGCGAGTGGTCCGGTGCACCGAAGTGTCTTTGATACACCAACACATCGTTAGATGCGCATATTTCCATCTCCTAATTGAGTTGAGGAACCTCCTGGAGGAGGTGGCCATCGATCACGCCTCGTACAGCTCCAGCGGCAGGCCGTCCGGGTCGGCGAAGAAGGAGAAACGCTTGCCGGTGTACTCGTCGACGCGGATCTCCTCCCCCGCTACCCCGTGGGATGCCAGCTCGGCCAGGGCCTCCCCTACGTCCGGCACCAGGAAGGCCAGGTGCCGCAGGCCGGCGGCCTCCGGGCGGGAGGGCCGCGGCGGTGGCGACGGGAACGAGAACAGCTCGAGCTGCCCGCCGTCGGGCAGTGCGAGATCCAGCTTGTACGAATCCCTTTCGGCACGATAGATCTCGGCGATCACCTTCAAGCCGAGGATCTCGGTATAGAACGCCTTCGACTTCACATAGTCCGAGGCGATGATCGCGACGTGATGGATGCGCTGCAATTCCATTCGGCCGACGCTATCCCACTCCCCTTCCCCGCTCCGCGCTCTGCCGTTCAGCGGAGACCCATCCAAGCCACATGCGTAGATGCGCATATTTCCATGTACGTATCGGATAGGCGATATCGTGATCGGGCATACTCACACCCGGAGATTCTTTGGGAGGGAACCGTATGTCTGCGCACCAATTCCGTGTTCGCACGCGCCTGCTACTGCTACCGGTCGCTATGGCCGGATTGGCCGCCACCTTGATCGCGTGTGGCAGCACCACCGATGGGCATCCGCAGGCCGGGCCGGCGACGGTGACCGAGACCAGTGCGGCCGAGACGACGAGCCCGGATCAGACTTCTTCCGCGCTGCCCACGCCGCCTGTCACGACCAGCGTCGCCATCGCGCCCTACGCGGGCGATGCCGCGACCGTAACCTGCTCCCAATACAAGAGTTTCGACGACGACACGATGGCCTCGGTCCTGAACTCGCTGGCTACGACCTATGGCCCCGGCTGGAAGATCAACCCGGGTAACACCAAGATCGTCGCCTCGCTGTGCAATATCTGGCCGGACAAGCTGGTCAAGGCCTTGATGTACGGCGACTAACCTGCCAGGGCGGAGGCGGCCGCGGCCAGCAGCATTCCGCGATACGAGCCACCGAACAGCACCACGTGCACCAGCAGCGGATGTAGTTGATGCAGTGGAATCCGCTGCCGCCAGCCCGAACTCAGGGGTGCGACTTCGTGGTAGGCGGCCAGGATGCGGTCGAGGTGGGGCGTACCGAACAGGGCGAGCATTGCCAGGTCGGTTTCTCGATGTCCGCCGTGCGCGGCGGGATCGATGAGGACGGCGTGGCCGGAGCCCCACAAGATGTTGCCGGACCACAGGTCGCCGTGGATGCGGCTGGGTGGTTCGGGTGGGCCGGCGAGGTGGCCGATGCGGTCCATGACGCGTTCGATCAGGCGGATGCCGTCGCGGCCGAGTACGTGGGCGGCGGCGGGCAGGTAGGGGGCGAGGCGGTGTTCGGCGTACCAGGTCCCCCACTCCCCCGTGCTCGGTGAATTGTCCAGTGGCAGTGTGGCGATGAAGCCGGGCCAGGTGGCGCCGTAGTTGGCGGGGGTGGCGGCGTGCAATTGTGCCAGGCCGGTCCCGAAGTGTTCCGCGGCGATCGCGGAGGGGGTTTCGGTTGGCAGCCAGGGCAATACGAGTACGTGGTCGTCGGAGGCCAGGACCGGGGCGACGAGGTCGGGGTTGCCGGCGGCGAGCCAGCGTAGTCCGGCGGCTTCGGCGGTGAAGACGCCGTCCGAGGTGGTTCCGCCTACGCCGGCGCCGACTCCGACGGCGTCCGGGTCGGTGTCGGTGCGGGCCTTCACGAACAGGGTGCGGCCGTCGGGGAGGTGCGCACGATGCAGGGTCCAGGCGTGACGGTGGCCGAGGGGTTCCAGGTGGTCGACGGGTTCGCCCAGGAGCCGGCGCAGGTGTGCGGGCAGGTCCATGGAGTCTCATTGTGCGGCATGGTGTCCCGGACAGTGGGAGAATACGGACCGGTTAGTCGGCCTGGACGGCGAGTCGTTCGCGCAGCAGGGTGGCGGTCGCGGCGTCGGCGGGGAAGAACGCTTCGATGGCGAGTTCGGCGACGGTGACGTTCATGGGTGTGCCGAAAACCGTGGTGACGCTGATGAATGCGAGGTCGTGCCCGTCGAGGCGCAGGCGCAGCGGCACGACGGCCTGGTCGGGGGCGGGCAGGCCGGGGGCTTCTTCCCCGCCCGGGTAGCCACGCAGTTCGGCGAGGAGTGCGATGAGGTCGGGGGCGCCGCTGGCGTCGATCTGGTGCTGCAGCCGTTCGAAGAGGTGGCCGCGCCATTCCGCGAGGTTGGTGATGCGCCCGGCGAGGCCGTCGGGGTGCAGGCTCAGGCGCAGGGCGTTGACCGGCGGGGCGAGCAGCGCGGGGTCGATGCCTTCGAGGAAGAGGGCGATGCCGGCATTGGCGTCGAGCATGTTCCAGCTCGCGTCCACGGCCAGTGCCGGATGGGGTTCGTGCCCGGTGAGTATCTGGCGGACGGCATTGCGTACCGGTTCCATGGCGGGGCTGTCCAATGCTGATTCGGAGTAGACGGGCGCGTAGCCGGCGGCGAGCAGCATGCGGTTGCGTTCGCGCAGTGGGATTTCCAGTTCATCGGACAGGTGCAGGATCATCTGCCGGCTGGGGGTGGCGCGCCCGGTCTCGATGAAACTCAGGTGCCGGGTGGAGGTTTCCGCGCGCCCGGCCAGTTCGAGCTGGCTGAGCCGCCGGGCGACCCGCCAGTGCCGCAGCAGATCCCCTGCCGTCTGTGTGTGCATGCCCCGATCGTATTGACCCGCCACGCCCAGGACTATTACCCGTCGGGTAATGGATCATGCTCGCTGGTGTACTCCTCGTGGACGGTTCCCGTCAGTGGCCGGGGCGGTGGATGGTGAAGTCGGCGAGGGTGATCGGGGGGTGGCCGCCGTATTGCTCGATGCCGGGGGTGACCTGGTAGAGGCCGGTGCCTTCGCCGAGGAGGCGGAAGATCTCCCAGAGTTTGGTGAGGTGTTCGGCGGCGTGGTGGCTGCCGTAGAACTCGAGGGCCCAGCGGTGCCAGTCGTCGGGGTCGGTGTCGCGGTAGGTGCGGCCGAGGGTGTGGGCGGCGGCCTCGATGGTGAGGACGTCCCCGGCGAGCAGGATGACCGGGTCGGCCTCGAGTTGCGGGTCGGCGAGCAGTGCGGCGGCGACGCGGGCGACGTCGGAGGCGGCGACGAGCGGGAGTTCGGTGTGTGGCGGGCCCATGGGCATGGTGAGGGTGTTGCCGTCGCCGGTGTCGGCGATGCGGGCGAGGTTTTCGTGGAAGACGGCGGCGCGCAGGTGGATGGCGCCGATATCGGCCCAGTCCAGGAGCTGTTCGGCTACCCAGTGCTGGCGCATGCGCGGGGTGAGGGCCTGCGGGCCGGCGGCGAGCTGGGAGACCGAGACGACGCGGTCGATGCCGGCTTCGCGGGCCGCGACCGCGAAGGCGCCGGCGGCGTCGAGCAGTCCGTCGGTGACCGGGTAGGTGAAGTAGGCGCCGCGGACCCCGTCGAGTGCGCTGCGGATGGTGGCGTATTCGCGGATGTCGCCGACCACGACCTGGGCGCCGAGTGCGCGTAGCACGGTGGCGCGGACGTCGTCGGTGTGGACGAGTGCGCGGACCGGGATGCCGCGTCCGAGTAATTGCGCTGTGAGATGCCGCCCGGTGGATCCCTGCCTACCCCCGGCGGCACCGGTGACGAGTACCGGCTCCATACGCTCACCGTACGGGCCGCATTCTTGCCGCACAGCGAGTTTCGAGCATCCGGACCGGGGTGATCACCGGCCGTTGCGGCCACACGGCAAGGGTGTGTGACCGGTTCTGCGCTGCGGCAATCGGTTTCAGGCCGGTCGGCGTTCGATTCCGGTGTTCACGGGGGTGGCCAGGAAGGTGAGGCGGCTGGGGTGGCGGGGATCGAGCAGGATGGACTGCTTCTTGATGGTGCGCGCGACCGCCGGGGTGAGGAAGTAGCGCGGCCAGCTGGTGCGTGCCACGGCCACTCGCAGGCGATGCCCGGCACACAGGACGGCTTCGGTGGGGGTGAGGTCGATGTCGAGTTCGTGCGGGACACCGGGTTTCACCGGGAGCACGGTATCGGCGGAGAGCGGGTGCTCGGGGGTGACCAGTTCCCCGTCGAGGTAGCCGCTGCCGGTTTCGTCGAGGGCCCGCCGGGTCGAGCGCAGCGCGCCGCGGGTGATGACGGTGGATTTTCCGTCGGGTGCGACATCGCAGACGGTGACGGCCCAGAAGGCGTCGGTGCCTTCGGCGAGCACGCGCAGGTGCAGGCTCACGGGTCCGGAGATGAGCAGGTCGCCGTCGAAGGCGTCGCTGGTGAAGGTGGCGGCGGATTCCTCGTGGGTGCGGTCGTCGATGAACCAGTTCTCCCCCAGGAAGGTGGGCAGCCCCATGAGCATCCAGGTGCTGGTCTGGGACACGATGCTGGGTCGCTTGCGGGGCAGCCGGATTCGGTGCGGGTAGCGGTCGGGTTGTTCGCGCAGGGATCCGTCGGTGGCGGCGTGCGGGGCGGCGCCGCTGCTCTGCCCGGACAGGTACCAGCGGTGTACGCGGGCGGCGGGGTGCGGGAAGTGGTCGCGGCTGATCCAGTCGCCGCCGATCTGGTGCAGGGTGACCGGGCCGTAGCGGTCGATGCCGTTGTCGATGCCTTTGACCCAGCGGTCGAAGAAGGCGCATTGCAGTTCGTCGAGGCGTTGCGGGTTCTCGGCGGCGCCGAAGCCGCTGCCGGGGTTGATGTGGTAGCCGTCCTCGACGACGAGTTGCGCTGCGCCCGCGGGCAATTGCAGGCGGTTGTGCAGGGCCGAGGCGGAGCGTGCGAAGACGTCGTGCCAGCCGGCGTGGATCCAGGTGGCGGCGGCGAAGTTCTCGAGTTGCGGGCGGCGCACGTGGGCGTCGGCGTTGTAGAAGTGTTCGGGGTGTTCGTCGTCGATCATGGCGCCGGCGATATCGGTGAGCCGGGTGAAGGGGCTGGCGACGCGGTCGCGTAGATAGCGCACGGCGGCACCGGATTTCACGAGGCCGGGCACCGAGGGCAGCCATTTGCTGCCGTTGACGGCGGCGAACCAGGCCAGGGTGAACATGGATTGGGCGCCGCCGGTGAGGATGAGGTCGCGGGTGGGGTCCTCGGAGCCGACGAGGGCGAACACGGCCTTGAGTCCCGGGGGCCGGTGCCCGGCGGTCTGCAGGGCGGTGAGTGCGAGGTAGGAGATGCCGGTCATGGCGAGGTCGCCGTTGCACCAGGGCTGTTCACGTACCCAGTCCAGGACTTCGAGGTGATCTTGTTGTTCGCGTGCGGACATGATCTCCATGCGGCCGGTGGAGGTGCCGGTGCCGCGTACGTCGACGGCGATGTGGATGTAGCCGCGGGAGACGAGGGTGCGGTTGGCGCGGATGGATTCGAGGGCGCCGCCGCCGAGGGCGCGCACCATCTCCCGGCCACCGGCGCGCCCGTGCGGTGAGGGCGGCACCACCCGGTAGACGAGTGGCCCCAGTGCCGAGACCGCGTTGATGAGCGGGTTGGCGCGGGTCATGAGGGTTTTGTTGTAGGGGGTGATGGTGATGACCGCCGGGAGTGGTTCGGCCACGAGGGTGCCGTGGCGGTCGGCGGGGCGGGTGATGTCGGCGGAGAGGATGGTGCCGTCGCTCATGCGGATTCCGATGCCGCGGTCGATGCGGATGCGCGGGTGGATGACGGGTCCGAGGGGGAAGCGGGTGTCCGGGGGCAGTGGCGTGCCGTGCGCGGGGAGGCCGGAGGCCGGGAGGTCGTGCGGATGCGCCATGGTCGGCTCCTTTGCCGATACTGCCCGCCACCAGGCGGACACTTTGTCTCAGACAGTATCGGGTTTTTCGGGCGCGCTGTCGAGACGGCAGTGTGCACGAATCGAGTGCGCCGGGTCGTGCGCTCGCACAAGTCGCTATTCCGTTGCACGCCAGAGACTTTCGTTATCACCCGGACACGGACCGGTGCCGTGGCGCGACAGCGTGGCGCCGGTGTGGCATGCTCGCCGGGCATGAAGACCATGCTGATCACGGGGGCCAGTTCCGGAATCGGTTTGGCCGCAGCACGTCAGCTCGCCGCCGACGGGCATCGGCTGGTAATGGTGGCACGCGATCCCGAGAAGCTTTCCGCCGCCGCCGATCTGGTGTGCCGCACCGCCGCGGGACCGGTCGACACCCTGCAGTGCGATCTCGGATCCCTCACCGCCGTGCGCGCACTCGCCGCCACCGTACGGGACAGCTACGACCGCCTCGACGTGCTCGCCAACAATGCGGGCGCCTTCCACATGCACCGCCTCGAGACCGGCGACGGCGTGGAGGCCACCTTCGCGGTCAATCATCTGGCCGGGTTCCTGCTCACCGAACTGCTGCTGGATCTGCTGCGCCGCGACTCCCCCGCCCGCGTCCTGTTCACCGCCTCGGCCATGCACTACGGGGCGAGCCTGGACTTCGACGATCTCGGCTTCCGCCACGGCTACAGCCCCAACGGCGCCTACGGCCGCGCCAAACTGGCGAACATCCTCTACGTGCGCGAACTCTCGCGCCGGCTGAGCGGAACGGGCGTCACCGCCAATGCCTTCCACCCCGGCGTGGTCGCCACCGACATCTGGAACGCCGCACCCTGGTTCGCCCGCCCCGCACTCGCGCTGGGCAAACGCGCGTTCATGATCTCGCCCGAGGAGGGCGGCCGCACCCTCACCTATCTGGCCGCCGATCCCGATATCGCCGCCGTCTCCGGCTGCTACTTCCAGCGCAACCGGGTCAAGGCGCCCTCACGCGCCGCCCAGGACGACGCCACCGCGACCCGATTGCGCCGGGTCTGCACCGAATTGGCCGGACTCCCCGGACAGTGACATCGGCCCGGGGAGTCCGGGCAGTGACTCAGAGGGCGCGGATCACCCGGGCCGGATTGCCTGCGGCGAACACCTTCTCGGGCAGGCTGCGAGTGACGACGCTGCCCGCGCCGACCACCGTGTTCGAACCGATCGTCACCCCCGGGCAGACGATCACGCCGCCGCCGAGCCACACATTGTCACCGATGGTGATGGGGGCCGCGGTCTCCCAGCGCTGCCGGCGCAGTTCGTGATCCTCCATCGGATGCAGGGCGGTGAGCAGTTGCGCGCGCGGGCCGATGGAGACGTCGTCGCCGATGGTGACCGGGGCGCAGTCCAGCACGATGGCGTCGTAGTTGAGGAAGCTGTTGCGGCCCATGCGGATCAGATAGCCGTAGTCGCATTGGAACCGCGGCATGATCCAGGAGCCCTCGCCGATTGCGCCGAGCAGCTCCTCGAGGATGGCGCGGCGGGCCGAATCCTCCCCTGCCGCAGTCGCATTGAAGGTGTCCAGCAGTCCTTGGCAGTGGCGGCGCTCGGCGACGAGTTCGACGTCGGAGTCGCGGTAGAGCTCGCCGCGCAGCATGCGATTCTTGTCTTCTCCCACCCGCCCATCCTGGCCAGCATGCCCGCCATTCACGCAAACGCCCTGTTCATGCCGCCATGACCGGAAAATTATGCGCGTTTGGTAAGACGGAGTGATGAAGATAGGTTTCAATCTCCCCCAGCACGG
The DNA here is from genome assembly GCF_044386975.1 of Nocardia sp. NPDC020380. Taxonomy (NCBI): domain Bacteria; kingdom Bacillati; phylum Actinomycetota; class Actinomycetes; order Mycobacteriales; family Nocardiaceae; genus Nocardia; species Nocardia sp. NPDC020380. The sequence continues at coordinate 55,424 of NZ_JBIRVQ010000009.1, read as the reverse complement.
TGCGCAGGCCTCCGACGGCGCGAAGGTCGCCTACTACGCCGCCGAGGTCGAGAAGGCCGGCGCGGAGAGCCTCTGGGTCGGGGAACGACTCCTCGCCGCGACGAACCCGAAGGTCGGGTACGGCGGCAAGAGCACCATTCCGGACGAATTCAATTCGGTGCTCGACCCGTTCGTGCTGCTGGGCATTGCCGCCGCCGCGACCGAACACGCCCGGCTCGGCACCAATGTGCTCATCGCGCCCCTGCACCGCCCGGTGCACCTGGCGCGGTCCCTGACCACCATCGACGTGGTGAGCGGCGGGCGTTTGATCGCCGGCTTCGGAATCGGCTGGTCGCCCGAGGAGTTCGAGGCCGCCGACGTGCCCTTCACCCATCGCGGCGCGCGCCTGGACGAGACCCTGGATGCGTTGCAAGCCATCTGGACCACCGATCCGGCCGGGTATCGGGGCCGGTTCGTCACCGTTCCCGAACACCGCAGCGAACTCAAGCCGGTGCAGCGCCCGCATCCGCCCATCCATCTGGGCGCGTTCAACCCCGCCGGGCTCGAACGCATCGGCCGGCGCGGCGACGGCTGGCTGCCGGTGGTCCCGGTGCCCGGCCCGCCCGGCTGGGGCAAGCAGTTGCTGAAGCTGCGCGCCATCATCGATCGGGCCGCCGAACAGGCCGGGCGCGATCCGGGGACGATCGGCACCGTGCTGCGGGTCAATGTCGCGGCGGGCACCGATCCGGCGCGGATCGACGAGGCCATCGAATCCGTGCACGCCGAGACCGGATACGACGATTTCTTCGTCGATCTGATGTACATCACCGATACGGTGGACGAGATGCTGGAGACCGCGACCGGTCTGCTCGACCGATTGCGCGACTGAACCTATCGCGAGAGGGTGGCAGGCATGGCGACAGCGACATCGGTCGAGGAGTACGTCACCGGTTTCCCCGCCGAAACGCAGGCGGTGCTCGAACACGTGCGCTCGGCCGTCCGCACCGCCGTGCCCGGCAGCACCGAAACCATCAGCTACGACATCCCGGCCGTGCAGGTGGACGGGAAGGCGGTCATGTACTTCGCCGGTTGGAAGAAGCACATCTCCGTCTACCCGGTCCCGGTCGGGGACAGCGAATACGCGCAGGCCATCGCCCCGTACGTGGCGGGCAAGGGCACGCTGAAGTTCCCGCTGAAGGATCCGATCCCCTTCGACCTCATCGGCCGCACCGCCGCCCTGCTCGCGAGCGAACGCGCCCACGGCTGACACCGCGCAACCGGGCTGGACGGCACGACCGCGCGCGGACCGGCACCGAGTAGGTGAATCCCGGGGTCAGCGGGCATACTCGAACCCGTTGTGCCGCAGGGCCCGCCGAGCATGCTCATCGGCCCGAACATCTGTGAAGGGAGTCCGGGCCGGTGGGGTTCTGGACGAAGCCGGTCTTCCTGGCCGGTGTCGTGGGTATCGGTGTCCCGGTTGCCGCCGCCGCACTGGTGGCGTCCCTGACCATCCGGCCCGACGAACCCTCACCCGTCGCCACGCCACGGACCACGACCACGGCTCCCGCGCCGGCATCCACCGCACCCAGCTCGGCGATCATGGCGAATCCCGTTGGCTTCCAACCGGAATCGATCTACTTCAGCACGGCCGAGGAAGGCTGGGTGACCGGCCGCAACCTCCCCTGCCCCGGTACGGCGTGCGTGGCGGTACAGCACACCAGCGACGGCGGGCGCATCTGGCAGCAGGTCGACAACCCGGTAGCGCTGCTCGGCGGCCAGGACGCCGACCGGACCATCCTGTACTCGGATGGACCGAACCGGTGGGTCGCCACCGATCAGCACTTGTTCGCCACCCATGACGACGGCGCCACCTGGCACGATGCCACGCCACCCGACCTGGGCCCGAAGCATTGGTCGGTCTCGGCCGGCGACAACACCATTCGGGCCCTCGATGTGCTCGACGGTCAGGTGCGGTTGCGCACCACGCCGGTGGACGACGAATCCTGGACCCAGACCAATATCCCCGCCGACACCGGCACCGGACCCGTTGCGACCGGGAACTTGCAGGTCCAGGGCAATCGGGCCTGGGTGATGGTGTACAACCGCGGTGCGACCGGCGCCCGCCTCACCGACGGTGTCTGGAAGGACTGGAAGCTGCCGTGCGGGGGCAACGGGCCTGCCGACTGGCATGCCTCCTCACCGAATCGGATGATCCTCCTGTGCGGGCGACCTGGCCCCTACGGCGATGATGCGTCCGGGTTGCGGCTGCTCACCTCCAGCGACGGCGGCGCCGATTTCACCGAGACCGCGCAGCTGTCGCCCACGATTCCGCACAGCAGTGTCCTGATTCCCGATGACAGTGCGCACATCGTGGTCGGTGTCGAGGATCAGCTGCTCGTTTCCGGCGACGGCGGGGACACGTGGACCACCGCCTACACCGCCCCCGAACCCGGATGGGATGTCCGTTCGGGCCGATTCATCTCGGCGGCCGACGGTTTCGCCGTGCTCACCCGCGGGTCGGGCACTCCGGCGACACAGCTGCTCGCCACCCACGATGCCGGGCGTACCTGGGCACCGGTCGCCTTCGGCTGAAACGCTCAGCGGCGCGCGCGTTCTCGCGAGAGGTTCCAGCCCTGCCACGAATCATCGGCGGTGCGAGCGCGAATGGCCTGTTCGATCGGGTCGCGCTGCGCTCGTGGCAGCCGGTCGAGTGCGGGCAGGATGTCGGGTGAGAGGCCGCTCAGGTAGTCCGAGTCGAAGTTCTTGCCGTCCTGCCAGCGGGTGACATTGCGATCGGCCACCAGCCCTTCGGGATTCATCACGGCCACCACCAGCAACGTCGCCGCGGCCAGGCCGACGGCCGCGCGCGGCACCCATCCCCGGCGCAAGGTCACCAGGCTCGCGAGCACGAGCACATAGACCATGCCGATCCACAACTCGAACACCTCCACCAGCAGCCGCATGACGGTGAACCCGTAGGCCTGCTGATAGGTCCACATCCGGTGCAGGGCCGAGGCCACGATCACCAGCGTCAGCACACTCACCGCCGCCAAACCGGTCCGCAGCCACGCCCTTTCCGCCGCCGACTCCTGCACCGCCACCCGCTGCACCACCGAGATCACCGCCAGCGCCAGGATGCTCACCACCGACAACTGCCAGAAACCGCTGCGCGCATACTCCGCATAGGTGAGCTCCGCGGTCCGCTGTACATATCCGTCCCCGCCGAACAGCACGGCGAGCTGCGTCCCCACGAATACCGCGAACACGACGGTCAGCGCGCCCACCGGAATCCCCCACTCGATCCGCGACAAGCGCCGGTCGCCCAGCCACGCAACACCATTCGCGCCGGTTTCCGCCTCCTGCGCGGAATCGGCGGCGGGCAATGGCCCGGCCAGCAGATACAACGCCCCCGCGGTCCCCAGCGCGCCGAGCCCGAACAGCATTCCCCACCGCGCCACCGACGCCACATCCACGCGCGGCAGCATCCCCGCCACCAGGCGCTCGAACACCGGGTCGGCTCCGGCCAGCAAAGGCACGAACACCAGCAGCAGGCCGGCGGTGACCAGCACCGACATCCATACCCGCTGCGCGATCACCGCTTTCCGCCCGCGTACCTGCGTCGCGGCGCGGTACACCCATGGCACCGACACGACCGCCGCACAGGTCACCGCCACCGCATCGGCCAGTACCCCGTACACCGACCGTCGCCCTACTACCGCCATAGAGCCCGCCATCATTGCCGCGAGCACGCACAGCACGAACAGCCAAGGTGCAGCTCTGAGCGTGCCGATCCCCAACAGGCCCAAGGCCAGTACGGTCCACCAGCATCGCCCCCAGCGCAGCGCCCGGGACTCATCGGCCCACTCCTCCAGGTCGTAGTCGGTCGATTCGGCAGTCCCGGAACGGCTTTCATCACCCGTTTCGGACTCGGCATCTGAGGCAATGTCCTCCGATTCCTCCTCGGCCACTTCCTCCTCCGCGGAGTCAGCGTCCGCGACGGGCTCGACACGGTGCTGCGCAACCAATGCGCGGCGGGCAGCGCGATCCGCGGCATAGACCACGGCCGCGAGGACGAGGCCGGTGAGCAACCAGCCGATACCGGGCCGATCCAAGGGAATCAGCACCGCTGCAGCCAGACCTGCCACCACGACCGCCGGGACGATGCCACGGTGCACCGGCACGACCACGTGGCGCGGGGGTGGACGGAATCGCGGGATCGGCCGCATCGGCGGTACCGCGGAGGCGGCCGCGGGCGCAAGCCCCATCGCGCGAACAGTCGGCCACGCGGGACCCGCCCATGCCCCGGCCCCCGCCGCGGATGCGGATGCGGGCACAGGCTGTTCTGCAGGAGTCGCGGCATCGTGGGTGGCCGGATCGTGCGGTGGCGGATTGTCTGTTGCGGGAGCGGGTTTCTCGGGCATGGCGAACCTCCAGAGGGTATGCGGCAGTGGCCCGGGAGCGCGCGGAGCGCCGAGCTGCGGGTGTGGGAGGGGTCTTGTTAGGGCGCCGGGAGGGTGATGCGGATGCGGGAGCCCGGATCGGCGACGGCGATGGTGCCGCCGTGCAGGTCGACTATCCAACGCGCGATGGCCAGGCCCAGGCCGGTACCGCCGGTGGTGGCACGGCCGCCGCGAGTGAAACGTTCGAAGACACGGGCGCGTTCGGCGTGCGGGATGCCGGGGCCGTCGTCCTCCACGTCGAGGACGAGTTGATCGCGCAAGGCGTGGGCGTGGATGCGGACCTCACCGTGCGCGGGCCCGTGCCGGGTGGCGTTGTCGAGGAGGTTGAGCAGGACCTGGTGCAGGCGGGCACGGTCGGCGTGCACCTGCAGGCCGGGGGTCTCGAGATGGATGCTGAAGCGGATCGGGCGGTCGACAGCGGCCGCCATCACCTCGGCCTCGGCCACGACCTCCTTCAGGAGCGGTTCCAGCGCAAGCGGTTCCACATCCAGGGCCACCGCGCCCGCTTCCACGCTCGACAGCGCCAGCAGTTCGGAGACCAGCAAACTCAGACGCTCGGTCTGGGCGAGGGCGGTACGCAGGGTGGCCGGATCCGGTTGTGCGACACCGTCGACCAGGTTCTCCAGCACCACCCCCAAGGCCGTGATCGGGGTGCGCAGTTCGTGCGACACGTTGGCGATGAAATCGCGTCGCTGCTGATCGGCCGTGGCGAGGTCGGCGGCCATCTGATTGAACGCCGCCGCCAGCTGCCCGACCTCGTCGCGGGAGGTGGCGCGGACCCGATGCGAATAATCGCCCTGCGCCATGCGTTTGGCGGCCGCGGTCATCTCGCGCAGCGGCATCGTCATCCCGTGTGCCAGCACCTGCGAGGTGACCAGCGCGATCAGCATGGCGGTGATGGTGGTCTTCTGCGGCAGCCAGCCGATGCGGTAGGCGAAGAATCCGAACGCCACCGCGCCCGAGCCCACCATGAGGATGCCCAGCTTCACCTTGATCGAGGGCACCCGGTCCAGTGGCCGCGGCATCCGTCCCGTGAACCGATTCCCGGCCGCGCGCAACGGGTTCCTCGCATCACGCGTCCCCGAGTGACCCTCATCCGTGCCCGCGCGCCCGGCGTAGCGCGTGTTCTCCGGACCTTCGGAGTGCGCGCGGTCCGGGCCGCTGTCGCCGGGATTCATCGGGCTTCCAGCGCATAGCCCACACCGTGCACGGTGCGGATGAGGTCGGCGCCGAGTTTGCGGCGCAGGGCCTTGATGTGGCTGTCGACCGCGCGGGTGCCGGAGGCGTCGGCCCACCCCCAGACCTCCGAGAGCAGCCGGTCGCGGGCCAGGACGGTGCGCGGGCGCCGGGCCAGGTTCACCAGGAGTTCGAATTCGAGTGGGGTGAGCTGGGTTTCGGTGTCGGCGCGCCAGACGCGGCGTTGATCGGTGTCGATGCGCAGGTCGCCGACGATGATGGTCGCCCCCGGTGCCGCGTGGCGTTCCACGCGCCGTAGCAGGGCGTGGATGCGGGCGGTGAGCACGCGTAGGGAGAACGGTTTGGTCAGGTAGTCGTCCGCGCCGACGCCGAGCCCGACCAGGACGTCGGTTTCGTCGGTGCGGGCGGTGAGCATGAGTACCGGGACCGGGCGGCGGGCCTGGATGCGCCGGCAGACTTCGAGCCCGTCGAAGCCGGGCAGCATCACGTCCAGGACGACCAGGTCGGGTTCGCCGGCCTCGGCGCTGGCGACGCCGGCGGGCCCGTCGTGGGCGATGTCGACGGTGAAGCCTTCGGCGCGCAGCCGCGCGGCAATCGATTCGGCAATGGTCGGTTCGTCCTCGACGACGAGGATGCGCCGGGCGCCGCGCTGCTGGCTCGATTCCATGCTGGTGACACTAGGAGGTGGCCGTGGAGATGGTTCGCGCCGATTGTGAAGATCCTGTGGAGACCCCGGTCACACCACCGGAATCCGGCGTCTGCGACGGTGCGTCGTAGCATGTTTGCCGTGCGTGAACCGACCCTGCGTAAGCTCGGCGCGGCCGTAGCCATTTCGACCCTGGCAACGTTTCCCGTGGCCTGCTCCAACTCCCAGACCTCGTCCGATTCCTCCGGTAAGGCGGCCGATCAGGTCTCCTTCGCCGAGCAGTGGGTCAAGGCCGCCGATTCCGGCATGTCCGCCGCGTTCGGCACCCTCGCCAATGCCGGTAACCAGCCGGTGACTCTGGTGGCCGCGGCCAGTCCGGCGGCGGGGCGGGTGGAGATCCACGAGGTGGTGGCCGACGCGAGTGGTCAGAAGAGCATGCGGCCCAAGGCCGGTGGCCTCACCATCCCCGCGCACGGTGCCGCGACCTTGGCGCCGGGTGCGGATCATCTGATGTTCCTGGAGCTGAAGCAGCCGTTGCGCGCGGGTGCGGAGACGCCGATCACGCTGACTTTCTCGGACGGGTCGACCAAGTCGGTCACCGCGCCGGTGCGCGACCAGAACTGAGATACCGACCGGCCGGACCATGCAGCGCGGGTGCTCCGGCCGCCGCTTAGGGTTGCCGTCTATGACAGTCCTGCGATCGATCTTGTTGTTCGGGCTGGCCGCCGTGTTCGAGATCGGTGGCGCCTGGCTGATCTGGCAAGGGGTGCGCGAACATCGCGGGTGGGCGTGGATGGGTGCGGGCGTGGTCGCCCTCGGCCTCTACGGGTTCGTCGCCACCCTGCAACCCGATGCCGGCTTCGGGCGCATCCTGGCCGCCTACGGTGGCGTGTTCGTGGCGGGCTCGCTGGCGTGGGGCATGGCCTTCGACGGATTCCGCCCGGACCGTTGGGATATCACCGGCGCGCTGGTGTGCCTGGTGGGTGTCGCGTTGATCATGTACGCGCCTCGCTCCACGTGAAACCAGCTGTGACCTGGCTGCATTCATGCATCGCGCGCAATCTCGCACTGCGCGAAGCGATTACGCTGACCGGCCGAACAGTCCGTCGATGATGGCGCGGGCGGTCGGAATGGCAGTCGTGTCATCCATGCGCGCAGCGCTGTTCGCGGCCGCGATGACCGCTTCGAGCTGGAACGCCAGCGCGTGCGGGTCGTGCCCGGTCAGGAAGCCCTGCTCCTGGGCGCGGCGAATCTCCTTCTCCAGCACCGCGAACCAGTCGTCGCGATCGGCGGCCAGCGCATCGCGTACCGGGCCGGGACGGCTGTCGAATTCCGTCACGCACTGACCGCGGAAGCAACCGCCCGGCATGACGGGCGCGCCGATGTAGTCGAACCAGTGCTCGAGGATCGCACGCAGCCGCGGCATGCCCTTGGGTTCACTCAGCGCCGGGCGCACGACGTGGTCGATGAACACCTCGCGCGCGGACTGCACCGCGGCCAGTTGCAGGTTCTCCTTGGTGCCGAACAGCGTCGCCACCCCGGATTTGCTCACGCCCAGATCGACCGCGAGCCGGCCCAGGCTCAATCCGTTGAGCCCTTCGACGGAGGCGACGTCGGCGGCGTGGCGGGCGATGGCGGCTCGCGCGCGGGCGCCTTTGAGCAGGCGTTGATCGGATATCTGCTGCTCGGCGGGGTTTTCTTCGAGCTGTGCGGGGGCGGGCACGGATTCGGTCACCTCTCCATCTTGGCACCGACCTCTTGCATAAACGCACGATCGGTCGTACTTTTCAACAATACGAACGATCGTGCGTACAGTTTTACTTCCCGAGACACTCTCCCGCGAAAGTCGCTCTCATGACCGACGTCTCCGCACGGCACAATGCCGCGCATCCCCAAACCCCTCCCCTCGCTCCGCCGCCCGCAGCCACCGCGGCAGATTCCCGGGCCGCGCGCCTGGCCCTGCTGGTCGCCTCCGGCGCGGCCTTCATCTCCTTCCTCGACCTGTCCGTGGTGAACATCGCCTTCCCAGCCATCACCCGCGACTACCCCGGCACCGCGGCCACCACCCTCACCTGGGTGGTCAGCGGCTACGCCGTCGCCTTCGCCGCACTGCTCACCCCGGCCGGGCAACTCGCCGACGCGCTCGGACGCGGACGCGTATTCCTCGCCGCGCTGGCCGGATTCGCGCTCACCTCCCTGCTGTGCGCGTTCGCACCCGGGCCGGCATGGCTCATCGCGGGCCGGTTCCTGCAGGGCGAGACCGCCGCCTTCCTCATCCCCGCCGGGCTCGGACTGGTCCTGAGTGTCACCCCGCCACAACGCATCGGCGTCGCCATGGCCGCCTGGACCGCGGCGGGCGGATTCGCCGCCACCGTCGGTCCCGCGGTCGGTGGCGCGCTGGTGGACTGGTTCGGCTGGCGGTCGGTCTTCGTCATCAATGTGCCGATTGCCGTGCTGCTCATCGCCTTCGGACTGCGACTGGCCCGCGGTGATCAGCGCCAGCCGCACGGATTGCCCGATCCCGTGGGCACGCTCGCCACCGGGCTCGGAATCGGCACGGTGGTCGCGGCCGTCACCCAGGGCCAGCAGTGGGGGTGGGCCGACTGGCGCACCCTGGCCTGCGGACTCGGCGGCCTCCTTCTACTGGCGGTGGCACTGTGGCGCTCACGCACCCATCCGCGCCCGGCCATCGCCGTCGGATTGTGGCGCAGTCACCGCTACGCGCTGGTGAACGCGACCGCATTCGTCTTCGGCATCACCATGTTCGCGTGGCTGCTGGCCGGGCCGCTGTGGCTGGCGAACATGTGGCACTACTCGGTACTGAAATCGGCGGCGGCAATGACCGTCGGCGCGGTCGCCTCGATGGTGACCGCCGTCCTCGCCGGACGCGCCCCGATTCCCTGGCAGCGCTGGCTCGGCGTGCTGGGCGCGCTCCTGTTCGCGGCCTCCACCCTCTACATGACCACCAGCGCCTGGGATGCCACCCCGTCGATCTCGAAGGCCTGGGTGCCCGCGGGCATCCTGGGCGGCGGCGGGATCGGACTGCTGATCACCGTGCTGGGTACCGCCGCGGCGCGATCGCTCCCACCGCAACGCTTCGCCGCCGGTGTGGGCATGAACGTGACCGCCCGCCAATCCGGCGGCGCGCTCGGGGTGGCCGTGCTGGCCGCGGTATTCGCGGCCAACCCGACGGCGCCATTACACGCCTTCCACACCTTGTTCGCGGTCTGCGCCGCAATCGCCGTCGCCGCAGCCGTTCTCGCCGTCCTGCCGGCCCGAGCCGAGGAGACCCCCGCATGACCGCCGAAACATCGGCCCGCACCGGCCTTTCCGACCGTACCGAGGCGAATGATCCGTTCACCCTCGCCGATTCGGCAGCCCATGCCATGTTGCGCGCGGTGCCGTGGCGGCGCTTCGCCGTCATCGGCGACTCCACCGCGGCGGGCACGGGTGATCCATGGCCCGGCTACGCCACCGTGCCGTGGGCGGACCGAATTGCCCGCTGGCTGATCGGCTCCCACCCGCGCGCCGACTACCTCAATACCGGGCGCAACGGCGCAGTCATCGCCGATGTGCGCGAGCGGCAACTCACCGACCTGCTCGCCTTCCACCCGGATCTGGTGCACATCAGCTGCGGCGGCAACGATCTGTTCCTGCACGGCACCGACCTGGCCACCGTCGAAGCCGAACTCGACGCGCTCTGCGATGCGGTCGCGGCCACCGGCGCACAGCTGTCGCTGTTCACTCTCGCCGACAGCTTCACCGGCCAGATGGCCCCGCTGCGGCCGCTGTTCGCCGATTTCAACGAGGCCGTGCGGCGTGTGGCCCGCCGACACGACGCGATCCTGACCGAGTTCTGGGATCACCCGGCCCGGTTGCGCGCGGACTGGCTCAGTGCCGATCTCATCCACCTGACCATGGCCGGGCATGCGGTGGTCGCGGCCGAGGTCGCGAAAACCCTTGCCCGCCACGCCGCCCGGCAGGCGTCACCGGACCCGGCCGGGCAGCACTGAGCCCGGAGACGACAGAAGCCGCACCGCATGCCGTCATGCATGCTGTGCGGCTTCGCCTTTCGCGCTACCGCGCCGGACTGCCGTACGAGAAGACCAGAGCCGTGCAGATCAGTGCCACAGGGCGGCGATGAACACGTTCAGGATGGCCAGCCCGCCCGAGGCGTGGGTCATCCACGGCAGTGCCTTGCCGCGCTTGGCGTCGGCGCGGCCCATTTCGGCGAAGGCCGCGACGAGCACGGCCACAACCAGTTTGGTGATGACCTTCGGCATATTGGTTTCCTTGCCGAGCGAGTGGATCGACTCGGCCATGCCGACCAGCACGATGCCGGTCAGGATCTGCGCGCGAGCGCCCCACACCATCAGCTCCGATACCCGCGGCTGCGAGGCGACATAGCCGCCGACCACCGCCGCCATACCGAGCAGGTGGGTCACGACCACGAGGTTGTAGACGAAGGTCATGACTGCACACCGTAGTGGATCCCCCGCCTGCAACGACAGTCGGTAGTACCGGAGAACTTCGCTGGTGAAACAGGCCGAAAGGTTTCCGATAGCTGCCGTCACCGAGTTTCATCCGAGAGCAGGCCGGGTAGTCCTGACGAAATGGCTCTTCGTCACCGTCTGCGGAGGGCCGTCGCGTCGTGGGCAGTGTGGCCGGCTAGGAGAATTCAGGTGGCGGTTGTACTCGTGCTGCGTGCACGCGGGCTGGGTGATCTACTCACCGCGGTACCCGCGCTGCGCGCGCTGCGGCGGGCCCGGCCCGACGACCACATCACCTTGGCCGCGTCACCCAGACTCAAACCCATCGTCGATCTCATCGTCTCCGTCGACGAGATGGTGCCCATCACCGAACCCGTGGGCCTGCGCTGGGACGGGGAAGTCCCGGCGCTCGCGGTGAATCTGGACGGCACCGAGGGCCTGGTGGAACTGCTCAAGACCCAGCCCGAACGCATACTCACCTACCGTAATCCGGCCTTCCCGGACCTGGCCGGCCCGGAATGGCAGCCCGACATGCACGATGTGGACCGCTGGTGCCACCTGCTCGAATCCGACGGGATGGCCGCGGATCGCCGCAACCTGGGCCTGGTGCCGCCGGTCGCGGTCACCAGCCACCGCGACTGCGTGGTCGTGCACATCGGCGCGGGCGCACCCGCACGACGCTGGCCGCCCGACCGCTTCGCCGCGGTGGTCCGGCATCTCCTGGTTCAGGGGCGCGAAGTCGTGCTGACCGGCGACGAGACCGAACGCGAAATCGCACTCGGTGTCGCCGCCCGCGCAGGACTCTCATCGGCGCGAGTCCTCGCGGGTCAGCAGAACCTCATCGAACTGGCCGCCACCGTGGCCGAGGCGGCCCTGGTGGTGTCGGGCGATACCGGAGTCGCGCATCTGGCAACGGCTTTCGGCACCCGCACGGTCCTGCTGTTCGGCCCGACCGCGCCCAGCCTCGGCGGGCCCCCGGCGCATCTGCTCGGCCGCCACGCCGTGCTGTGGGCGGGACAGACCGGTGATCCCGATGCCACGACGCCGGATCCGGGCCTGTTGAAGATCGGTGTGCCCGAAGTGCTCAATGCCATCGACAAACAGCTGCGCAAGCGGCCGTGGCCGGGCACCGGGATGGATCGCCGCGCCCAGACCTATCGGCGGGTGGGATAGGCGCTCGACAGGGCGGCCGAGTAGGCGACGAGGGCGCTGGGCCAGAACTGTTCGAGGTAGTCGCGGGCATCGGCCAGTCCGCGCGGGTCCAGGGAGTAGAGGCGGCGATTGCCGTCGGGGCGGACCATGACCAGGCGGGCCTCGCGCAGCACTCGCAGGTGCTGCGAGACCGCGGAGCTGGTGACGCCCACGGTTGCGGCGAGTTCGCCGACGGACCGTGGTCCTTGTGGGAGGGCTTCGAAGACCGCGCGGCGAGTGTCGTCGGCGAGAGCGCTCAACACCCTCACTCCATTAGCGGGCACTTACATAGATTGCCCACGCCGACACGCCGGGGTCAAGGCGGCACAGGGGCGACTCCGCCGACGTCATCCGGAAATCACAGGCGTGTCGTTACCTGGCCGTGACCGGCGAGCTGGGCTTTCGCGTCCTTGTGACGGCCGCAACAGGGTTTTGAGCCCACTCCGGCCACACCGTACGTTCGATCCATGCCCGTAACCGTTCCGTTATCTCGAACCTTCCGGGCCGTCCGAGGCCGGACGGCCGCCGGCCGCGCCGCCGCCGTTTCCGCCTTGGTCGGCGCCTCCCTGTGCGCCCTGGCCGCCGCCGATCAGCAAGCAGACGGCGAACTCATCGGCATCGCCGCCGCCTCCGCCGCGCAGCCCGCGACCTTCACCGCCTTCACCCCGCGCGAGGCGCAGATGCCGCAGTTCGTGCCGCCGCAGGTGCTCGACTTCTTCAACAACCTGCACATCGAGCAGGCACGGCCCAAGACCGTGCGCCCGGTCGCCGGTCCCCTCACCTCCGGCTTCGGGGTGCGCTGGGGTGCCATGCACGCCGGTATCGACTTCGGCGACGGGTTCGGCACCCCGATCCGCGCGGTCACCGACGGCACCGTGATCGAGGCCGGTCCGGCCTCCGGATTCGGGCTGTGGGTGCGTATCCAGCAGGACGACGGCACGATCGGCGTCTACGGGCACATGCAGGACATCCTGGTGCAGCCCGGCCAGCAGGTGCGCGCCGGCGACGAGATCGCCACCGTCGGCAGCCGCGGCTACTCCACCGGACCGCACCTGCACTACGAGGTGCACACCCCCGACAACGGTCCCGTCGATCCGCTGCCGTGGCTCGCGGGCCGCGGCATGGACGTCGGCATCCCCGCCGACTAGCCCCGAAGCCTTCCCTGCGCCGATGAGGGGCGTGTGGGATGCGGTGTGCCGCAGACGTATACAACGCCGTGTGCCACAAGCGCAGACACCGACCAGGACAGCCCCGGCCCCTACCGCCGGGGCTGTCCCCGTACCGGGGTATGACGTGCGGACCGCACCCGCGAGGGACGTGTCGCCCGGGGCCGCATTCCTAGCGTCAGGGTATGACCACGCTCCACGCACCCACCCTCGAGCGTCGAGTCCCCGACGCCCGCAACCCATTACACCGCCCCTTGCTGGCCACCAGCATCGCCATGGCCGCGCTGGCCGTATTCAGCCTGTGCGCCATGATCTTCGACGACCGCATGCTGCTGCACGAGTCGGTGTGGCTGAAAACGTTCAAGTTCGGCTTCGCCTTCGCCCTCTACACGATCACGCTGGCCTGGCTGCTGTCGTTCCCGCATCGCGGGCAGCGGTTCACCTGGTGGATGGGCAGCCTGTTCGCGGTCACCGCCCTCGCGGACGTCGGATTCATCGCCGTACAGGCCGCGCGCGGCACCTTCAGCCACTTCAACGAGCAGACCGATGCCTGGAACCACTACGGCCAGCTGGTCTTCATGAGCGGCGTGCCGGGCCTGTTCGCCGCGAATCTGGTTATCGCGCTGGTGCTTTCCTGGCAGAAGATCACCGACCGCCCCACCACCCGCGCCATCCACGCCGGACTGGGCATCGCGGTGATCGGCATGGCGCTCGGCTACGCCATGGGCTTCACCGGTGAACAGCACACCACCGACGCCTACGGCCACCCGGTGACACTGGGCGCCGGGCACACGGTCATGCACGGGCAGCCCGACATCCGCGACGGCGGCGCGGGCCTGCCGGTCACGCACTGGAGCACCACCGGCGGCGACCTGCGCGTGCCGCATTTCGTGGGCCTGCACGGCATCCAGGTCCTCATCCTGGCGTCGTTCGCCCTGCTGTGGCTCGCCAAGCGGGTTCCGTGGCTGCGCGACGAGCGCGCCCGCGCCCGGCTCGTCGGGGTGCTGGCCCTCGGGTACGCCGGACTGGTCGGCATCCTGCTGTGGCAGGCCCTGCGCGCCCAGCCCCTGACCCACCCCGACGGCACGACGCTGGCCGCCCTCGGCGCATTGATCACGCTGACCGGAGCGGGCGCCACCCTCGTCTATGCCGTGCACGGGCGCAACCGCCCGCGGACGCTGTCGGCACGGCCGACGCCGATGTGGTCGACCGGCTCGGCAGAGTCGCTGGGCGACAACGCAATCGGCGGGCGCGGGCCTGGGCGTCATGCGAACACGGTCAGCGCAGGCGTTCGGCGTCGCGAGTGAGTTTCACCAATATGGCGGTGAGTTCGGCGAGTTCGATGTGATCGGCTCCCTCCGACACCGCGGTCGCCACGTCCTCGGCGGCACAGCGTGCGGAGAACCAGCGGTCCGACAGGTCGGCGACCTCCTGGGCACTGAGTATGACCGAGTCCTCGGGAATACCGGTGCCCTTCACGCTGTTTCGATGCTCGTAAGCACGCTGGCGGCACGATTGCCGGCAGTAGCGGCGGCGGCGTCCCACCTCGGATTCGGCGATCTCCCTCCCACACCACTGGCAGGCCGAGAGCACACGTCGCGACATGGTCCGACACGTTAGCGGTTTGCGCCCGGTTGCGGGCGCAAGGGCACGCCGAACGCAGGGCTACCCGGCCGAACGAGTAGAATGGTCGGGTTCTCCCCACGGGAACCGAAGCGTGCGCATACACGTTGAACACTTGATCGACGGTATGCATCGACACTGATGTAGAACGTTGCCGAATGGCGAGAAGGGACCGCACCCATGGCAGATCGCGTACTCCGGGGCAGTCGGCTCGGAGCGGTGAGCTACGAGACCGACCGTGACCATGACCTGGCGCCGCGTCGGATGGCACGGTACCGCACCGACAATGGCGAGGAATTCGATGTTCCGTTCGCCGACGACGCCGAGATCCCCCCGACCTGGCTGTGCCGTAACGGCCAGGAGGGTGTGCTGCTCGAGGGCACCACGCAGGAGCCCAAGAAGGTCAAGCCGCCGCGCACCCACTGGGACATGCTGCTCGAGCGCCGCAGCAAGGAAGAGTTGGAGGAGCTCCTGCAGGAGCGCATGGAGTTGATCAAGAACCGTCGCCGCGGGTAAACGGCAAAGCAAAAGGGTCCCCCCACACCGACGTGTGGGGGGACCCTTCGCGTTGGGGCCGGTCCGGTTCCCGGGAACCGGGTTCGGGGCAGCCGGTTCCGGGGACCGCGTCACGGGATACCCGAGGCTGTCACCGCGTGCCCGAGGCCCGCAGCCTGTTCCCGGGCGGCCGGTAGCGGGTGGACCGGTGCTACTTCTCGACTTCCTTGTGGGGTTCGGGGAGGGAGCCGCGGGTTTCACGGTCGGTGAGGGTGGTGGCGGTGCGGCCGTAGGTGAGGCCGATCGCCGAGGAGTCGATGTTGAAGACGTAGGGCTGCTGCAGCCAGTCGCTGGGTGAGTAGACGGCTTTGAGGAGTTCCAGGGCCTGGCCGGGGGCGGCGCCCTGGCGGCCGACGACGACGTAGCAGCCGGAGCCGCCCTTGAGGTTGTAGCCGACGAACTTCTTCCAGGCCGCGCCGGTGCAGCCGACGCTGATGAGCCAGTTGTTGAAGTCGGGGGTGGGACTGTTCTGCAGATCGACGGCGAACCCGCTCAGCGCCACGATGTATCCGCGCCGGCTGACGGCGTTGAGGTCGTTGAGCATGGTCTGGTAGATCCCGCGGTCGGGCTGCAGCGAATTGGGCAGGTACGTCTGGTAATACAGGTGCACCATGAACGCTTGGAAGGTCAGCGGATCGTAGAGCGCGATCTGATAGCCCCCGACGGGTGCGACCACACCGGGCTGCACGACGGTGGGCGGCGGCGGTACCGCCGGCGGATTCGGCACGGCCACAGTGCCGTTGGCGATGATGCCCCACGAAGTGCTGACCTGACCGCCGCCAGGCGCGTTGTTGGGCGTGTAATCGGTATCGGCGTAGGTGAGGATGGCGCCGTTGGTGTAGGCGTCGAGCGCTTCGGACACCGCGAAGGCCTGGTTGCCGTAGAACAGCCGATTCAGTGGCCACAGCGTGAATTCGATGGTCGAGGGGTTCTTCATGACCGCCGAGGTCCACAGTTCCATGACGCCGACGTCGGAGTCCATGTAGCCGGGTTGCAGCGAGTTCAGCAGTGAGGTGTCCCCGCCGGTGGCGTTGACCACGACGGTGCGGCTGTTGGCCCAGGTCTTCCCGAGTTGCTCCCATTCGGTCTGGGATTCGGCCTTGGTGGAGGTGAAGACGGCCTTGTACTCGAGGGTGATGTTGGCGCTGACCGTTTGCAGGTTCGACGAGTAGGAGGTCTGCACGGCTTCGTAGTAGTCGAGACTGCCGCCGACGATGACCTGTGCGACGAGATGTGTTCCCCACTTGCGGAATACGGCGAAGAATTGCTCTTGATTCTCCGGAGTGAAGGTGGTCGGCAGGTTGACGATGTCGGGGTCGTCCTTGAAATCGGTATTCAGCCACTCTGTGGACGTGTGATTGAGATTGAGTTCCCACGCAGTGTAATCGGCTTCGTATATACCGTAATAACAAGACTGGTCGGTGTTCACGGTGTTCGAGTAGGCCAGATTGAATTGCCCGCTGAAGGCACCGTACGACGCCGATGCCTGTGCCTTCTGTGAGAAGTGGCTTTGAAATTGCTCCACGGTGTTGTAGACATAGGATGATCCGGTGGTGTTCGTATACTCCACCGCGCCCGTGTTCTCCGGCTGCGCATAGGTGATGCCGGTCGGCGGGTATTCGAAAGTCCTGGTATCCGCACCTAGATTGATGATCTGCGGCATCAGCGACCGTGTGCTGTAGGTGCCGAGAATATTGAAACCGCGCCCGATTGCACTGGCGCCGGGTATGACCTGCATAGCATTTCCTTCTGTCACCGTCCCCACGGCAATGGTAGAGCTGGCCGAGCCGGAACATGCTGCGGTATAACTGAATCCGGAAATACTTCGAAAACGTAAAGGCGGCAGCCCCGAAGAGCTGCCGCCCGAATACCCTTTGTATTCTTACCGGTCCGTCAGTGACTGGCCACCTTGCGATATTGCAGCAGCGCCAAGGGAACCGCGATCGCGAGAATGGCCATCGAGCAGTAGATCGAATACTCGACACAGTGCACGGCCGGCCAGCCCTTCGCCGCGGTGAATCCGGGCGGCGAGCCGTTGTCGAACAGCTTGCGGCCCGCGGCGGCGACGGCGGTGATCGGATTCCATTCCGCCACAGTGCGCAACGGACCCGGCAGCGTCTCCCCCGAGATGAACGCCGAGGAGATGAAGGTCAGCGGGAACAGCCAGATGAGACCGGCGCTCTGGGCCACCTCCACGCTCGGTGACAGCAGCCCGGTAATCGCCCCGACCCAGGACATGGCGAAGGCGAACAGCAGGATCACCGCGAAACCCAGCACGGCATCGAGGATTCCGCCGTTGATGCGCCAGCCCACGATGTAGCCGCAGATCGCCATGACGGTCAGCGCGAGAATGTTGACCACCGTGTCGGACAGCGTGCGGCCCATGAGCACGGCCAGCCGCGACATGGGCAGGGTCCGCATCCGGTCGATGATGCCCTTGTGCAGGTCGTTGGCCAGCCCGACGGTGGTGAACGCGGCATTGAAAGCGACTGTCTGCGCGAAGATCCCGGCGAGCAGGAATTCGCGGTACTGGCTGCCGCCGAGCGAGGCCCCGAAGATGTAGGCGAACAGGAACACGAACATCAGCGGCTGGATGGTGGCGGTGACCAGCAGGGTCGGTACCCGCAGGATGGTCAGCAGATTCCGGTAGGCGACGATGGCGCTGTCGCGAACGACCCTGGGCAGCAGCAGGAACGGTCCGGCTACCTGCGGTCTCGGTGGTGCGGCCGCCGGCTCGCTGGCCTGGACGGGTGCGGTGCTCACGACAGGATCTCCTCTTTCACGCTGTCTGCGGCGGGCGCCCTGCGCTCCGCGGGTTTGCCGGTGAGGGACAGGAATACGTCGTCGAGGCTGGGCCGGTGCACGCGGGCGTCGACCACGCAGACGCCCGCGTCGTCGAGCCGGCGCAGCGCCTCGACCATGGTGCGGGTGCCGTCGCCGACCACGACGGTGAGTTCGTCACCGTCGGAGAGCGGTTCGCCGATGCCGACCTGGGCGAGGATGCCGCGCGCGGGTGCCGGATCCTGCCCGGGGGCGAGGACGACGGTGAGCTTGTCGCCGCCGATGGCGGTCTTGAGCTCGTCGGCCGAGCCGCGGGCGATGACGCGCCCGCGATCGATGACGGTGATGCGGTCCGCGAGCAGATCCGCTTCCTCCAGGTACTGCGTGGTGAGCAGCACGGTGGTGCCGTCGTCGACGAGTTCGCCGATGACACGCCACATATCGAGGCGCCCGCGCGGGTCGAGCCCGGTGGTCGGCTCGTCGAGGACCACCACGGGCGGCCGGCACACCAGTGCGCCCGCGAGGTCCAATCGCCGTGCCATACCGCCGGAATAGGTGCCCGCGCGGCGTCCGGCCGCATGCTCGAGCCCGAGCACGGACAGCAGTTCCCCGGCGCGGTCGCCGGCTTGTTTGTGGTCCATCCCGTACAGGCGCGCCACCATGCGCAGGTTCTCGAAGCCGGACAGGTTGGCGTCGATGGCCGCGTACTGCCCGGACAGTCCGATGCGGTGGCGGGCGCGCGCCGGGTTCTTGATGACGTCCACTCCGGCGATGCGGACCGTGCCAGCGCTCGGGCGTAGCAGGGTGGTGACGATGCGGACGGTGGTGGTCTTGCCCGCGCCGTTGGGCCCGAGCAGTCCCATCACGGTGCCGCACGGGATCTCGAGGTCGATCCCGTCCAGCACCCGCACTTTTCCGTAGTACTTGACCAGTCCTTTGACTTCGACGGCGAGACTCACTGGTGCTCCCCCTCCACTCGATCTGCGAGGGCCGCGAGATGCTCGCGCAGGACCGGCCCGATGACGGACAGTGATTCCGGTGTGGTCATGCCGGCGTGCGTGCAGCGCACCAGCTGGTCGTGCACGACGCCGGTGACGTACGGCCGCCAGGCCGCCGCGCAGCGGTCCGGGTCGGTGCGGTTGATGTCGTCCTCGGCGGCGGTGAAGAAGAGCAGGTCGCCGTCGAAGACGCGGGGCCGGAATCCGTGCGCCTGTGCGGCGCCGTTGGTGTAGCCGGTGTAGAGCCGTTCCATGTGCTCGACGGTCAGCGCCGCGAACGGCCCGGACCGGCTGCGCAGCAGTTCGGCGGCGTCGTGCAGGTTCATGGTCGGGTCGATGTCGGCGTCGCCGCCGAGCAGGTCGCTGCCGAATTCCGCGATGATGGCCGCGACGCTCGGAATGGCATGTTCGAGCCACTGATCCGAGAGCTGGTAGCTGTCCATCAATGCCAGCAGCGCCACCTCGTCGCCGCCGTCCTGCAGTTGCACCGCGACCTCGTGGGCGATGAGCCCGCCCAGCGACCAGCCGAGCACATGGTAGGGACCGTGCGGCTGCACGGATTTCAGGTGTGCCACATAGTATTTCGCGGCCGCGGAGATGGTGGCGTGACTGTCCTCGCCCGCCACGTGCGGGGCCTGCAGCCCGTACACCGGCCGTTCGTGCGGCAGCTGGGACAGCAGTCCGGCGAAGCACCAGGCCAGGCCGATGGCCGGGTGGATGCAGAACAGCGGCGGCACACCGGAATCGGTGTTCGGGCGCAGCGGCAGCACGGGTTGCAGCGCCGCGGCGAGCGCCGCTCCGGCGTCACCGTTCGCGTCGGCGAGCCGGCGGGCGATGCCGGCCGGGGTGGATTCCCCGAACATGGCCTGTACCGGCAGGTCGATGCCGGCCGCCCGCACGTGCGCCACCACCTTGGTGGCGAGCAGTGAGTTGCCGCCGAGTTCGAAGAACCCGTCGTCGGCGCCGACCTGTTCAATGCCCAGGACCTCGGCGAAGGCGGTGCACAGCGCCTGCTCCCACGCGTTCGCCGGCGCCCGGTAGCCCTCGCGGGCGGCGAACACCGGTTCGGGCAGCGCGCGCCGGTCGAGTTTGCCGACCGGTGAGAGCGGCACGCGGTCCAGCAGCATGATCGACTGCGGGACCATGTAGTTGGGTACCAGTTCGGCGACGTGCGCGGTCAGTTCGGCCGCGCTGGGTGCGGTGCCGTTGCGCGGCTTCACATACGACACCAGCGCGGTGGATCCGGCCGGGGTGCGGTGGCCGATGGTGGTGGCGAATTCCACCGCCGAGTGCCGCGACAGGGCCGCGTCGATCTCGCCGAGTTCGATCCGGAAGCCGCGGATCTTGACCTGGTGGTCGGTGCGGCCGACGTATTCGAGATCGCGTGCGCGCCCGCTCTTCTCGAGCCAGCGCACCAGGTCGCCGGTGCGGTACATGCGCTCGCCCGGTTTGCCGAACGGGTTGGCCACGAACCGCTGTGCGGTGAGCCCGGGCCGGCGCAGGTAGCCGCGGGCCAGGGCCGCACCGGCCAGGTGCAGTTCCCCGGTGACGCCGGCGGGGGCCGGGTGCAGGCGTGCGTCGAGCACGGTCGCGCCGACACCGCGGATGGGCCCGCCGATGGTGATCTGCCCGCCCGGGGTCATGGGCTGCGAGATCACCGTCACGATGGTGGTTTCGGTGGGTCCGTACACGTTGTAGAGGCGACGGCCCGGCGCCCAGCGGGCGACCAGGTCCGGCGGCAGCGCCTCGCCGCCGACGAGCACGTGCCGCAGTGCGGTGACGCCGGTGGGGTCGACGGTGCCCAGTGCGGAGGTGGTGATGAAGGCGTGCGTGATGCCTTCCTCGATGAACACCCGTCCCAGTTCGTGCCCGCCGACCACCCCGGTCGGGGTGATGACCAGCGTGGCCGCACCGCCCAGGGCGAGCAGCAGGTCGAGCATGGCCGCGTCGAAACTCGGTGTGGCGAAGTGCAGGACGCGGCAGCCGGGGCCGACGTCGAAGCGCTGCGCCGTCTCGGCCGCGAAGTTGGACAGGCCGCCGTGGGTGACCACCACACCCTTGGGGATACCGGTGGATCCGGAGGTGTAGATGACGTAGGCCGGGTTGTCCATGCGCAGCGAGCTCACCCGCTCGCTGTCGGAGATGGGCGCGTCGGTGGTGGCGAGGACCCGCCGCCGGAACGAGGGCGCGTCCAGCACGGTCCAGTTCGCGCCGTCAGGCATGCGCTCGCGGTAGGCCGACAGCGTGATGCCCACGGCCGCACCGGAATCCAGCAGCATATGGCTGATGCGCTGTTCCGGGTAGTTCGGGTCGACGGGCACGAACGCGGCGCCGGCCTTGGCGATGGCCAGCATCACCGCCACCGATTCCGCCGAGCGCGGAATGCCCATGGCCACCAGGGTTTCCGGGCCGACGCCGTAGCCGATGAGCACCCGGGCGAGCCGGTTGGTCCAGCGGTCGAGGGCGTCGTAGGAGATCTGGGTACCGGCCGAACGCACCGCGATGGCCTGCCGGTTGAGGTTGGCCGCGGCCTCGAACACCTCGGAGAAGGTGATGGGCAGGCCGGGTTCGGTACCGCGGACCGGGGCCAGCACCGACCATTCCCCGGAGTCGAGCAGTTCCAGATCACCCACGGCGGTGGCCGGATTCGCGGCCGCGGCGCCGAGCAGTCGCACGAAACGCTGGGCGAGCCGTTCGGCGGTGCGGGCCTCGAACAGGTCGGCGGCGTAGTTGACCGACACGGTGATGCCGTCGGGTTCGCGTGCCGCCGTCCAGGATTCGGTGAGGGTGAACTGCAGATCGAATTTGGCGATGCCCGGGTCGGCGTCGTCGGCTTCGATGCGCAGGCCCGGCAGTTCCAGCACCCGTACCGGTGCGTTCTGCACCGACAGCATGACCTGGAACATCGGGTGATGCGCCTGTGAGCGCACCGGATTGAGCACCTCGACGAGGCGTTCGAACGGTACGTCGGCGTGCGCGAAGGCTTCCAGGTCGGTGTCGCGCACGGCCCGCAGCAGGTCGCCGAAGGCGGCGCCGCTGTCGAGTTTGGTGCGCAGCACCAGGGTGCCGACGAACATGCCGATCAGGCGATCCAGTGCCGGATGCCCGCGCCCGGCGATCGGGGTGCCCACGGCGATGTCGTCGCCCGCGGTCAACCGGTGCAGCAGTGCCACCAGTGCCGCGTGCAGCACCATGAACATGGTGACGCCGTGTTCGGCTGCCAGCACCTGCAATTCGCGGTGGGTGAAGGCGTCGAGGCGGCATTCCACGGTCCCGCCGCGGTAGGTCGGCACCGGGGGGCGGGGCCGGTCGGCGGGGACGGAGAGGAGTTCCGGCAGGCCGTCGAGGGCGCGCCGCCAGTAGTCGAGCTGGCGGCTGCTGACGGATTCCGGATCGTCCTCGCGGCCCAGCACATCCTGTTGCCAGAGCGTGTAATCGGCGTACTGGATGGGCAGTTCGGGCCATTCGGGGTCTCCACCGCCGGCATGGGCGCGGTAGGCCGCGGCCACGTCGGCGGCGAGCGGCTGCAGCGACCAGCCGTCCATGGCGATGTGGTGCACGACCAGCACGAGGATGTGCTCGTCGTCCGCCGCATCGGTCAGCTGCAGCAACGCCGCGCGCAGCGGAACCATGGTCCCGAGGTCGAAGCCGGCGCCGGTGACGCGCCGGATCTCGGCGGCCACCTCGCTGCCGCGGCAGGTGCGCAGCGGCAGCGGGACGGCGGCCTCGTCGGGATCGAGGATCTGCTGGCAGGGTTCGCCGTCCACCTCGGGGAAGACGGTACGCAGGGTTTCGTGCCGGCGTTGCACGTCGAACAGGGCGCCGCGCAGGGCCTGCACGTCCAGGTCGCCGCGCAGGCGCAGCGCGACCGGGACGTTGTAGGCGCCCAGCGCCTCGCCGTTCTCGCCGGAGGCGTTGAACTGCTCCAGGAACCACAGTCGCCGTTGCGCCGCGGACAGCGGAATCCGTTGCGGGCGAGTGCGTTTGCGTGGTTCCGGGCGCAGGTCCGCCGAGGCGGAACCGGTGTCCAGCGCCGCGGCCAGGCCGGCGACCGTGGGCGCGGCGAACACGGCGCGCACCTCGAGCCGGACTCCGGTGGCGGTGGCCAGCCGGGCCACCAATTGGGTGGCGAGCAGCGAGTTTCCGCCGATCTCGAAGAAACTGTCGTCCGCGCCGAGCTGATCCAGCCCGACCAGATCGCCCATGACCTCGGCGACGAGCCGCTCGGTATCGGTCTCCGGATCCCGTGAGACCACCACGGCCAGCGCCGTCGGCGCCGGCAGGGCGTCACGGTCGAACTTGCCGACCGGGGTGAGCGGAATGCGGTCCAGCAGGGTGAGACTGCTCGGCACCATGTGCGCGGGCAAGCGTTCGGCGCAGTGCGCGCGCAGCTCCTCCGTGTCGATCACCGCGTCCAGATCGGCGGGCAGCACGTAGGAGACGATGCGGCGTGTGCCCGCGATCTCGCGGACCTCGGTGTGCGCGAAGCGGATTCCGGCATGCGAGGTGAGCACGGCATCGATCTCGCCGAGTTCGATGCGGAAACCACGCACCTTGACCTGGTGATCACTGCGTCCCAGATAGAACAGTTCACCGCCGGCGGTCCAGCGCACCACGTCACCGGTGCGGTACAGGCGCGTGCCTTCGGGCCCGTACGGGTCGGCGACGAACCGGGCGGCGGTCAGGCCGCGGCGATCGAAATAGCCACGCGCGCTGCCCTGTCCGCCGACATACAGCTCACCGGGGACACCGACCGGTACCGGCCGCAGTCGTTCGTCGAGGACCAGTGCCCGCGCACCACGCACCAGCGTGCCGATGGTGACCGGTTCGCCCGGATTCATGGGTCCGGCGATGGTGACGACCACCGTGGTCTCGGTGGGCCCGTACCCGTTGTACATGAGCCGGCCCGGCGCCCAGCGGGTCACCAGTTCCGGCCCGCAGGCCTCGCCGCCGACCATGACGGCCCGCAGATGCGGCAGCGCCCAGTGCTCACGGTCGATGGTGGCCAGCGCGGCCGGGGTCATGAAGGTGTGGCTGACTTGCTCGCGATCCATCAGCGCCGCGAGTTCGTCGCCGCCGTAGATGTCGGGCGGGACCACGACCATGGTCGCGCCCGACCCGACCGCCAGCAGCAGGTCGAAGATGGCCGCGTCGAAGCTCGGAGAGGAGAAGTGCATGGTGCGTGAATCCCGGTCCACGCGCATGCGATCGCGGATCTCGTCGGCGAAGTTGGACAGCCCGCCGTGGGTGACGGCCACGCCCTTGGGTTTTCCGGTGGACCCGGAGGTGTAGATGACATACGCCAGGTCGGCGGTCCACAGAGTGGTGGTGCGGTCGGCGTCGGTGATCGGCGCGTCGTCCAGCACCTCCAGCTCGTCCAGGAGGGTGGCGTCGTCGAGCATGAGCCATTCCACGGCGTGTTCGCCGGCGGCCGCGTAGAGCCGGTCGGCGTCGGCGGTCATGGTGATGCCGACGGTGCAGCCGGAGTCGACGAGCATGTGCCGCATCCGATCCGCGGGATAGCCGGGATCCACGGGCACGAACGCCGCCCCCGATTTGGCCACCGCCAGGACGGCCAGCACCGATTCCACCGACCGGGTCAGCCCGAGTGCCACCCGGTCGCCCGGGCCGAGGCCGCGCCGGATGAGGGCGCGCGCCAAGCGGTTCGAGTAGACGTCGGATTGCAGGTAGGTCAGTTCGGTCTCGTCGAAGCGCAGGAAGGCGCGATCGGCATTGAGGTGCGCGGTGGCCGCGAAGTAGGCGGCCAGGCTGCACTGCGGTTCCGGGGCGGGACCCCAGGCGGGGGTGAACAGTTCGCGTTCGGTGTCGGTGCGCGCGTCGATATCGCGGACCCGTACCCGCGGGTCGGCGGTGACGGCCTCGAACACGCGCAGCAGCCGTCCGGCCAGGGTTTCGATGGTGGACTGGTCGAAAAGCTCGGCCGCGTAGACGAATTCGAACACCCGGTCCTCGGCGTGCGCGCCGGGCAGTACCCGCAGTTCGAGATCGAACTTGGCCAGGGCGATATCGAGTTCCTCGGCCCGCAGCCCGAGGCCGGGCAATTGCAGCGCCGGCAACGGCGTGTCCTGCACGGTCAAGGCCACCTGCAGCAGGGGGCGGGTGCCGCCCGCGCTGCCGCCGAGTTCCTCCACCACGCGTTCGAAGGGCACCCCGGCGTGTGCCATGGCGGCGAGTTCGGTATCGCGGTCGGCCTGCAGCAGTTCCGCGAAGTGCCGGTCCGGGTCCACGTCCGAGCGCAGGATCAGCGTGTTCACGAACATGCCGACCAGCTCGTCGAGGCGGGTGTCGGTGCGCCCCGCCACCGGGGTGCCGATGACGATGTCGCGACCGCCGGTCACCACCCGCAGCAGCACCGCCAGGCTGGAACGCAGCACCATGAACAGACTGACCCCGTGTGCACGGGACAGTTCGGCGAGCCTGCGCTGCAAGGCTTCCGGCACCTCGAAGCGCACCGCACCGGAACGCTGGGTGGGCTCGCCGGGCCGCGGCCGGTCATAAGGCAGCGGCAGTTCGTCGGGCAGATCCGCCAGCGCGGCCCGCCAGTAGGCGAGCTGGGTGGCGGCGGCGCTGTCCTCGTCGACCTCCACGCCCAGACATTCGCGTTGCCACAGGCTGAAATCGGCGTACTGCACCGGCAACGGCGTCCAGGCCGGAGCCACCCCGCCGGTGCGGGCGGTGTAGGCCACCGCCAGATCCCGGGTCAGCGGGCCCAGCGACCAGCCGTCGGCCGCGATGTGATGCAGCACGATGCCGAGCAGGTGACGGCGTTTCCCGGTGCGCAGCAACGCCATTCGCAGCGGGATCTCGCGAGGCAGGTCGAAACCGCGCCGGGCCAGCGAACGCAGCGTGGCGTGTGCGGCCAGTTCGTCGGATTCGACGGGCTCGAGCATGGGCAGGCAGCGGGTGGTGTCGAGGACCACCTGGTGGGCGCCCTGCTCATCCTCCGGGAACACGGTGCGCAGCACCTCGTGCCGGTCCACGATGTCGGCCAGTGCCGCGCGCAGTGCCGCGATGTCCGGATCGCCGTCGATCCGCAGCACGAATGCGATGTTGTAGGCACTGGATTCGGGGGAATATCGATTGAGGAACCAGAGCCGCTGCTGTGGCAGCGAGAGGGGGATGCGTTCCGGACGCGGGGTGCGCACCGCCAGCGCCGCGCGCTGCGTCCGGGGCGCTTCCTCCAGCCGCACGGCCACACCGGCCACGGTCGGCACCTCGAAGATGGCGCGCACGGGGAGTTCGACCCCGAATTCGGCGTGCAGGGCCGCGGTGAGCCGGGTGGCCAGCAGCGAGTTGCCGCCGATCTCGAAGAAGTTGTCCTCCGCCCCGTGTACCGGGGTGCCCAGGACCGCGCCGAACACCTGCGCGACCTGCTGCTCGAGTTCGGTCTCCGGGGCCCGCGAGGGGGCCGCGGCCACGAATTCCGGTGCGGGCAGCGCTTTGCGGTCCAGCTTGCCCGACGGGGTGACCGGCATGTGGTCCAGCACGGTCAGCGCCGAGGGCACCATGTAGCCGGGCAGCCGGCCGCGCGCGGTCTCCAGTATCGCGGCCACCTCGAGCACGGTGTGCGGCTCGGCGGTGAGATAGGAGACCAGGCGCGGGATTCCGCGCTCGTCGTCGTACACCACGGTGAGCGCGTTGCCGACACCCGGATGCGAGCGCAGCACGTGATCGATCTCGCGCAGTTCGATACGGAAGCCACGGATCTTGATCTGGTCGTCGGCACGTCCCAGGAACCGCAGCTGGCCCACACCGTCGGCGACCACCAGGTCACCGGTGCGGTACATGCGCTCGCCCTTGCGCCCGTGCGGGTTGGCCGGGAAGCGTTGCGCGGTCAGGCCATTGCGGCCCAGGTAGCCGCGCGCCAGACCAGGACCCGACAGGTACAGCTCACCGGCGACACCCGGCGGCACCGGGTGCAGGCGGCCGTCGAGCACGAACAACCGCATACCGCGCACCGGCAGCCCGATCGGTACCGGTTGCCCGGCCACCATCGGCCCGGTGGCGGTGGCGGCGACGGTCGCCTCCGACGGGCCGTACATGTTGTGCATGTGGCGGGCGGGCCGATCCTCGTGCGGCTCGGTCCAAATGCGCACCAGCTCTTCGGGGCAGGCCTCACCGCCGACGATGACCGCTTCCAGCTCCGGCAGGTCCTCGGTGGGCACGGTGCCCAGCGCGGCGGGGGTGACGAAGGCGTGTGTCACCCGTTCCTCACGCAGCACGGCCGCGAGTTCCATCCCGCCGTAGATGCCCGCGGGCACCACGACGATGGTGGCCCCGGCCGCGAACCCGAGCAGCAGTTCCAGCACCGAGGCGTCGAAGCTCGGTGACGAGAAGTGCAGGGTGCGTGCCGAATCGGTGACCTTGAACAGATGCATCTGCTCGTGTGCCAGCGAGGCCAGGCCCGCATTGGTGACCACCACGGCCTTGGGCTTGCCGGTGGACCCGGAGGTGTAGATCAGATAGGCCGGGCCGCCGGTGCGCAGCGGGTGATGCCGGTCGCGGTCGGTGACCGGGGTGTCGGGGAACTGTGCGCTCTCCTGCGCGAGTTCCTCGGAGCCGAGCAGCAGCCAGTCCACGTAGGTCTTGCGGTGCCGGCCGCGATTGCGCGGCCAGTCCGGCATATCGGCGTGGCATTCGGCATTGGTGATGCCGAGCATGGCCCCCGAATCGCCCAGCATGTGCGCGATGCGGTCGGCCGGGTAGTCGGGATCGATGGGCACGTACGCCGCACCGGTTTTCGCGACCGACCACACCGCGAGGATGCTCTCCAGGCTGCGCGGC
Organism: Nocardia sp. NPDC020380; assembly: GCF_044386975.1. Taxonomy (NCBI): domain Bacteria; kingdom Bacillati; phylum Actinomycetota; class Actinomycetes; order Mycobacteriales; family Nocardiaceae; genus Nocardia; species Nocardia sp. NPDC020380. The sequence goes on along the minus strand of NZ_JBIRVQ010000009.1, from coordinate 27,533 downwards.
AGCGCGACGGCCACCACCACTTCGGGGCCGGCGCCGTGGTCGATGAGCACCCGCGCCAGGCGGTTCGAGCGCTCGTCGAGTTCGCGGTAGGTGGTGTCGGTGCCGAGGTAGCGCACCGCGATGGCGTCCGGGACGCGTTCTGCGGTGTCGGTCAGCAGGCGGGCCAGCGTGCTGGAGGGCTCGGCCGGGGAACCCATGATGGGCACCAGCTTCGCGGTCTCCCGCTGATCCAGGATGGGCAGATCACCCACCGGCACGGACGGATCGGCCACCGCGGCGGCCAGGATCGCCCCGAAGCGCCGGGCGATGGCCTCCACCGTGGAGTGGTCGAAAACGTCACCGGCGTAACCGAATTCGGCGGTCAGCCCGGCGTTCTCCGCGCCTGGCCCGGACGGCTCGTGCACGGTGAGCTGCAGGTCGAACTTGGCCACGTCCGCGGCCAGCGGCAGCACCGCGCTGCGCACGCCGGGCAGTTCGATGCGCAGTTCCGGGCTGTTGTCGTAGGACAGCATGACCTGGAACAGCGGGTGCCGGGCGGCCGAGCGTTCCGGATTGACCACCTCGACCAGCCGCTCGAACGGGACGTCGGCATTGGCGAAGGCGTTGAGGTCGATATCGCGGACCTCGGCGAGCATGCGATCGAAGCCGGCCGCCGGGTCCACCTGGGTGCGCAGCACCAGGGTGTTGACGAACATGCCGACCAGATCATCGAGCGCGGGATCGCTGCGCCCGGCGATCGGGGTGCCGATGGCGATATCGGCCGTATTGCACAGGCGCGCAAGCAGAGCCGCCAGCGCGGCGTGCAGCACCATGAAAGCACTCACCCCGCGTTCGGCCGCCACCGCCGCGAGCCGGCGCCGCGTCTCGGGGGCGATGCTGAACTCCACCCGCCCGCCCTCGGTGGAGCGCTGGCGCGGGCGTGGGCGATCCAGCGGCAGATCCAGCTGATCGGGCAGATCCGCCAGGGCGGCACGCCAGTAGGCGAGCTGGCGCGACAGGGCGCTGGCGGGATCGGCTTCGTCGCCGAGCAATTCGCGCTGCCACAGCGCGAAGTCCGCGTACTGCACGGGAAGTGGCGCCCACGCGGGCGCCTCCCCCATGCCGCGGGCCGCGACCGCGGCCATGATGTCGCGGATCAGCGGCGCGATGGACCAGCCGTCGCCACTGATGTGATGCAGCACCATCAGGAACACATGACTGTCGGGCCCGGTGGCATACAGCGCCACCCGCACCGGCGACTGACTGCGCAGATCGAAGCCGTACCCGGCGAATTCGCCCGCCAGCTCGAGCACGTCGGCCTCGGTGGCGTCGATGGGTTCGAGGGTGAGCGGGATCTGCGCGGCCGGATGCACCACCTGGCACGGCCCGTCCGGGGTGTCCGGGAAGGTGGTGCGCAGGCTCTCGTGCCGTTCCAGCACGTCGACCAGCCCGGCGCGCAGGGCCGCGATGTCCAGTGGCCCGGTCAGTTCCACCGCCAGGGACATGTTGTAGGCGGCGGCGTGTTCGGCGAAGCGGTTGAGGATCCACAGTCGCTGCTGGGCCAGCGACAGCGGAATGTGCTGCGGCCGTGGGCCCGCGACCAGTTTGGGTGAGGCCTGTTCGGTCTTGGGTTCGGCCAGGCGCACGGCGAGTTCGGCCACCGAGGCGGATTCGAACAGGTCGCGGATGGTCAACGCGGCGCCGAGGCCCGCATTGACCCGCGCGATCGCCCGGGCGGCGGTGAGCGAATTGCCGCCCAGGTCGAAGAAGCTGTCCTGTACGCCGATCTCGTCGGTGCCCAGGACTTCGGCGAAGATGGCGAGGAGCGCCTGCTCGACCTCGTTGCTGGGTGCGGCGACCGGTTTGGCCGGGCGGCGCGCGGCGGCGCCGGGTTCGGGCAGGGCCTTGCGGTCGACTTTGCCATTGGCGCTGAGCGGTAGTTCGTCGAGCACCATGAGCACCGACGGCACCATGTAGCCGGGCAGTACGCGGCGCAGTCCGGTGGCCAGGTCGGCGGGATCCGGTGCGGTGGCGCCGGGCACGGCGACCACGTAGCCGATGAGTTCGTCGCCGCCGCGGCCGCGGCGGGCCACGCACACCGCGCGTGCCACCCGGTCGTCGGCGAGCAGGGCGTTCTCGATCTCGCCGAGTTCGATGCGCAGGCCGCGCACCTTGACCTGGAAGTCGCTGCGGCCCAGGTATTCCAGCACCCCGGAGCGGCCGGCCCGCCAGCGCACCAGGTCACCGGTGCGGTACATGCGGGTGCCGGGGGTGAACGGGTTGGCCACGAACCGGTCCCCGGTCAGGGCCGGGCGGCCCAGGTAGCCGCGGGCCAGCTGCACGCCCGCCAGATACAGCTCACCCACCACACCGGGTGCGACCGGGCGCAGCCGCGCGTCCAGTACGTAGGTGCGGGTGTTCCAGATGGGTACGCCGATGGGCACATCCGCGGCGCCGGGCTGGCAGTGCCAGGCGGTGACGTCCACGGCGGCCTCGGTGGGGCCGTAGAGATTGTGCAGTTGCGGGGCGTCCGCGCCGGCGCCGAGGGCGGCGTGGAATTCGGTGACGGTGGCCGCGGGCAGCGCTTCACCGCTGCAGAACACCCGCTTCAGGCCGGTGCAGCCGCGCACGTCGGTGTCGGTGAGGAACACCGACAGCATGGACGGCACGAAATGCGCGGTGGTGACGCCCTTCTCGGCGATGATCCGGGCCAGGTAGCCCGGGTCCCGGTGCCCGTCGGGCGCCGCGATGACCAGTCGTGCGCCGATCTGCAAGGGCCAGAAGAACTCCCACACCGAGACATCGAAGGTGGCGGGGGTCTTCTGCAGCACCACATCGGTGCCGTCGAGGGGGTAGGCGTGCTGCATCCAGCGCAGCCGGTTCACGATGGCGGCGTGGGTGACGCCGACGCCCTTGGGCTTACCGGTGGAGCCGGAGGTGAAGATGACGTAGGCGAGGTGATCGGCGCGCAGCGGGGCCCGCCGGTCGGTGTCGCCGACGGGGCGCCCGCGATGCTGGGACAGGTCGGCGGTGTCGATATCGAATCTGGTTGCCGTGGCCGGCAGTTCGAGCCCGTCGCGGGCGGCGGTCAGCACGCACAGCGGTGCCGCCTGCTCGAGGATGGCCTCGATGCGGTCGGCCGGGTGATCGGGATCGATGGGCAGGTAGGCGGCGCCGGCCTTCACGATGGCGTACATGCCGATCAGCAGGTCCAGGCTGCGCCGCATGGCCAGCCCGACCAGGGTGTCCGGGCCCGCGCCGCGCGCGATGAGTTCGCGCGCCAGCCGATTGGCGCGTTCGTCGAAGGCGGCGTAGGTGAGCGTGTGGCCCTCGAAGTCGAGGGCGACCCGGCTCGGGCACATGGCGGCGCGGTCGGCGAACAGACCGGCCAGGGTGCCTTCCTGGCGCGCGACCTGGGTCGAATTCCATTCGAACAGGACGCGTTCGCGCTCGAAGTCGGTGAGCACGGGCAGATCGCCGACCACCGTCTGCGGGGCGCTGGTCACGAAGCGTTCCAGGTGATCGAGGAAACGCCCGTGATGCATGGACAATTCGGCATCGCTGTAGAGGCGCGGGTTGGCCTCGAAATCGATGTGGGTGCGGTTGCCGGCGCCGTTGTAGAGGTTGATCGACAGATCCTCCACCGGGCCGGTGGACAGCACGTTGAGCGAACCGACCAGGCTGCCGAACTTCAATTCGCTGTGGAACAGCATGAGATTGACCATCGGCCCGAAGAAGCCGCGCGCGTCCCGGGAGTAGCCGCAGTCGCGGCGGATGTCGTCACTGCGATAGCGCTGATGGCGCAGCGCGCCGGTGATCTGCAGTTCGATGGCGCGCACCGTATCGGCGACGGTGTCGGTGGCACCGAACTGCACCCGGATGGGCACCACGTTCGACACCACACCCGCCGAACGGCGCAGGGCCACGGTGGTGCGCGCGGAGACCGGAAGGCTCAGCACCACATCCTGATTGCCGGTGACCGCCCGCACGTAGGCGGCCAGGGCGGCCACGAACAGCGCGGAGGGGTTGGAGCCGAAGGCGTTGGACGCCTCCTGGATCGCGGCGTCGGCCTGCTGGCTCAGCACCGCGGTCGCGCAGCGGCGGCTCGCGTCGGTGCCGGCGGCGGCGCCGTTGGCCGACAGCGTGATCGGCTCGCCGACCCCGGCGAGTTGCTGCTTCCAGTAGTCGCTGTCGCCGACGAAGCGGGTGGTTTCGCGGTAGCGGTTCTCCTCGGCGTAGATGGTGGCCAGTGGGGTGGCGCGGGAGACGACCGGTTCGTGCCGGTCCTCGAGTGCCGTATAGATCTCCGCGGTGCGTGTGACCGCGTTCATGGCGCCGTATCCGTCGATGACGATGTGATGGGCGCGCGAATACCAGATGTAGTCCGAATCCCCCGTCCGCAGCACCACATTGATGGTGAGCGGATCATGCTCGATATCTATGGGCGAGCTGGCGTGATCGTTCATCCAGGCCAGTGCCGCCGCGCGCGGGTCGGTTTCGTCCCGCAGGTCTATCCGTGCCCAGCCCGGCCGCCAGGTGGGGTCGACCACCTGGTGCGGAACGCCGTCGATCTCGAGCAGGCGGACGTGGCCGACCTGACTTTCCGAGCCGAAGCGTTCGATGGCGTACAACAACCGGCCGGCATCCAGATCGCCGTGGACATCCACGTATTGGGCGATGGTGAGGGGGATGTCGGGCCGGATGCGCTGGGCGTACCAGAGGGCCGTTTGCGCGGCAGAGAGCACGAAAGGTTGAGCCGAGAATTCACCCGAAGAACATTGGTCGACACGGTCGGTGGCCAATGAACTCATCAATGCACTCCGTTCTGACGCTGTTGCCGCAACTCCCCGAGCCCCGAAAGCGATCACCACATGTCCTTGGTGTCGGGCTTTCGCGCGCACGCGCGAGCCTTAGGACGTGATCCACGCCCTATGATTCGGAGCATCACGCCGAGCGGATCGGTGGTGATCTCGAGTTGCCCGCAACGAACAGCGTTGGCGGAGCATGTTTTTAGGTCAGCTACTTCAAAGCAAACCTCGCGACGGTCGCGTAACTCGCAAAAAGGAACCGCACGATCTCGGACATATCGGGGCGAACCATCAAGCTATAGCTACGAACTGGCGAACTTCGGTCGCCGGAGCGGGACGGCCCTCGTCACACGTACCCGCCGCACCTGCCGGTGCGCTCTCGCTGCGAATCGCTGGTGTTACCGCTGCGCGGGTCTCCGGCGCTGGATCAGCGCCACCACTGCGGCAGCCGCGGCAAGAATACACAAGAATGCCTCGGGCGCGGGACCTAACCGCGTCGCGAGTGTCGTGTTGTCGCGCAGTGGAAGTTTCGCCACCAGCGCCGCCGGAACAAACTGCTGGGTCTGCTGCTGGATGGTGCCGTCCGGGGTGATCATCGCGCTCACGCCCGTGGTCACCGACACCACCACCGCGCGCCCGTGCTCCACCGCGCGCACCCGCGACATGGCCAGCTGCTGATAGGTCATCTCGCTCTTGCCGAAGGTGGCGTTGTTCGACGGCACCGCCAGCAACTGCGCGCCCGCGCGCATGGACTGCTCGAAGGCGCGGTCGAAAGCAACCTCGTAGCATGTCGCCACGCCGATCGCGACCCGCGGACCGCCGTCGGCCGGCTCGACGTGCACCACGCCGTCACCCTTGCCCGGCACGAAATAGCCTGCGCGGTCGGCGTATTCGGAGAAGTGACGGAAGAAGCTGCGATAGGGCAGGTACTCGCCGAAGGGCTGGATGATCTTCTTGTCGTGCCGCTCGCCCGGACCGTCCTCGCCGTTCCACACGATGACCGAATTCGTGGTGGTGCCATCGTCGTTCACCAGCACCGCGCCGACCAGGATGGGCGCCTTGATATCCCGCGACGCCTGGGTGATCTCGTCATAGGCGTCTTCGTTGCGGATCGGATCGATATCCGAGGAATTCTCCGGCCAGACAACCACATCCGGTTGCGGGAACTGTCCCGCCGCGACGGCCTTGACCAAGGCCTCGGTTTCCTTGACGTGATTGTCGAGCACCGCGCGCCGCTGGGCATTGAAGTCCAGTCCCAGGCGCGGCACGCTGCCCTGGATGGCGGCGACCGTGATCGGCCGGTTGCCGTCCTCCGGGCCGGGCAGCGCGGTCCGGAGGATCACTCCGGTAATGGGAACTATAGCCACAAGCATTGTCGCAGCAACAATCCGGTACCACGATGTGGGACGCCACGTCGTCCATCTGGGACTATTCGCAGCGGCTTCACCCTCCTGCGACACCCGTGTCTCCGCAACCGGATTGCGCAGCTGCCCCAGCAACCGCACCGCGAGCCACGCGAGCCCCGTCCCGGTCACGGCCACCGCGAAACTCACCAACGGCGCCCCGCCCAGCATCGCGAACGGCAGATACCAGCCGTCGGCCTGCCCGAAAGCCAGCTTGCCCCAAGGAAATCCCCCGAACGGGAAACTCGCGCGCCCCCACTCGGTCAGCGACCACGCCGTGGCCACCCACAACGGCCACCAGGCCAGCCGCCCGATCAGCCGCGTCAGCACCCCGAACAACCCCACGTACACCGCACACGCCGTGGACAGCGCGATCCACGGCACCGGCCCCACATAGATCCCGGTCCACGGCAGCAACGGCAGGAAGAACGCCATCCCCCCGACGAACCCGACCCCGAAAGCCCCACGCAGCCGCCGCGTTCCACGCACCGCCAGCGTCAGGATCGCGATCCCGACCGGCGCCAGAAACCACAGGGTCCGCGGCGGGAAACTCGCATACAACAACAGCCCGGCCACCACGGCGGCCAGCAGCCGGACCAGCCCGGGACGTCCGGCAACCCACGCGGCAACCCGAGCACCGGGACCGCCCGGCACCGAGACATCCGGCGCATCGGGCTCCATTGCCCGAGAAGCCGATTCGACCCCACTCACCGGTGTCACCGCTGCGGCGGCACCGGTGACACCGTTCGAGGGGGCGGCGCCGCTCCGCGATTCCGGATGCGTCGCGTCCGTACCGTTCGCGGCGCCGGTCGAGCCATGCGACGGCGCGGTGGTGGGCGCATCCGAATCGGCAGCAGAGCGCGCCCCGGGTTCGCCGGCCGTATCGGCGCCCGGGACATCCGAGGGATCGGCGCCCGGACTATCGGAAGGGGTTGCGGGGGTGGGGTTCTGGGTGTCGGGCTCAGGCTTCATGGATGGTGGCCCCACGGTGGATGGTGCGCAGGCAGCGGGGCAGGGTGGCGTCCGGGGTCACGGGCGGGAGGCCGGGGACGCGGGAACGCGGGTCGGTGGACCAGCGCTGGACGGTGTCGGCGGCGGCCGCGACCACCAGGTCGTCGGCTTCCCAGACGGCGTAGGAGGCGGGGGCGCCGGGGACGAGAGTGCCTGCGACGCCGTCACGTACGCCGCCGGCGCGCCAGGCGCCGCGGGTGGCGGCGGCGAAGGCGGCACGCGGGGAGATGCGGTGGCCGGGGGTGCGGTGGTGGGCGGCGGCGCGGATGGCCTCCCACGGATTCAGGGCGGTGACCGGGGCGTCGGAGCCGATGGCCAGGGAGATACCGGCGGCGGCCATGGCCGAGAAGGGGTTCAAGGTGGCGGCGCGCTCGGGACCCAGGCGGGTGGCGTACATGCCGTCGGGGCCGCCCCAGGCGGCGTCGAAACCCGGTTGGATGCTGGCGATCACGCCCCATTGGGCGAGTTTGGCGATCTGGTCGGCGTCGATCATTTCCGCGTGTTCGAGGCGGTGCCCGCGCGAGGCGATGGCCGGGCCGCCCAATTCGATGACGGCGCGCTCGAATCCGGTGAGGATCGCGTCCATGGCGGCATCGCCGATGACGTGGAAGCCGGTCTGGATGCCGGCCTCGGTGCAGGCGAGCACGTGGGCGGCAATGGCATCGGCGTCGAGGTAGGCGGTGCCGGTGGTGTCGCGGTCGGCGTAGGGGGCGCGCAGCAAGGCGGTGTGCGAGCCGATGGCGCCGTCGACGAACAGGTCGCCGCCGAGGGCGTGCACGCCGAGTTCCTTCACCAGGGTGCGGGCCTCGTCGGCGGTGCGCACGGCCTGACCCCAGTAGGCGCGCACCTCCACCCCGTGTGAGAAGGCCAGCAGCTCAGCCAGATCGGTGGTCCCGGAGATGTCGGGGCCCGCGCATTCGTGCACGGCCGCGATGCCCTGGGCGGCGGCCGAATCCAACGCGGCCTGCCGGGCACGGCCGCGCTGCGAACGATCCAATGCGCCGAGCGCGGCGCGGCGGGCGCGGTGATGGGCGTCCCCGCGCAACGGTTCGCCGCGGGTGAAGCCACTGGCTTCGGTGATGCCGGGGACCGAATCCAGCAGTGCGGTGGAGGCGACCGCCGAATGTACGTCCACGCGAGTCAGATACACGATCCGCCCGGGCGCGGCGGCGTCGATCTCTTCCAGTGTCGGCGGCCGGCCCTCGGGCCAGGCGGTTTCGTCCCAGCCGTCGCCGAGGATCGCGCCGTCGGGGTGCGCGGTGGCGAAGGTGCGCACCGACTCCAGGCATTCGGCGAGTGAACGTGCCTGCGCCAGATCCAATCCCGTGAGCTTCAATCCCAGTGCGGTCACGTGCACGTGCGGGTCGACGAAGGCGGGCGCCACGAATGCCCCGTCCAGTTCCACGATCTCCGCATCCGGGTGCAGTGCCCGTCCCGCCCGATCGGCCCCGACCCACACCACGGTTCCGTCGCTCACGGCCATCGCCGTGGCGTCGGGATTACTCGAACTGTAGATACGGCCGCCGACAAGCAACTGGGTACTCACGGCTGCCCAGTCTGCCGCACACCCGCACCCGTGCTCCAATCGCCTCGACCGCGGAATGCGCCGATGTGACGCATCCCGCGCCCACGGCACGCGCGAGGCCGGGCACCTGCTGGTGCCCGGCCTCGCGATCGGTGCGGTTCGTGCGTGAAGTTGTGGTGCCTTGCTGGGCTCAGCGCGGGTCGATCATGCGGTGCGCACCACCCTGCTGGCCGTCGTCGTAGTACTCGCTGACCACGGTCGCGTCGATGACCTCACCGTCGGGGTCGATGACCACATTGCGGTAGCCGAACGGCCCGACCGCAGTGGCCACCCGGCCCATCCGCCGCGCCGCGAACGCGGCCACGACCGGGCGCAACAGGAAACGGGTGGGCGGAGTCAGTGCCAGCAGGCCGACCAGCGAGGTCAGCAGGCCCGGCACGAACATGAGCACCGCACCCGCGGCGACCAGCGCGCCGTCGGCCACGGCCTTGCCGGGTTCGAGCTCACCGCGCGAGGCCTTGCGGAAGCCCTCGAACACGCGCCGGCCCTGCGAACGCACCAGCATCAGGCCCGCGGCGGAACCCACGAGGAGCAGCAGAATCGTCGGGAACACTCCGATGAAGTGGCCGACGATCACCAGCGTGGCGATCTCGGCGACGAAGTAGGCGACGAACAACAGGGCAGCCATCTCAGATCCTTTCGGCGATCTACTTCCCCTAACGCACGAAGGGCCGTTTTTTCTCCCGATGCGCCGTGGGTCACACCTTGGAATCCGCCGAGAAACTCAGGCGCTGCCCGGGCGCACCAGCCCGGTCTCGTAGGCCAGCACCACCGCCTGCACCCGGTCGCGCAGCCCGAGTTTGGTGAGTACGCGTCCGACATGGGTTTTCACGGTGGCCTCGGAGAGGAACAGGACACCGGCGATCTCGGCATTGGATCGGCCCGCGGCAATGTGTTCGAGGACTTCGCGTTCGCGTGCGGTGAGTACTTCCAGGATCGCCGGATCCCGCCCTGCCGCCGGATCTTCCACGATGAGCCGGTCCAGCAGCCGTTTGGTCACCTTCGGCGAGACCACCGCATCGCCCGCGGCGACACTGCGGATCGCGGAGATCAGATCCTCCGGCGGCGTGTCCTTGAGCAGGAACCCGCTGGCCCCCGCCCGCAGCGCGCCGAGCGCGTGTTCGTCGAGGTCGAAGGTGGTCATGACGAGAACCCGGCTACCGCAACCGGATTCGATGATCCGCGCGGTCGCGGTCACTCCGTCGGTGATCGGCATGCGCACATCCATGAGCACCACATCGGGCTTCAGCTCCACCGCCCGGGTGATCGCGGTGGCCCCATTGTCGGCCTCGCCCACCACATCGATATCGGGGTGGGCGCCGAGCACCATCTTCAACCCCGCACGCATGAGTTCTTGATCGTCGACTACGAGAACGGTGATCGGCACCCTTTAAACCTATCGGTCCGTCGATCGGATCAGTGCACCCGCACCTGTGGACGGGCGGTCGCCACCACGACGACGACCAGAACCGCAACCACTGCGGCGAAAGCCGTGCCCGCGGTGCGCAACCCGAGCGACCCGATCAGCGCACCCACGCCGATGGCCGGCAGAGCCAGCATGATGTACAGAACCGCGAAGAAAGCCGACACGGTTCCACCACGGCTGGCGGCGGGTGTCCGGGTGTTGATCAACGTGATGCCATGGCCGATCGCGATGCCGGTAGCCAACCCGGTCGACACCGCCGCGCACAGCAGCGGCGGATAGGCCGCGGTCGCCATCGCAATAGCGATCAGACCCGCGCCGACCAGCAATCCCGCACCCGAGACGACGGACGCCACCCGCTCGACCCGCCCCTCGAGCAGCTGGCCCAGCCCGATACAGACGAAGGCCACGGTCACGATCGACGCCGTCGCCACGAGACTGTGGATGTGCGCGATCTCCGCCAGGAACAGCCCGGTCACCGCGGTCAGCACACCCAGTACCGCGAATCCCGAACCGGCGAGGAGCGCCGCGCGCCAGAACGGTCCCCTGATCTCTGCCGGCACACTCGGCCGCCGCGCCGCCCCTGGTTTTCGCGCCGCGACGGCCTCAACAGAAGTTCCCGTCGCCACCGCCGCACCGACAGATCCGGTTTCCGGGCTCTGGCAGACAGGACACGCGGCCTCGGGCATATGGATCGAGTGCGTGCGCCGCGCGTGCAGCGTTTCCGGCACGAGGACGAGTGTCGCGAGTGCGAGCAGCAGCAATGCACCGATCACCCACCAGCTCAATCGCAATGGCCAGGGCGCGTATTCACCGAGCAGGCCCGCGAGCAATGGCCCGGAGGCCAAGCCACCCATGTTCGCGCCCAGGGCCAGCCGCCCGGCCCGGGTGTGGCCACCGGGCGCGGCCAGTTCGGCCAGCTGGGCGGTCGCGGCGCCGGTCATGAGGGCCGCGGCCAGACCCGACAGCACGCGGCCCGCCAGGAGTTCGGCCAGATCTCCGGCCAGCAGGAACACGACGGTGGCGAGGACGGCCAAGACCAGGGCGACGGCGACTATCGGTCGGCGTCCGAGCCGATCGGAGAGGCCGCCGAGGGACAGCAGCCCGGCGACGACGGCCAGTGCGTACACCCCGAAGATCACGGTCACGGCCAGGGCGCCGAAGCCGAAGGCGCGTTCGTAGAGCGGGTAGAGCGGGGTGGGGATGGTCGTGCCGGCCATCGTGGCCCAGAACGCCCCCATGATCGCGATCGTGCTGATCAGGCGCCGCTCGACGGGGATGTCGCCCGGTATGTCGAGGGCCGGTGAACCTTTACGGAAAGCCATGGCATGCACTACCTTTCGCGCCGATCAGACCGGTTGCCGCGCCGTGACCCGCCGGCACCAGTATCGCCACCCGGCCTCGATCTGACTCGCGGGCCAGGCCACTTCATCCTTCTCCAAACATTCCTCATGACTGGTCCAATACCGCAGTTCCCCCGCCGCGGCGGCGGTGAGCTGCAGGCGGCAGGCCCGTTCGAGCAAGATCGCGTACATCACCGCATGCGCAATATCGGCGCCGACCGCGGCGAACCCGTGCTCGGGCATGAGGCAGGCGCGAGCCGCGCCGAGATCACCGGCCAGGGCACGACCCAATTCGGGAGTGCGGACGAGGTTCGCGGTGGCGGTGAAACGCGGCAGGCCGTGAGCGGCGAACGGGACGGCATCGTGGCTGAGGGCGCGCAGCGGCTGCCCGAGCGCGCTGAACGCATTGACCGCCGCCGAGTGCGTGTGCAGGCTGACCTGCACGTCGGGGCGAGCACGCAGGATCTCGGTGTGGATCGGATATTCGAGGTGGACCCGCCCGTCGCCTTCGAGGAGTTCGCCGGTCCACGACACCAGCAGCACCCGTTCGGGCGTGATCTCTTCCAAGCCCCAGCCGGACGATTTCATCCACACGCCACGGTCTTCGGGGTCGCGCACCGCCAGGTGGCCCCACACCATATCGCCCTGCCCGGCCTCGGCGAGGGCACAGCCGCCCAGGGCGACAAGGGCTTTCAGATCCTGCTCGTTCGTCATGCCCAAAACGTAAGGCTGCCCTAACTATTGCCACAAGTGAAATATCGGCAAGTGCTATTTTCGCAAAGTGAAAGTCGCCTCCCTCGACCTCAACCTGCTGGTGGTGCTCGATGCCGTCCTCGAGGAAGGGAGCGTCACCGGGGCAGCCCGGCAATTGAACCTCTCGGTGCCCGCGGTCAGCCGCGCACTGGGCCGATTGCGCAGCGCCTTCGACGATCCATTGCTGCTGCGCACCAGCCGCGGCATGGAACCCACCGCACAGGCCGTCGCTTTGCGACCGCGTATCCGCGCACTGGTGGCCGCCGCCCAGGACCTCCTGGAACCGGCGGAACCGGACACGCTGAGCCGCACCTTCACCGTGCTGGCATCTCAGGATCTGATCGCCGGCTACGGCACCGACCTGCTCACGCTCTTGCGCAAGGAGAACCCCGCGGTGCAGGTGCGTTTTCTCGCCGACGGCCGTGCCACCGCCGTGGATGCCGAGCTACGTGACGGCTCCGCCGATGTCGCGATCAGCGTCAATCCCTCGATGTACACCGACCTACGCTCCGAAGGTCTGACGCGAACGCCCTATACGGCGGTCGTGCGCATCGGCCATCCGCTGACTTCCGGTGAAGTCACCCCGGCGCGTTTCGCCGCGTTCGAGCACGTCGTGGTGTCTCGGCGCGGTCGCCTGCGCACGGCCGCGGATCGGTTCCTCGAACAGCAGGAACTGCAGCGTCAGGTCGTCACGGCGGCACCGGATTTCACCACCGCCCTGCGCCTGGTCGCCGACGGTGACCTGGTCGGTATCGTCCCGGAACTACTGGCGCGCGGACTGGCAGCACCACTCGGCTTGGCCTTGTGCCCGGTGCCGTTGCCGCTCAAGCCCTTACGCGTCACCTTGCTCTGGCACCCGCGCCGCGACCACGATGCGGCGCACAGTCTGTTGCGCGCCCGCATCCAGGATCTGGCCGCGCGGGTGACCGCGCCCCCGGCCGTGTCGATCGAGTGACCGTGGGGCGCGGCACGACTCACAGCAGTCGCACGTTGCGTCCCACATTGTCGGCGACCTCGTCGGCTTCCCCGTCCAGGATCATCTTGAGCTGGGCGAGCCCGAAACCCGTTGCCGTGTGCAAGGGCACATGCGAAGGCAAGGCCAGCGCGTTCGGTTCGACGACCACGTCCAATACCACCGGCCCGTCCTGGTGCCGCAGCGCCGCGCGGACCGCGTCCTGCAGATCGTCGGGGTCCTCGACGCGAATCCCGGTGGCACCCATCGCTTCCGCCACCTTGGCGAAGTCGGGGTTGCGGAAGTCGGTGCCGTACGGCACGAACCCTGCTTCCTGCTGTTCGAGGTGCACGAAGTCCAGGGCGGAGTTGTTCAGCACCACCTGCACCACCGGCGTGCGGCGCTGTACCTGGGTGAGGATGTCGCCCAGGCCCAGCATGGTGAAACCGCCGTCACCACACAGCGCGATGGTCTGCCGCCCCGGGAAGGCGAGTTGCGCGCCGAAGGCGTTGGGTGCCGCATTGGCCATGGACGCCCACGAGAACGAGCCCATGAGCCGGCGCTGCGGTCCCAGCTGCAGGTAATGCGCGGCCCAGATCACCGCGGTGCCGGTATCGGCGAAGAACAGGGCGTCGTCGGCTGCTTCCTCGTTCAACACGGAGGCCAGGTATTCGGGCCGAATCGGTTTCGTCTTCGGTCCGATGTTCACGTAATGCTGCAGCCGCTCGAGTGAGCGCGCGGTCTCCTTGACGTGCTTGTCGAGGAAATGGCTGTCGCTCTGCTCGGCAACCAGCGGCAGCAATGCGTCCACGGTCGCGCCCACATCGCCGAGAACGGCCAGCTCCAGGGGTATGCGCCGGCCCAGGTGGCTCGCCTTGCGGTCGACCTGGATCACTTTCACCTTGTGCTTGGGCATGAACTCGGTGAACGGGAAGTCGGTACCCAGCAGAACCAGGACATCGCATTTGTTGGCCGCGTTCCAGCAGCCGCCGTAACCGAGCAGGCCGTTCATGCCGACCGCATTGGGGTTGTCGTGTTCGAGCCACTGCTTGCCCTTGAGCGAATAGCCCACCGGCGCTTTGAGTTTCTGCGCGAGGGCACGCACCTGATCCCCGGCCTCCGCGCAGCCGTCACCGCCGAAGATGGTGACCGCGCCCGCGGAATTGATCAGCTCGGCCATGGCCGCCAGATCCTCGGCATTCGCCGCGCCGGGCTTGGTGGCCGGAACAGCCACGCGCAGCGACTCTTTCGGCGCGTCCTGCACGGCGATATCACCAGGCACCGAGATCACAGTCGGTCCCCGTTCGGCCAATGCGATGGTGACGGCGCTGGCGACCACGTGGTGCAGCTGCTGCGCATTGACGATGCGCCCGATGTAGTGGGCCGGAATCTCGAAGAACCGGTACGGATTCAGCTCCTCGATCGTGTGACTGTCCATCTCGGTGGTATTGGTATCCCCGGCGATGGCAATGATCGGCGCACCCTCCTTACGCGCGTCCATCAGCCCGTTGATCAGGTGCATAGTCCCAGGCCCCGCAGTCCCACACACCGCCACCGGCCGCCCGGTCAAAGTAGCTTCGGCGACGGCGGCGAAAACCCCGTACTCCTCATGCCGCACATGCACGAAATCGATGGACCCATTGCGCCGCAACGCGTCGATGACGGGATTGAGGGCGTCCCCGACAATGCCGTAGCACCGTCGCACACCGGCCGAGACCAGCATCTCCCACATACCGTCGGCGACATTCTTGGCCATAGCACTCCTTTGGTAAGGAACCGCGATGAAACCTGCCATTTCACATTGTCGGCCACCGACCGTGACCGCCACGCCTACTTACGGAACACGGCTAGTCGACGGCATCGCGCTCGAGGGGGATGGTGGCGCGCACGGCCCAGCCGCCTTCGGGGCGGCGGCCCGCGACGAGGGTGCCGCCGAGTACCGCGATGCGTTCACGCATGCCGACCAGGCCGAGGCCACTGCCGACGATACGGGTGGCCGGGGCCAGGCCGATAGCTGCCGGTGGGGCCACACCCACGGGTGACGACTGGGCCAGGGTCAGTAGTGCCGGCTGGGGGTCCTTGTCGGGGCAACTCGAGAGTGCGGAGCCGTTGACGGCGGGCATTTCCACGCGCACGCCGACGGAGTCGACCACTTCGATCAG
Organism: Nocardia sp. NPDC020380; assembly: GCF_044386975.1. Classification (NCBI taxonomy): domain Bacteria; kingdom Bacillati; phylum Actinomycetota; class Actinomycetes; order Mycobacteriales; family Nocardiaceae; genus Nocardia; species Nocardia sp. NPDC020380. Next base: position 12,114 of record NZ_JBIRVQ010000009.1, on the reverse strand, counting down.
GACGTCGGTGTCGCGGCGGGTCACGCGGACCTCGGCGCAGGGGTCGGGTCCGGCGTGGCGCAGGGTATTGGTGAGGGATTCCTGCACGATGCGGTGGATGCCGAGGCTGACTTCGGGTGTGACGCTGTCGATTTCCCCGGTGAGTTCGAGGGTGACGTGCAGGCCCGTATTGCGCATCATCTCCACGACTTTGGCGATGCCCGCGGTGCCGTGCTGCGGAAGTTGTTCGGGCGCATGCTCGGTGCGCAGCAGCTCGACGGTGCGGCGGAGTTCGCGCAGGGCGTCGCGGCCGGTGCCGGCGATGGTGGTGAGGGCCTGTTCGGCGGTCGCGGGATCCTGGCGCAGGGCGAAGCGGGCGCCGTCGGCTTGCACGATGATGACGCTCACCGCGTGCGCGACGACATCGTGCAGTTCGCGGGCGATGCGGGTGCGTTCGGCGGCCACGGCGTCGTGGGCGCGGCGTTCGCGGTCGTAGTCGGCGACGGCCAGGCGGGCGGCGACCTCGGCGTCGTAGGCGTGGCGGGCGCCGACGAATTCGGCCAGGGCCCAGCACAGTGCGTAGTAGAGCGCGGTGAAGGCGATATCGCTGTGCGCGGGTTTGCCGATCAGCAGTGCCGATAATCCGCTGTCGAGGATCAGCAGTCCCAGATACCAGAGTCCCTGGCGACGGCCCACATACGCGACCAGCGTGTAGAGCATGATGCCCAGCCCGAGCAGCGCGGGATGCACCGAATGGTCCCCGCCGGCTCCGTGCACCACGCTGGTGACCATCGAACAGCCGACCATGGCCAGTGCGGCCGCCACCGGATGGGTGCGCCGGAACACCACCGGAATGGGCAGCAGCACACTGAGAACGAGGTAGGGCACCTTGTTCGTGCTGTCCCCGACCCCGAGAATGTCGATGCCGAGCAGCATCAACGCCAGCACGGAATCGGTGATGAGCGGCTTGCCACGCAGCCACAGACTGAACCTGCGCACATGCCCACCCTACGGGCTCGCCGGGAGTTATCCGGTTTGCCCGGTGTTTGTCGGTCTGGTTGGGTTCACCCGTGAGTGTGGCGGACTGGGCGGTACTACTGACAGCGGCGGCGGCCGCGGGCTGGGTCGACGCGGTGGTCGGCGGTGGTGGCCTGATCACCCTGCCCGCCCTGTTCCTGGTACTACCGGGGCTGCCGCCGCAGACCGGGCTGGGCACCAACAAGATCTCCGCCTTCTGCGGGACCAGCGCAGCCGCGGTCACCTTCGCCCGCAAAGTCCCGATGCGCTGGAAGGTGCTGATTCCCGGCGCGGTCATCGCGGCGGTGGCGGCGGGGTGCGGGTCCGCGGCGGTGGCGCTGATCGACAAGAAGTACTTCATCCCGGTCGTGATGGTGGTGCTGATCGGCGTGGCGATCTTCGTGACACTGCGCCCCTCCATCGGCGTCACCATGGCGACCCATCCCCCGACCCGGCGCAAAACCATCCTGGTGGTGGCCTTGGCGGCCGGGCTCATCGGCTGCTACGACGGCATCCTCGGCCCCGGCACCGGGACCTTCCTCATCATCACCTTCGCCACCCTGCTCGGCACCGAGTTCGTGCGCGCCGCCGCGATGGCGAAGGTCATCAACTGCGGCTCCAACTTCGGCTCGCTGGTCTTCCTCGCCGGCACCGGTCACGTGCTGTGGGCCCTCGGGCTGTCCATGGCGGTGCTGAATGTGGCCGGATCCGTGGTCGGTTCGCGCATGGCGCTCGCGCGCGGCGCGGGGTTCGTGCGCGCGGTGCTGCTGATCGTGGTCGTGGCCATGGTGATTCGCCTGGGCTGGCAGCAGTTCGCCTGAAACGCCACCGCGCCCGGAGGGAATCCGGGCGCGGTGCAAGGGTTTCGCCGGACCGGCGAGGTGGTCACTAGACGAGGGTGTCCTCGGATTGGCGGCAGCCGTGGTCGTCGCGCGAGCGCGGTCCGTTCTCGGAGCCCATGCGCCGCAGCACCTCCGGCCCGAGCCGATGGACCGTGGACATGTGGCGTGCAGGTTCGGACTCCCCGCGTAGTGGGCCTTCGGCGGCGGCTTCACGAGCGCGTTCGGAGATGAGCTCGCGGGCGGGCTCGGGTCCGCGCTCACCCGCCGGCTCGGCGCCCGGCTCCCGCACGGACTCCGACACCGCTTCGCGCGCGGATTCGAACACGATCTCGCGCTGGACTTCCGGCGTGAGCTCCCGCTCCGGTTCCACCGCGAGTCCTTGTGCCTCTTCCGAACCCGATCCGCGCGGCTGGCCCGAGCCCGAGCCCTGCGTGGGCTCGGACCCGAATCCCTCGGGGAACGGGATGTATTCGAGCTCGGGTTCGGCCGCGAGCGCGATGTATGCGGGCGTGGCCTGCGCGGCGAGTTCGCGCTGCGGTTCGTGGGCGAGTTCGCCCGCCGAGTCGACAGGCGCGGTCAGCCACGGCGCCAGCACTTTCGAGGTGGTCTCCTGGATCTGGCGCTGCAGCTTGTCGGGATCCTCGATCCCGCCACGCTGGAACAGCACCGTCAGCGCACCCGAGACCGCCCCGACCACCGCACCCACCAGTGCGGCCGCGCCGACATCGTCGAGTTCGTCGGGGAAGGCCGCCCGCAGATGCCGCGCGATCTCCTGCTGCGAGGCCAGCTGCGCGTAGGCCGCGCGTCCGCTCACCGCCGGGACGGTGCGCGAAACCTGCGCGCGCAGTACGGCTATGCGCGCGGCGAGGGTGTCGCCGAGGTGGTCGCCCGGATTGTCGCCGGCCGCGCGCAGGGCGCGCAGCAGCACTTCGACCGGTCGCTCCCCGGGGCGGCGGGTGGCGACGGCCTGGGCGGCCGCCTGTACCCGTTCGTCGGGTTCGGGGAAGAGCAGTTCCTCTTTGGACGCGAAGTAGTTGAAGAACGTCCGGGTGCCGACTTCGGCGGCAGCGGCTATGTCGGCGACGGTGGTCGCGTCATAGCCTCTGGACTCGAACTGGTCGACGGCGGCTTCGAGGATGGCTCGGCGGGTGCGTTCCCGTTTACGATCGCGGAGTGCGGATGGCGGCACGCGGACGGACAGTACGGCATCCGGACAGCAAAACGTGGCATGTCCAGGGCTTGTCGCGCGCGTTTCATGGTGTGCGTCTGCGCACTTCGTGCATTGTTGCAGCGTGTGCACGTTTGCATACTGCGAATTTCTTTGCGGGCGTGAATGTAGTTGAAGCCCGGAGTGTCGGCCTCTAGCGTGGTGCGGGTGAGCATCGCAACCGAGGTCGTCGACGAGGAGTTCCGCGCCCTGCCCCTGACGGCGCTCGCCGACGCGGCACTGTCCGCGGCGCGGGCAGCCGGGGCCCAGTACGCCGATCTGCGCGTGCATCGATTGCTGCAGCAGTCCATCCGCTTACGCGACGGGCGCGTCGAATCGGTGCGCGACAGCACCGATCTCGGGTTCGCGGTGCGCGTGATCGTCAACGGCACCTGGGGTTTCGCCTCGCACGCCGACCTCACCGCGGATTCCGCCGCCGAGGTCGCCCGGCGCGCCGTCACCGTCGCCACCACCTTGCGCGCGCTCAATCGCGAGCGTGTGGAGCTGGCGCCCGAGCCGCGCTACGACGGCGCCGAATACGTCTCGCCCTATGCCCTCGATCCTTTCGCGGTGCCGACACCGGAGAAAGTGGCACTGCTGCTGGACTATTCGGGACGGCTCGAGGCCGCCGACGGTGTCGACCATGTCACCGCGTCGGTGCTGCAGGTCAAGGAACAGACCTTCTACGCCGACAGCTTCGGCTCGCGCATCACCCAGCAGCGGGTGCGCCTGCACCCGGAACTGGAAGCCATCACCGTCGACCCGTCGGCGGGCGTGTTCGAAACCATGCGCACCGTCGCGGCGCCCGCGGGTCGCGGCTGGGAGTACGTGACGGGAGCCGACGGAACCTGGGACTGGACCGGCGAACTCGCGCAGATCCCGGAATGGCTCGCCGAGAAGGTGAAGGCCCCGACCGTGCAGGCGGGTCCCGCGGATCTGGTCATCGACCCGACCAACCTGTGGCTGACCATTCACGAATCCATCGGCCACGCCACCGAGTACGACCGCGCCATCGGCTACGAATCCGCCTACGCCGGGACTTCTTTCGCCACCCCCGACAAGCTGGGCACCCTGAAGTACGGCACCCCGATCATGCACGTAACCGGTGATCGCACCGAACCGTTCGGGCTGGCCTCGGTCGGCTGGGACGACGAGGGGGTGGCCGGGCAGCGCTGGGATCTGGTGCGCGACGGCATTCTGGTCGGCTACCAACTCGATCGCTCCTTCGCCCCGCGACTGGGCCTGGAACGCTCCAACGGCTGCTCCTACGCCGACTCCGCCCATCACGTGCCGATCCAGCGCATGGCCAATGTGTCCCTGCAACCCGATCCCGAACACGACACCAGCACCGCCGAGCTGATCTCGCGGGTGGAGAACGGCATCTACATCGTCGGCGACAAGTCGTGGTCGATCGATATGCAGCGCTACAACTTCCAGTTCACCGGTCAGCGGTTCTTCCGGATCCGCAACGGCGAGCTGGCCGGTCAGCTCCGCGATGTCGCCTACCAGGCCACCACCACCGACTTCTGGGGCTCCATGGAAGCCGTCGGCGGACCCGCCACCTGGGTGCTCGGCGGCGCGTTCAACTGCGGTAAGGCCCAGCCCGGTCAGGTCGCGGCGGTCTCGCACGGCTGCCCGTCGGTGCTGGTGCGCGGCATCAATATTCTCAATACCCGTGCCGAAGCCGGCCAGTGAGGAAGGGACTCTAATCATGAGTGTGCTCCCCGCCCCCGAGGTCGTCGACCGCGCCCTGCGCGCCTCGCGCGCCGATGAGGCCATGGTGATCGTCACCGACGCGCACGAGGCCTCCCTGCGCTGGGCCGGAAACTCCATGACCACCAACGGTTCCTCGGTCGCACGCGACTGGGCCGTGGTGTCGGTGTTCCGCGACGGCCCGAACACCGCCCGCGTCGGCAGCGTCAGCTCCACGAGCGTGGACCCCGCCGAGATCGAAGCGGTGGTGCGCGCCAGCGAAGAAGCCGCCCGCACCGCCGAACCCGCCCGCGATGCCATGCCGCTGCTGTTCGCCGACGCCGTCGACGCCGACACCCTCGATCGGCTGCTGGAATGGGACGGCGAACCCGGCGCCACCGACATCACCGTATTCGAGTCGCTGGCAACCGATCTGGCCGCCGGTTTCGACGGCGCGGACCGCCTCTATGGTTTCGCCCATCATCAGATGCATTCCACCTGGCTGGGCACCTCCACGGGCCTGCGCCGCCGCTGGGTCCAACCGATCGGTTCGGTCGAAATCAATGGCAAACGTGGCGAGGGCACGGACCTGGCCAGCGCTTGGGTCGGCACCGGCACCACCGATTTCGCCGATGTCGACACCCCCGCCCTGCTGGCCGAGCTCGCCCGCCGCCTGGACTGGTCCAAGCGCCGCGTCGACCTGCCCGCCGGCCGCTACGAAACCTTGCTCCCGCCCTCCGCGGTCGCCGACCTCATGATCTACATGAACTGGACCATGGAAGGCCGCGGCGCCCACGAAGGCCACACCGCCTTCTCCCGCGCCGGCGGCACCCGAATCGGCGAGCAACTCAACACCATTCCGCTGACCCTGTACTCCGACCCCAGCGCCGCCGGTCTCGAGTACCGGCCCTTCGTCGCCACCCCGTCCTCCTCGGAATCGCTGTCGGTCTTCGACAACGGCCTCACCGCCCAGCGCACCGACTGGATCCGCGACGGCGTCATCGAATCCCTCGTCTACCCCCGCGCCACCGCCGCCGAATTCGACGCTCCCACCACCGTCCCCGGCGAAAACCTCCTCATGACAGGCGGATCCGACGCGACCCTGCCCGACCTCATCGCCAACACCGACCGCGGCCTGCTGCTCACCTGCCTCTGGTACATCCGCGAAGTCGACCCGGCAACCCTGCTCCTGACCGGCCTCACCCGCGACGGCGTCTACCTCGTCGAGAACGGCGAAGTCACCGCCGCCGTCAACAACTTCCGCTTCAACGAAAGCCCCCTCGACCTGCTCCGCCGCGTCACCGAAGCCGGCCGCACCGAAATCACCCTCCCCCGCGAGTGGAAAGACTGGTTCACCCGAACCGCCATGCCCCCCTTGCGAATCCCCGACTTCCACATGTCCTCGGTAAGCCAGGCCACCTGATCATGCCCAACCCGCGCCGGCGCCTGATGGGAGCAATGGTCGCCATCTCGGTGGCAGTGGCGCTGCCAGCGTGCTCGTCGGCGGGTGATCGGACTCCTGCGACAGCGACGAGCGCGACGGCGAGTTCGACAGTGGCCCAGGCCGCGCCGACCGGTGGATTGACGATCTCGGGAGCCGTGCAGAATCCGGGAGCGCTCACCGCCGAGCGGCTGCGCGGCCGATACGTGAAACAACCTCATCGATCTACGGGTCGTGGATCTCGGTAGCGCACAACCGAAATGACCCATCCCGCGCGGTAACCGAGCCCACGAATAGAGCGACGCCATGCCCACCGAACCCGGCAGGCATGGCGTCGGACAGCAGTTTCCTACTCGACGCCGAGGGTGACCTCGGTCGACTTGACGAGAACCTTCACCGCCGAACCTTCGGCCAGCCCGAGATCATCGGCAGCCGCACGCGTGATCGACGACGTCATCTCGTCTCCACCGTTGAGCCGAACGCGGACCACAGCCATGGCCTCGCCCAGGGTGATCGCAGTGACAGTTCCATCCAGTTGGTTACGGGTGCTCAATCGCATGCCCCGACCCTACGCCCGAAAAACCCGATCGGCCGGTATTGACGCCTGTGTCAAAACCCACCCTGACCAGCCCTGATTCCACACCTGCGGCAACGATCTCCACGTAGTTCCGACCCTGCGGACACCACTCCCACTCCCAACCGAAGTTGCGGATTCCGACCCAGCCGACCATCCGCAGATGAGTACATCGACCCGGTTACTGCACGCGGGTGTATTCGAGGGCTCACCTGCCTGTCAGGAGGGCGCAGTACCTGGTGCGGGCCTGATCCAGCGTGAGTCCGGTCCCGGCGAGGGTCGGTGGGACGACGTAGTCGCAGTGATGCCCGTGGGCGTCGGGGTCGTCCTCGATTTCGATCAGGTTCTCCAGCTTGGTATCTGTCAGCCGGTAGACGCTGTAGGCGTGACTGCCGGCGCTGATGTGGACCAGATCTATCAGCAGGCCGTCGACTTCGCGCTCGAGCCTCGTCCCGTCGGCCTTGCCCGCCAGGGCGAACTTGCCGCTGGTAGCGGCGGTCGACACGTACACCTGATCGTCAGAATTGCCGGTGATGGTCAGATTGAGCGTCACGATCAGTTCCTGACGCCCGTCGCCTGCGAGATCGGCCAGACGCGGCTCGACCATTTCGAAATTACCGGTCTGCATCAGCGTTTGCCGCACCCTGCCGTCGGGCCCGGAAACCTCGATCCGCACGCCGGCATCGACCCACGGGTAGCGGCCGAAGCTCGGGATGTAGTGGACAGAGAACGCCAGTCCCGACCCGTCGATGCTCTGCAACCGGCAGTCCGCCAGCACCTGATGCTCGTCCACGTGATCGACGTCCCCGCACAGCGGCAATTCGCCTACCGGTGAGACGGGTTGCGACGTAACAACACTCGATACCGCGTGATCCTGATGCCCTCCACTGTCCGAACATGCTGTTGCGCCCACAGCCAGCAGCACGACCCCGATCGCACGAATCGCGACCGACTCAATGGCTTTCATTCCCCCCGCCCTCCGTCGACAACAAGATCGCCGCGCGGGCGCACTGCATTAACGCCTCACCCGAGTCGAGCTACCTCAGGTCCTGACGTGATCTAAGGTCGACTTTGTGGAATCGACGAAACCTACCGAGTCAGAACGTGTTTCAGCGCTGCTCGATGCGGAGGCCAAAGCCTCGAAGTTGTTCGATGAGGTCGTCGCGCGGAATATCATCGTCGCGGGAGCCGGCGAGGCTGCTGTCAGCGATGCGGTTCGCGATCTGGCCGATGAGATGTTCGGCATCCGCCGCTTCTGGCACAAGCGCATCGTCCGTTCGGGCATCAACACGCTCGCGCCCTACAGCTCCAACCCGCCCGACCGCGTCATCGGCGAAAACGACATCTGCTTCCTGGATTTCGGGCCGATCTTCGACGAGTGGGAGGCCGACTTCGGCCGCACCTACGTCCTCGGTGACGACCCCGCGATGCTGGCCGTACGCGATGCACTCGAACCCATGTGGGAACGCGGCCGCGATTACTTCGAGGCCCACCCCGACATCACCGGCGATCAGCTCTACACCTGGATCGTCGAACAGGCAACAGCACAGGGATGGGAGTTCAGCGCCCCGATCGCAGGTCATCTCGTCGGCGAGTTCCCGCACAAGCAGATCTCCGGATCCGAGGTCACCTCCTATATCGCCGCCGGATCGCACACCCCGATGCGCCGCGCCGATCCCACCGGTCGCGCCTGCCATTGGATCCTGGAGATCCACCTGATCGACCGCAAAAACCAGATCGGCGGGTTCTTCGAACAACTCCTCGACGTGCGCTGACGACTGAGCCCGCATCGAATTGCGGGCCTTCTAGGTCGAAGTCTCCTCGGTCAGCCCGTCCGCGGTGAGGGTGAGATGCCGGACCAGGATCGCGGCAGCGGTGTCGGCGTCGCGGCCCAGCGCCGCTTCTTCCAGGCGACGGTGTTCATCGGCGCCGTCGCGGCCGGGATTGCGATGCGTGGACAGACGGCGGGTGAGTTCGCTCGCCGTCCACAGGCGATCGAAAGTCTCCAGTAGAACAGGGTTTTCGCAGCCTTCCAGCAGCGTCCGATGGAAGCCGCGGTGCGCCTCGGACCAGGCCTCGCTGTAGTACTTGCTCTCCTCGGGCTCATAAACCGGAGTGCGAACCAGGCGATGATGAGCCGCACGCACGCGCGCCTCCCAGTCGACATCGCCACGTTCGATGGACATGCGCAGGATGACCGGTTCGATCGTGCGCCGCGCCTCGGCGATCTCCTGCCAGCGCTGATCCGAATACGCGGGCACAGCGAACCCCCGATTGTGCAGCCGATCGGCCAGCCCGTCCCCGACCACCCGCACCAGCGCCTCACGCACCACAGCCAGGCTCACGCCCTGTTCACGGGCCAGATCCTGCGGCTTCAGCGCAGTTCCGGGTGCGTAGTCCCCGCGCATGATCGCATCCCGCAGCCGGGCATAGACCTGCTCGGAAAGCATCTGTTTGCCCGGTGAGGCGGAGGTTTCGGCCGTCTGCGTCATGCCCTCAGCATAGACTATTTGACAGATAATCGATTATTAAGCCTATGATCGATCCTGTGCGGCACCGCAGTTGCCCGCACGGCCCCGATAACCCCGAAAGGCATGACTCGATGAGCAGCAACAACCCCTTCGCCCGCCTCCCCGAAGCAGCCACCTTCACCGTCACCAGCGACACCGTCACCGACGGCAGCGCCTGGTCCGCCGAGCAGCTCTCCGCCGGCCTCCCCGGCGGCAAGGACGTCTCCCCCCAGCTGTCCTGGCACGACGCCCCGGCCGGCACCAAGAGTTACGCCGTCACCGTCTACGACCCCGACGCCCCCACCGGCTCCGGCTTCTGGCACTGGGCCGTAGCCGATATCCCCGCCACCGTCACCGAACTCCCCGAGGGCGCCGGCGACGCCACCGGTTCGGGCCTGCCCGCGGGCGCCTTCCAACTCCCCAACGACACCCGTGATGCCCGCTTCATCGGCGCCGCCCCGCCCGCCGGCCACGGCCCGCACCGCTACTTCGTCGTGGTGCACGCCCTCGACGTCGAATCCATCGGCGTCCCAGCCGAAGCCACCCCGGCCGTCCTCGGCTTCACCATGGCCGGCCACATCCTCGGCCGCGCCGTCCTGACCGCCACCGCCGAAACGGCCGCCTGATCGCGGCGGTCATGGCAATCGAATTCCGGCACAGGACTTCTCGCGGAGCGCGATGATTTCTTCGGGTCCGTGCCGTCTCAAGAGGTGAGACGGTATCCATCGCCCGGACACAAGGAATCACGCCATGACCACTGCAACAGTCGTTTCCAAGGACGGCACCACCATCGCCTACGAGAAGATCGGGAGCGGCCCCGCGGTCGTGCTGGTCGACGGGGCGTTCTGCTACCGCGAGATGGGCCCGAGCCGGCCGGTCGCCGAACAGCTTTCGGACCGGTTCACGGTCTACATCTATGACCGCCGGGCGCGTGGGGAGAGCGGCGATACGCTCCCCTACGACCCGCAGCGGGAGGTCGAGGACCTGCAGGCGGTGGCGGCCGAGGCCGGGGAACCGGTCGATCTGGTCGCCTTCTCTTCCGGATGCGCGGTGACACTGGCCACGGTGCAGGCGGGGCTGGCGGTGCGGCGGATCGGGCTCTACGAGTTCCCGCTGATCGTGGACGATTCACGCCCGCCCGCCCCGGAGGGCTATCAGCAGCACATCCGGGATCTGATCGCGGCCGGGAAGAACGGTGCCGCGGTCAAGTACTTCATGCACAGCGGGATCCGGCTGCCGAGGCTGCTGGTCGAGCTGTTCCCGGTGTTCCCGGGCTGGTCGAAGTTGAAGAAGACGGCTCCCACCTTGACCTATGACGGTAGGTTCATGGGTGATGCCCTCGATGGCAAGCCGATTCCGGCCGGTCGCTACGACTATGTGAGCGCGCCGACCACCGTCTACGCGGGCACCAAGAGCCCGGCGTGGATGCGCAATGGCAATGCCGCTCTGGCACAGGCCATTCCGGGCGCGAAGTTCGTGGATCTGCCGGGTCAGACCCATCAGGTCAATGCGGCGAAGTTCGTTCCGACCCTGAAGGAGTTCCTGCAATGACGAAAGTGATCGCGGGGGCCACGACCTCCCTGGACGGATTCATCGCCGGCCCGGAGGAGACGGGGTTCGAGCACCTGTTCACCTGGTACACCGCCGGTGACGTGGAGTATCAGAGCACGCACCCGGAGGTCCCGTTCCACCTGACCCCCGCTGATCACGCCTATTTCTCCGAATTCCTCCACCGTGTCGGTGTTTTCGTGGTGGGGCGCCGCCTGTTCGACCTGACCGATGGCTGGGGCGGCAGCCATCCGTGCAACAAGCCGATCGTGGTGCTCACGCACACCGTTCCGCACGAATGGATCGATACCCATCGCGGCGCGCCGTTCACCTTCGTCACCGACGGCATCAAGACCGCGATCGACACCGCCGCCACCATCGCCGGTGACCACTGGGTCGCCGTCAACGGCGGCGAGATGGCCCGTCAGGCGCTGGAAGCCGGTCTGCTGCAAGAACTCTGGGTCGATATCGCACCCGTGCTGCTGGGCGGCGGGGTCCCGCTCATCGGCCGCACCGATGGCCCGGTCCTGCTGGAAGATCCGGAGATCTTCCCCGGTACCCGCGTCACTCACCTGCGCTATCGAGTCCTCTGACCACACACCGGCATTCCCGGTCAACCATGTTCGGGTGATCTTGCAAGACCCGTAATGTAATGGCGCACAGCGCGTCTGGCCCATCGTATTTCCATGTGATCATGAATCGTCCTGTCATCACGGCGTTTTAGGATCCGAATGATCACATTCAATTCGAAGTCGACCGCCACATCTGTGCGCCGTTTCTCCTTCGCGGGGTCGGCACTGTGTGCATTGGCCGTGCTCGCCACGGCGGGATGCGGAGGCTCGGACACGGGGTCCCCGGCCCCGAGCAGTTCGACGACGGTGACGTCGGTGATCGTGCCGTCCACCAGTCCCGCCGCGGCCCCGGCCGCACCGAGTGAGATTGCCTCGCCGAGTGAGGTCGTCCCCGCGCCACAGACCCAAGCGCCCGCGCCCACCAGCGTGATCGCGATACCAGCGCCTGCTACCGAGCCCCCGGTCACTGCTGTCCCGTCGCGGCAGGCCGAACCGCCGAAACAAGCGCCCCCGACCCTGCCGGACCCGGGGTTCTCACCGCGGGCCGGGTACTGAGTCGGGGAAGCAGGTTTCATCGATGGTCACCGGTCATTCGCTGAGTGCACAGTTGGGCCGGATCGTGTGCACTGCCCTGATCGCCCTCGGGTTGGAGGGTTCGGCCGCTGTCGCGGCGGCCGATGACACCCCGCAGCGCCCTGGTCACACACTGGTCGTCCTCGGGGACTCGTACTC